>JBGQDM010000016.1:0-44897 GCA_041495845.1 Terriglobia bacterium | reverse complement strand
GGTTGGCGTCTAGCTGGGTGATGTAGAACGGGCCGTTGGGCAACGGCTGGCAGAGTGGGTCGGCAAAACTGCAGTAGAGCCCCCTGGCCGGGTAGAAGTTGTCCTTGATGATGATGGAGTAAGTGCCGCCGTGCGGATAGACTGCAGGAGTTGAATCCCAGCCGAAGTCAAAGGCTCCAACGTAGGCTCCGGTCGCATCAAACTTGAACATGTGTCCGCGGCCACCGTTGTAGCTGGCGATAGCGCCGAAGAGAATACTGTCGCCGGGCAGCACGGTGGGAGAAGAAGATGCCTGATCACTTACCAAGCCGGAGCCGAAGTCGTTGGTGGTCGGATCCACCCCGACTGTCGCGCCCGGACGGCAGGAGTTGGGCGTGGTGGTATCGCTGGCAATCGGTACCAGAACGCCGCAGCCATCGGTCAAGCGGCGTTGCAAACTTGCCTGCCACTTCGGGCTGAGGTCGGGATTCACCGCCACCAGGTAGCCGACCAGCGAATCAAAATGAGCGCGGCTCACGGTGTAGACGGTGCCGTCGGTTGCGATGGCCGGAGCCACGTTGACGCCTGGGCGTTGCGAGCCGCAGGGCCGTGTTGCCGGAACAGCCGCAAGCGATGGCGGCCAGGGTAGCGGGTCAGCGGCACTGAATCTTCCTGGACAATTGTTCGATGAGCCGGGAGGAGCGCCGGGAACGAGAGTGGCGTAAGTCACGGTGCTGGCTGTTCCCTGCGGCGTGATTTTCACCAGCCACGAGGAGACAACGTCGGCGCCGCGCCATGGATCAGCCACGGTGGGGTCCGTGAGTTCGATCACGTTGTAGAAAATGTTTCCGTTTGTGTCCACCGTCAGCGGGCTGGAAACGAATGTATTTTTGTGATCAACGGCCGCACCGGCAAAAGGATCAATGTGCGCTATTGATTTTCCGGTGGTCTTGTCCACCTTCCAGACGGTTCCGCCGGCGCCCGGAACATAGATGGCAGAATTAGCCAGCGCGGGATGGAAGACGGGTTCCCATCCGCCGAGGCCGAGCCCATTCAGTTCCGGTTTCCAGTCGGAGGTAAACTGCCAGATTTTCACCGCCTGGTTGTTCTGCCATTGAAAACGCGCCACGTTCCAGATCATGCGGTCCCAGGTGTTGGGTCCGCACGCGGTGCCCGTGCTCCAGCTCCCGGGCGAAGGGCAAGAGACGTACGTGCCACTCTTCATCTCGATGTAGAAATCGCTGCCGTCAATCAGCGTAGCCGGATAGTGCGCTACCAAGTCCCCGCGCTGTTCGGCTTGCTCCTGCGCGACGAACGGGTCATAAACAATATCGGCCAGCTGCCGGGTGAACGACTGCCCTGCCACCACAACGTTGCCGCCGTGTTGGGGCGACGCTCCCCACTGCGCCCAGAAGGGATTATCCGAGGCTGGCGGAGGCGGTGGCGGCGGACCACCCATGGTTCCGCTGCCATAGCCGCCACCGCACGCAGTAAGAAGGGAAAGCACAGCCAAAACGAAGACAACCAGCAAGATACGGCGCGGAAAAATCAACATGGACACAGACTCCTGGCAAGTTGGCCGCTAGAGATGGGAACACGATTTTAGCTTAAGTACGCTGGCCGGGAACAAATGGCTGGGACAAACCGCGCCCGCGTCGCCTCCGTGCTTCCAACTCCAAACGCATGCTATACTTACCCCGCCCAGTCGTTCATTGAGACAATCTGTCTCCTCGCGGGGCAAGTCCTTTTCGTAATATTAGCTTCGATTCAAAAAGGGGTAGCACCATGTCTGGCCATTCCAAATGGGCCACAATCAAGCACAAGAAGGGCGCGCTGGATGCCAAGCGCGGTAAGATTTTCACCCGGTTGATCAGAGAAATTGCCATGGCGGCCAAAGCGGGCGGCGGCGATGCCGATGGCAACCCGCGCTTGCGCACGGCCATTGTCGCGGCCAAGGCCGAGAACATGCCCGCCGACAATATCAAGCGTGCGATTCAGCGCGGCACCGGGGAACTGCCGGGCACGACCTACGAGGAATTCACGCTGGAAGGTTATGGTCCGGGCGGCGTGGCCATTCTGGCCGACATCAGCACCGACAATCGCAATCGCACCGTCAGCGAAATCCGCCACGTCTTTGGCAAGAACGGCGGCAACATGGCGGAAGCGGGCGCTGTCTCCTATATGTTCCACAAGAAGGGTGACATCCTGGTCGCCAAGGCCGCAGCCAAAGAAGACGACCTCATGGCCGTGGTGCTCGAGGCCGGCGCCGATGACCTGAAAGACGATGGCGACAACTGGGAAGTCATTACCGCGCCTTCGGCGTACGAGGCAGTCCTCGAAGCGGTGAAGAAAGCCGGGATCGAACCGGTTTCCGCCAGCGTGGCCATGGTCCCGCAAACCTACATCAAGCTGGAAGGCGCGCAAGCCGCTGCCATGATCCGGCTGATGGAAGCGATGGAAGACCACGACGACGTGCAGAACGTCCACGCCAATTTCGACATCGACCAGAAGCTGTTGGAGGAAGTGGCGGGGTAGGGCAACGAATCAGAATGTGCAGCGAAGGTCGCCCTTCTGGCGGCCTTTTGCTTTTTGCGTATAAAGCTGCTGTAACAGGCGTGATAATCTCGACGGTTGCGGGTCAACCAAATACTTGGAGAGGAGATTCTTTATGGAGTTATTTCGGCGGTGTCTTGCGGCAGTAATCGTCCTTGCGTTTGTGTTGCCAATCGCTGCCATTGCAGAGGACAAGAAGGAAGATTCCGAAGAGCAGAACTCGAAGGAATTGGAGCTGAAAGCCTGCGGCCCTAAGGACAAAGAGGTCAAATACTCGGTGGACACCGATAAGAGCAAGCATCCCACCCCAGAGCAGCCCTCGGACAAGGCGCTCATTTACGTCCTCCGCCCTGCCATGATGGGGATGGCAATTCAGACCAAGCTTGCTGTTGACGGCGATTGGAAGGGAGTGAACCGGGCGAACAATTACTTCTTTTTCACTCTAGGTCCAGGCGAACACTATTTCTGTTCCCAGGCAGAGAACCATAGCTTGTTGAAATTGAAAGTGGAGGCAGGCAAGACTTACTACGTCCAGCAGCATGTCCGCATGGGCATGATGAAAGCGCGCAATAAGATCGAGACTATGACCGAAGAAGATGGTAAGGCCAAGCTGGCGACCGCGAATCTGAGCACGTGGCAGGTTAAGTAAACGAGAGTCAAGAAACCCAATGAAAACTTTATTGCTTGCGTCCCTTCTGGCGGGTTGTTTCGTGGGCGGTTCGGCCTGGGCGCAGAGCCACGCCGAGCCAAATGACGGTCCGCAAGCGGGCGGCCTCGAACTTCAACTGTGGAGCGGCGGCGGCCACTCGGTCAGCGGCGGCACGCGCAACACCGGAGTCTGGAACCTCGGCGTTCGCTACGGTTGGGTGCTGACCGAACCGCACGGCCCCGGATTCCTCAAAGGCCGCTTTGAGTACGCCGTGGATGCGGTGCCCGCCTTCGTCGTCTTCCAGCCGCGAAACACGGCGTTCGGCGCCGGTATCAATCCCTTGAACTTGAAATGGAATTTCGCCACCACGGGGCGCGTGGCCCCCTATCTCGAACTCAGCGGCGGCACCCTCTTTACCAATCACCAGGTGCCGTCGGGCACTTCCAGTATCAACTTCACCTCTGGCGCCGCGACGGGTGCGCATATTCTCCGCGACAGCTGGAACTGGAGTCTGGAACTGCGCTACATGCACATCTCGAATGCCGGGCTGGAAAAGCCCAACCCTGGGATCAACACGGTGCAGGTACGGCTGGGTATCGGGCGATTCTCGCGCCGCCGGTGATTTTGCTTTCTGTGTCGGGACTCATTCCGCGCTTAGCGCAGAAGGACGAGCAAATAGCGCAGGCAATTTGCCTCATCTCTTCTCGCCGGTCTATGCTTCTCGGTTATGTCTACGCTGGTTGAATGTGTCCCGAATTTCTCTGAAGGCCGCGATCCGGCCAAAATTGATGCCATCCTCGCCGCCATGAAAGTGGACGGCGTCTACCTGCTCGACCGCGAGATGGACGCGGACCACAACCGCTGTGTGGTGACCCTGGTCGGGGAACGCGAAGCCATTCAGGAAGCCGCCATCCGCGGTGTGGGCAAGGCTGCCGAAGTCCTTGACCTGACCAAACACCAAGGCGCACACCCGCGGATGGGCGCGGCGGATGTGGTGCCGTTCATCCCCATTGAAGGTGTGACGCTCGAAGATTGCGTGGCCATGGCCAAGCACGTGGGCGCGGAAATCTGGAAACGCTTTCAGGTGCCGGTGTATCTCTACGAAGCGGCGGCGGCAACGCCAGAGCGGCAAAACCTGGAAAACATTCGTCGTGGGCAATTCGAAGGCCTGCGCGAGGAAGTGAAGACCAACCCGGCGCGGCGTCCGGATTTTGGCGGGGCAGCCTTGCATCCTACTGCCGGCGCCACCGTGGTCGGCGCGCGCAAATTTCTTGTCGCCTACAACGTGTTTCTGAATACCGCCGATGTCGACATCGCCAAAAAGATTGCCAAAGCGGTGCGGCAGTCCTCCGGCGGCTTCCGCTACGTGAAAGGTGCGGGCTTTTCGGTGCGTGGCCTGGCGCAGGTTTCCATGAACTTGACCGACTTCGAGCAGACGCCGGTGCATCGCGTGTTCGAGTTCGTCAAGCGCGAGGCGGCTCGGTATGGGGTGACGCCGATCTCCAGTGAGATCGTCGGCCTCATTCCGAAGAAGGCGCTGGAAGATGCCGCCGAGTGGTTTCTGCAAGTGGAGAATTTCAATTCGTCGCTGATTCTGGAAAACCGGCTGGCCGCAGTGATGGGCGGCAAGGTGGCGGTGGGCGGCCTGCGGGCCGGAGTCGAACCGTTTGTGGAGCAGTTGGCCGCGCCAACGGCCACTCCCGGCGGCGGCAGCGCTTCGGCGGCCGCTGGAGCCATGGCGGCGGGACTGGCGCAGATGGTGGCCGGCATGTCGCGCGGCAAGAAGGCCTATGCGCGATACGAGAGCCAACTCAGCGAAGCCATCCGCAAACTCGCGCGCCTGCGCGAAGAATTGAAGGCCGCAATCGATGCGGATTCCGAGGCGTATAACGCCGTGGTCAAGGCCTACAAGCTGGCCAGAGAAAATGCGACAGCGGGAGAAGCCGCCATCAGCGGGGCGTTGCAGCAGGCCACACTGGTGCCGCTCGGCGTGGCGGAGCGCGTGAAAGAAGTGGCGAAGATTGTTGAGTCGCTCAAGCCCATTACCAATCCGAACATGAAGTCCGACCTCGTCACCGGGATGGCGCTGGCCCGGGCTGGCATGGAAGGCGCTCTGGCGAATGTGGAGATCAATCTGGAATCGCTCAAGGACGAGGCATTTGCCGCGCAGGTGCGGCAACGCGTGACCGCGCTGCAATAGAAGAACAGCCAGTTCCTGCCCCTTACTTGCCGAGAGGACGACCCTTCCTGTGTACCTCCGTGCTCGCTCCTGCCGGGTCTAGGGCGAGTTAGAATAGGCACAACGATCCTGCAGCGAAAGTGCATCCAAGTAGCTGACGAGGAGAGGTGTTTATGCGCAGTTTCAGCATGTGCGTTCTGGCCATGATCCTGGTGGGCTCGGTATGGGCCATGCCGCTCGGTACTTCTGCCCGCTCGGTGATTCCGGGCGATGTGCAACAGATTATTTCCGTGGATTACCGCGCGCTTCGCAACTCGGAGACCGCCATGGCGCTGCGTTCGCGCGTCCTGCCCGAGAACCTGAAGCAGTTTGAAACCGCGCTGCGCGGCATCGGCATTGATCCCGACCGCGACCTGGAGCAGCTGACTTTTGTCGCGTTCCGCGTGCCCAAACAAGGCCTGCGGCTGGTCGGTATTGCGCAGGGCCAGTTTCCGACCAAGGCCGTCCTAAAGAAGATGACGACGCAGAAAATCAAGCCGGCGCAGTATCGCAATGCCGCACTCTATCCCATGGGCGGGATGCAGATGTCGTTCCTGGATGACTTCACCCTGCTCTTCGGCGACAGCGGCGCCATTCGCCCAGCCCTCGATGCGCGCGATGGTTATGCTCAAACTCTCGATTCGAATCCACAGGTTGCCGACCTGATTTCTTCGGTGGATTCCGGCTCGGTGTGGAGTGTGCTCGACCAGGGCGGCACGCAGAACATGCTGCGCGCGGCGCTCGGCGATGCCTCCAAACTGGCGGACTATGAAACCGTCAAGAAGCGCCTGCTCGGCTCGCGCTACACCATGAATTTTGCCAGTGGCGTGAATTTCGATATGGATGTGATTACATCAGACGCCATGACCGCGACTACGCTTTCTTCGCTCTTGCAGGCAGGGATGCTCTACCGCCGCTTGAATGCCACCCCGGTGGAGAAGATGGCGCTCGAAGGGGTCACCGTGGATTCGCAGAGTTCCAACCTGCGGATGCATTTCAAGAGCGACGAGAAGAAGTTTCAGTCGCTGCTGCAATCCGATCTGTTTGCGGCGGTCTCGCGGTAGCGGTCATTCCCGCAGCATTGTCAGTTCCACAGCTCTGTCATCCTGAACGAAGTGAAGGATCTCTGCGCTCGCCGGCAAGTTACATAGGTCCTTCCCTTCGCTCAGGATGACAGCGCGATTTTCGGTGCTGGCTTCACCACTTTAGTGGTCCTTCTTGCCCGCCGCTTCGCGCTTGGCTTTGGCCCAGCCTTCCTTGATCGTCTGCCGGGCGCGGCCCAGGGCCAATGCATCCGCGGGCACATCTTCGGTGATGCAGGAGGCTGCGGCCACATAGGCTCCGCGGCCAATCCGCACCGGAGCCACTAGCGCGGCATTGCTGCCGATGAAGGCGCCGTCTTCGATCACGGTGCGGTATTTGCCGACGCCGTTGTAGTTGCAGGTGATGGTGCCCGCGCCTACATTCACGCGCTCCCCAATTTCCGCGTCGCCCAGATAGGTGAGATGGTTGGCCTTCGATCCCTTGCCGACGCGGGTCTTCTTCGTCTCCACAAAGTTTCCAATACGCGCGCCTTCGCCAATATCGCTGCCTTGGCGCAGATGGCAATAGGGTCCCAGAATGGCTCCGTTGGCGATGCGGGAATCGGTCATCACGCATCCGGGCAGTAGAGTCACGCCGTCGCCGATCTCGCAGTTGCGCACCACTGAATAGGATCGAATGCGGCAATCGGCGCCGATTTGGGTTGTGCCCAGGAGTTGTACAAAAGGTTCAATCACGGTGTCTGCCGCCACGGTGACACCGGCGTCAATGACGCAGGTCTCAGGCCGGAAGATGGTGACGCCGGCCGCCATCAGCGCGGCGCAAGCCCGATCGCGCAGCCGCGCATCCAGCCGCGCCAATTCCGCGCGCGTGTTGATGCCCAAAACCTCCGTGGCATCCTCAGTCGCCAGTACTATGACCCGTTCCCGTGCTTTACCCAGGAGCGCGGCCACGTCGGTTAGATAGAGTTCGTGATGCGGATTGTCCGTCGTCAATCGGTCAATGTGGGCGAACAGGGGTTTCACGGCAAAGGCGTAAAACCCGGCGTTGATCTCGCGCAGATTCGCTTTTCGCTGCGCCGGGGTGAGCGATTTTTCTTCGACAATCGCTACGACCTCGTCGGTCACCCGTGCGCCCTTCTTGCGGCGCAACACCCGCCCGTAGCCCGTGGGATCCTCTGGCACGGCGCTCAGGAGCGTCATCGCCGCGCGTTTTTCCAGATGTTGATCGCGGAGGCGAGCCAGAGTTTCCGGGCGAATCAAGGGCGCATCGCCCGAGAGTACGAGCACGTGGTCATAAGCGGCGAGCGCCGCCCGCGCCACCATCAGGGCGTGCCCCGTTCCCCGCTGCTCCCGTTGCAGAACAAAGCCAATGCCGCTGGCCGCCACCGCCTGCTGCACCCGTTCGGCTTCATATCCGACGATGGCAAAAATGTCTGCCGCCGGTACGAGTTGGCGGGCGGCATTGATGGCGTGCTGCAGCAGCGGCAGGCTGCCGGCCTCATGCAGCACTTTGGGATGGCGTGATTTCAGCCGCGTACCTTTGCCGGCGGCCAAAATGGCCACAGCAATTCGCGGTGCGTTTGACCTGGCAGGTTTCTTCATTGCAGCCAATATACCGCGAGCCGTTCAGGATGCGGGTGAAGCTTTGGGTGCGCGGGCACCGGCGGAGCGGCCATCCTGCTGCACCCGCGTTACCAGGGCGAGCAGGTCGCGGGCCACACGGTCAGTGGCGTGGCGAGCCACGCCCGCTTCGTCCAGGTAGTCGCCCACGATGGGGCAGACGCGCAGGCTTTCCACCGCGGCGAAATCGGCCACGATTTGCGCGGCTCCCTCCAACGCGTATTTCGCTCGCAGTTCCGCCGATACCGGTTGCTGGTTGATCAGGGCAAAATCAAAGAGGTGACGTTGGGCGTGCTGGTGCAGCGCCCGGATGTGGTCCGCCGCAGTCAAGCCCAGGCTTTCGTTGGCTTGCGTCATCAGGTTGCAAACGTAGACTTTGACCGCCGGCGCCGCTGCAATCGCTTCCGGAATGCCTTCTACGAGCAGGTTGGGGATCAAGCTGGTGAAGAGCGACCCCGGGCCGATCGTGATCAGATCGGCGCGCGCGATGGCTTCCAACGTCTGCGGCATCGGCTGCACGTCCGGCGGCACCAGCGTGAGTTCGACGATGCGCCCGCTGGAGGCGGTAATCTTGGTCTCTCCGCGGACGCGCGTGCCGTCCGCCATGATGGCTTCGAGTTCGATGTTGGAGGTAGTCGCGGGGAAAATGCGTCCGCGCGTGAGCAGCACTTCGCTGGAGAGGCGCACCGCTTCCGCAAAGTCTCCGGTGATGCCAGTCAGGGCGGCGAGGAACAGGTTGCCGAGGCTATGGCCTTCGAGCCCAGACCCTTTCTGGAAGCGATGTTGAAACAGTCGCGCCAGCAGCGTTTCATCTTCAGAAAGGGCGACAATGCAGTTGCGGATGTCGCCGGGCGGGAGCATGTTCAGCTCCTGGCGCAGCCGTCCGCTGGAGCCGCCGTCGTCGCTGACGGTCACAATGCCGGAAAGCTCGGCAATGACAGCCGCTCCGCTGTCCGCCGCCGGCGAGGTATAGCGCTTCAAGCCCTTGAGCAGCGTGGAAAGGCCGGTACCGCCTCCAATCGCAACCACCCGGAGTCCGCCTCGGCCTGCTCCAACCGTCACTGGAATGCCCCGCTCCTTTGCCTGCGCGCTGACTACAGCCCGGCCTCTTCGGGTGTGTCCCCATCGGGATCCGGATACAGCAGTTCGGTGAAGCGCGGGTCTTCGCTCAGGTTCTGGAAATCGGAATCGTTGCGCGCCTGGAAGCGGACGCTGGGATTCGCTTGAATGGCTTCATCCAGTTGACGCAGCGAGTCCTCGACGTGCCCGGTGAGGCACTGCAGGGCGGCCAGCCCGTAGAGCACATAGTCGGTTTTTGGGGACTGCTTCAGCAGCTTCTCCAGATGTTCTTTGGCGCCGGCGTAGTCGCCCTGGTTGACCAGCGAGATGGCGTAGTCGTAGTGCTCTTCGGGAGACTTGAATTGCAGGGCGGCACGTTCGCCCTGGCGGCTGCAAGCGCTCAGGTGGACGCGGGCGCGGTCCGCCAACTCGCGGCAGGGGCTGTCCAGGACCTTCTGAAACAAGGTGGATGCGCGGTCAAATTTATGCTCTTGCATGGCCCGGAGTCCGGTCTCGTAGTTTTGCACAGCCTGTGCAAATTTCGGGTCGTCGCTGATCGCCAGCTTGCCTGCAGCCGGTACAGGCATCTTCGCAGTTTTTGCCATTTTGAGTAGAACCAGCTTTCTTATGAATTACTTAGTGGCTAACAATTCAACTTCTTCTCGCACTTTTAATGGAATCGCAGTGGCCCACTTTGGAGACCGCCGGTCAGTACAAAAACAATGCCCTGTGGAAATCCGCCAAACAGGAGTCGCGGCTTTCGCTTCGTCCTTAGTTCAGGTTGGATGACCCTTGCAGGTTGATTTTCTTCCATTCTCCGGCCATGATCCCCTTGCGAATCTGGGTTGCCGTCTTGCCGTGCTGATGTTCACCGTAGGCGTAGTACGCCTCTTTCAGGCAGATGGAACATTGCGCCCCGTGCGTGGTCTCAAAGCAACTATGCAGACTGTTGTGGCCCATGCGGTCGCAATAGCAGTAGCACGGCTGTTGGTGGAGCACGGCGGGAATCTTCGCCGCCAGTTCGTACGCGTGGGTCTGATAAGGAAAGCTCGAGTTTTCACCCCAAAGCTGTTCCTTGGGCAGAACCGGCGGAAGCGTTGTCCCCTTTGGCGGGGGTGCCGCATTGTAGGCAGGCACTGCTGCAGCCGGGTCCGCCAACTGCGCCGATAGAGTTACCGTGATCAGAAGCAGGGAACACGCCGCCAACACCCGATGCAACATACTCACCTTCCGTGGGTTTCCTTGACTATTGTAACGCGAACCGGCCCGCCTGGGCAGGCTCTCGCGGTGCTCAGCGCATGGACTCCTCGACTTCGCGGATCCAATCGGGACGCTTCAACACCTCACGCGGCTTGGGGCCGTCGGCGGCGCCAACGATACCGTCCTGTTCCATCAGGTCGATCAGGTGCGCGGCGCGCCCATAACCAATGCGCAGCCGTCGCTGCAAGAGCGACGTGGAAGCCTTACCGAAGTCCAGCACCAGGCGCACCGCATCTTCATAGAGCGGATCATGCCCGCCCTCGGGTGCTTCTCCACCGGCGCCTTCAGCCCCGGGCCCGATTGCCTCGCGCTCTTCCTTGGGCGCTTGCAGGAAGTGCTCTTGATACTCCGCCGTACCCTGCTGCCGCCAGAACTCGACCACTGCGGCAATTTCCTTTTCCGTGACGTACGGAGCGTGCAAGCGATGGACGCGGGCGGAACCAGACGGTAGATAGAGCAGGTCGCCGCGCCCCAGAAGCGATTCTGCGCCATTGGCATCCAGAATGGTGCGCGAATCCACTTTGGTGGCGACACGGAAGGACATGCGGGCAGGGAAGTTTGCTTTGATGAGGCCGGTGATCACATCGACCGAAGGCCGCTGCGTGGCCAGCACGAGGTGGATTCCAACCGCGCGCGCCATCTGCGCCAGGCGCGTGATGGATTCCTCCACGTTGCTCTGGTCGAGCATCATCAGGTCGGCCAGTTCGTCAATAATGATCACGATGTAGGGCAACGGCTGCTCGTCATCAGAGCTGCCAAACAGGTTGGGCGTCGCGCTATCGTCGAACAGCTTGTTGTACTGGTCAATGTTGCGGACGCCCTTCTGGGCCAGCGTCTTCAAGCGCCGTTCCATCTCGCGCACCGCATTCCGCAACGCGTTCGCCGCCAGTTTGGGCTCGGTGATAATGGGCGTGTACAGGTGGGGAACATTTTCGTAGACACCGAGTTCCAGCCGCTTTGGATCCACCAGAATCAGGCGCACCTGGTCGGGCGTCGCCTTGTACAGGATGGACATGATCATGGCGTTGATGGCCACGCTCTTGCCGGTGCCGGTAGAGCCGGCGATCAACAAGTGGGGCATGGCGGCGAGATCGGCCACCACCCCGCGGCCGTTCAAATCCTTGCCCATGTCGAGCGTCAGCTTGGAGCGATGGCCGATGAAGTCGGCTGACTCAATGCCTTCACGCAACCAGATAAGTTCTCGCTCGCGATTCGGTACCTGAATGCCGACGGTGGACTTGCCGGCCATGCGCTCGATCAGAATGCTTTCTGCGCGCAGTGCCAGGCAGAGGTCATCGACCAGATTGATAATGCGGCTGTACTTGACGCCGGCATCTGGCTTGAACTCGAACGTCGTTACCACCGGGCCCGGGTTGATCTGCGTGACCTGGCCATGCACATCGAACTCGGCGAACTTTTCCGTAATCACCACCGCTAGATGCTTGAGTTCGTCCTCGTCAATGGCGTGCTGCTCGTCGGAACGGTGGAGCAGGCTGCTGGGCGGCAGTTTGTAGCCGCCAGCCACGCGCGGCATCGTCGTCTTGGTTTTGACGTTGCCGTCTGCACGCGCTGCCACCGCCGGCGCGTCGGATGAAGTTTCTGCTGTAAGCGGCGCTTGGTTTTCCTCTTCCAACATGCGTTCGATGCCGGTGCGCACGGGAGATGGTTCGGGAACAACGGCCGCTGCAGCCGGCTGGCTGGCCGCCGGTCGCATCGGTGTCGCCACCGTTGGCTTCTGGGCCCGCCGTTTTTCCAGCTCTTCCTGGGACTGGCGCCGCGCGCGTGCTTCCTGCCAATCCTGCCAGCGTTGCCAGAGCGCGGAAACGAAGGCAAAGCGCGTGGGCGCCCATACCTGCATGGAAGCGAACGAGAACGCCGTGGTCAGATAGAGCGCCACCGCCACAATCGCGCTGCAGACAATCCACGCGCCGGCCAGGTTGAGGTAGTGAATGAGGAAATCGCCGAGGATCCGTCCCTCCAGACCTTCAATGGGGACCACGTGCAACCACCGCAGATGGCCGGGCAGCAGCCCCAGCAAGGCCGGGACAAACATCATGAGCCAGACGCAACCCAGCGTCTTGGCCACTGCTGCTTGCACCCGGCGCGAATGGAACCAGCGCAGCCCCAGCATCGCCGGAAATACCGGCAGCAGGAACGCACTCAAACCAAAGCACTGCAGCACCAGGTCAGCACCGAGAGCGCCCACGACACCAATCCAGTTGCGGGCGGCGCGGGAAATGGTCAGGCTCGACGCGCTGTTGAGCGAAGGATCGAGCGGAGAATACGAAATAAGGGCGAGGAGGAGGAGGAACGCCGACACCAGCAGGAGAAACCCCACTAGTTCATTGAGGCGGCGGTTGTTGCCCGGAGTGAAAATTCTGCTGAAAAGCTTCATGAAGGCGTGGTTCGCGCACCGGCGCAAGCGTTCCGCCGGGAGAGACACCCATGCCAGAGCCTCTCGATTATGCCAAAGAAGGGGATGGGTGGGGCGGCTGCCAGATGTGGGGGCGGTGTCGAGTTAGGTTCGGGCTGGGTCTTACCCAGCGAGCCTGCCCGCCAACGCCAGCACCAGGATACCCAGGGCAATCCGGTAGATCGCAAACGGGACGAAGCCGCGTCGGCGGACCCACGCCATAAACCACGCCACCGAACCGTAGGCCACGACAAACGAAACCACAAAGCCGATGGCCAGCACTCCCCATTGCTGCGTGGTGATCTGCGCCACGCCGATGGGGTTCTCGCTTTTGCCCGCCACCGATTTGAGCAGGGTGTAGAGCGTGGCCACCGCCATGGTGGGAATGGAAACGAAGAATGAAAATTCAAGGGCGGAAGCGCGGGACATGCCCGCCAACTGCCCCGCGGCGATGGTCGCCATGGAGCGCGAGGTTCCCGGAAACACCGCCGAGAGGATTTGGCATAGGCCGATCCAGATGGCTTGGCCGAGCGACATTTCGTCCATGCGGGTGGTATGGACGCGCGGGTTCAGCGCGCCTTCCGGGCCGCCGTAGATCTTGTCCACGATCCACATGACGATGCCGCCGAGGAGCAGCGCCCAGCCGATGATGGACAGATTTTCCAGATGCTTGCCGATCACTTTGATCAGCAGAAACGCCGGCGCCGCGGTGCAGACGAAGGCGATCATGGTCAGCCCGAGGGGATGGGTAAGCGCATTGCGATCACCACGTTCTCCGCGCGGGAAGTCAGAAAGAAATTTTGTGATCCGGGCGCGGAAATAGACAGGCAGGCACAGAATCGCGCCCAACTGGATGACGATCGAGTACATCTTCCAAAAACCGTCCGACAGGCTGAGGTGCAGCAGTTGCTCCGCAATCCGCAGGTGAGCCGTGGAACTTACAGGGAGGAATTCAGTTAAGCCTTCGATGATGCCAAGCAACACTGAGAGCAGGTAGTCGTTCAAGCAGCCTCCGGGCGTCGGGCATCAGTATCGCAAAAAGGGCGGCGGGAGGAGATGTAGAGTCTGGCGACAGCCTTCCAAAGGAGAGCAGAACACGCCCGTCCGCGGCCGTGCTCAAGAGCACGCGGGCGAGGACGCCCGCGCCACCCGCTACCTCGCGCTGCTAGTTCCGCGCGTACCTTCGAAAGAAGCTCTCCGGCTTCCACTCCGGACGATGGTCCGCGTTGGCGACCGCGACGACCATGGACCGGAAAATGTCCTCATAGAGCGCGGCGGAAGCCAGATCCACCGGCTGGCTCAGATCATCCGAGGGCGCGTGGTAGTGCTCTGTGATCCACGCCTTGAACTTCACCTGTTCGGGTGAACCGGGATCGAAGCCGACGGTCATGGCCACCGCCGGAATGCCGCGGCGAATGAAGTTGTACTGGTCGCTGCGGATGAAGTGGTTCTGTTGCGGTTCGGGATCGGACTGCACTCGTACCCCGTAGGCCGTGGCCGCTGCCCGTGCCCGGTCGCCCAGATCGGATTCATCCAGACCCTGCACGCGCAGGACTGTGAGCGGGACGATGGGCATGAACATGTCCGTGTTGAGGTCGGCGATGATCTTTTCTGCCGGCACGGTGGGATGAGCGGCAAAATAGCGGGAACCGAGCAAGCCTTTCTCTTCGCCGCACACCCAAATGAAAAGCACCGAGCGGCGCAGCTTTTCGGGAGAACGCTTCAGCGAAGCGGCCAGGTCGAGCAGCAGCGCGCTGCCCGAGCCGTTGTCCATAGCGCCGTTGTAGAGCTTGTCGCCGTTGACGGGCGCGCCGAAGCCGAGATGGTCGAGGTGAGCGGTGAGGACCACGTACTCATCCTTCAGCACCGGATCCGTTCCGGGCAGGAGTGCAACCAGGTTCGCGGAGTCCACCGGTTGTTCTACGACGTGCCCACGGCTGTGTAGCGACACGCTCAAGGGAAAGTGGGGGAGAGCTTTGCGATCTTTGCCCAGCGCGGCGAGTTCGGCAAACGTGTGGCCGGAACCGGCCAGCAGCAAGTCCGCGCGTGCCGGATTGAAGTAGGCGCCAAACTGTGCGCCTGCCGCGTCGTTGAACTCTTCGCCGACCAGCGACATGCTCGGCACGTGACGATTGGCGGCAATGCGCGGCCACGGAATGTCCATGAACGCGGGGTTGGGCACGCTCACCATCCCGATCACGCCCAACGACCGCAGCAGTTTCCAGCGTTCCGATACCGATTGGTAGTGCGAGGCCAGCGGCCCCGGAATTTCGTCGGGGAATCCGTTGAGCACGACAATGATCTTGCCGCGCACGTCGAGGCCGGAAAAGTCGTCATAGTTCTTCTCCGGTACGCGCATGCCGTAGCCGGCAAATACCAGCGGTGCCTTTACCTCTCCCGCCAACGCCACCCGCGTGCTCACAACAAGATCATCACCGATGGCCAGCGGCTCCTCTTTGCCGTCGCGGACCAGCGCGACGCTCGTATCTTTTTCCACCAGCTCGCGAGAGACGAATTTCACCGCCTGATAAAAGCCATTGCTGCCAGCGGGTTGGAGGCCATTCTTCTTGGCCTGCTCGATCACATATTCTTGAGCGCGACGCAGGCCGGCGCTGCCGGTCTCGCGACCCTCCATGTTGTCAGCCGCCAGCACCTCGACCTGACTGCGCCAGGAGTGGCCGTCAAAGTGGCGTGGGGGTTGGGCTACGGCGGGTAGACAAAAAAAGACGAAGGCGGAGGCAAGCAGTTTTTTCATAGTCACCCGCGAATAGACGCGAAATCTACCAGAAGGTTAGCGGTTTGTGCTAAGCCTGAAATGTCCTAGTCCTGCACATTCCCGTAGACCGGAATTTCCTGTTGCAAGAGAAAGAAAAGGCGTTGCGCGCGAGGTGCGAAATCCGATTGCGGATAGGCCTGCAGCAGCCGCTGGCACAAGTCCATTGAGCGTTTGCGCGCCTCGACAGCTTTGCCGGGCTGCTCCTCGGTCTTCAGCATGTCGACCATGGCGGCGCGTCGCCAGGCGGCGTTGTAAATCGCCTCGGGCGCAACCGGGGACTGTGGGCGCTCAGTTGCGTATTTCTCGTAGAGGTCGGCTTCTTTGTCCGGGCATTTCGACGATCCCTGCCAGTCGCCGCAAACCTTGTTATCCAGCAAATGAAACGCCGCCAGGTCAGCCCACTTGCTGGTGGGGTATTTCTTCATTACCAGCTTCATCCAACTGTCGTCGATCTGACCGCGCAAGCCGGAATCGCGTTCCTTTCCGGACGGGCGCGAGAACACATCTTCGCGGTCGACCTGCCAGCGGATGTCCGCAGCGCGATACAGGGCTGCGCCCGCCAGCGGGGCGTCGGGAAAGTATTCGTAGACGCGGTAGTAGAGGCGCATCGCATCCTTATCGGCGCCCTTGCGCCCGCGCCGGCGGCTGGCCTGGTCTTCGGAGTCGACCGCTTCGCCATAAAGAATCTGGTCACCGTTGGGCGTGTCTTTGCGAACCGCACCCTTGTCCAGCACCCAGCCGGTAACGGTCTTTTCTTCGCCCAGTTCGGCGGAAGCATGCAGCCAGCCGCGCCCGGCATCGAGAATGATGACTTCCTGGCCGCGCAGGATTTCGCCAATCTTGGCGGACTTTACGTCGGGAGACAAATAAATCGTGGCCTCGCGAACCAGTGCTCCACGCTGGTATTCGGCAGCCAACGCCGCCACCGAGCACGCGATGAGAAGGCCAAGCAGCAGACTATTTCTTCGCATGCGAGCGCAGTTCCTCCAATTGTTGCGGATCAATATTGCCTCCACTGATCACGGCCACGTTGCGCCGGGTCGCGGGCAGTTCTTTGCGATGAAAAAGAAACGCCGCCACCGCCACGGCGCCGCTGGGTTCGGCGGTGATTTTCGCCTCGGTATAAAGCCGCAGCAGGGCTTCGCGAATCTCGTCTTCGCTCACGGTCACAATGTCGTCCACAAAGCGCCGGATGTGAGCGAAGGTGATCTCTCCCAAACTTTGGGTGCGCAGCCCGTCGGCAATGGTTCGCGTCACGTCTTCGGCGGAAAGCTGCGTGAGTTTGCCAGTGCGAAGGCTGGTCTGCGCGTCGGCCGCAAGTGCCGGTTCCGCGCCGATGGCTTTGATCGGCTTCTGGGCCGCGAGTTTCAGCGCCGCCGCCACCCCGCTGATCATGCCGCCACCACCCACCGGCACGATTACCGTTTCCACGTCCGGCATGTCTTCCAGAATTTCCAATCCCATGGTGCCCTGGCCGGCGATGATCGCCTCGTCATTGTAGGGCGGCACGATGGCGTAGCCATGTTCAGCCGCTAGCGCTTCCGCTCTCTGCTGGCGTTCCATACTGCCCGTTCCCACGGTCACGATTTCCGCACCCAGCGCCGCTGTGCCGCGGCGCTTGATTTCGGGCGCGTTCGACGGCATCACGATGATCGCCTTTACGCCCAATGCCCGCGCTGCGTAGGCCACGCCCTGGGCGTGATTGCCGCTGGAATAGGCAATGACTCCGCGCCGGCGCTGCTCGTCCGTCAGCGAAGCAATCTTGTTATAGGCACCGCGCAGCTTGAAGGCGCCGATGGGTTGCAGGTTCTCGGGTTTGAGATACAAGTCGGCGCCCGGAAAGGGAAGCAGCGGCGTGTGTACAGCAATGCCGCGAAGGCGTTCGGCAGCGTGCTGAATGTCAGTGAGTGTGACCATGGTCCGTGGGTCCTTACATCTTCAGCGAAGCTGCGGTTACCGCGCAAGTGCGGTCCCCTGAGGCTGCCATCCTAAGCGCAGCGAAGGATCATCCCTGTTGCCATCAGCACTGCCGGGAATCGAGATGCTTGGCTGCGCGCAGAGTGACAAACGCGTTCCGGATGACAAATTGCGTGGGAGCCTTAGATTTCCAGAATCACCGGCATAATCAGGGGCCGTCGTTGCGTCTGCTTTGAGATGTAGCGCTTCAGGTCGGTGCGGATCTTCTCCTTGATTACGCCGTAGTCCGCTTTCTCTTCAGCGCTCGACTGCTCCAGCGTCTCCATCACGATCTCCCGGGCGCGCTCAATCAGGCCGTTGTCGCCCGGGTTGAATCCGCGAGTCACAATCTCTGGGGAGCTTTCCACCCGTCCGGTGTGCTTGTTGATGGCGATGATGGGCAGAACAAAACCGTCTTCACTGAGATGACGCCGGTCCTTGATCACCAGGTCTTCGACCACGTCGCTCCGCGAGCCGGAATCAATGCAGACGCGGCCCACGTTGACTCGCCCCACCTTGCGCGCGCCTAGTTCATCGAATTCGAGCACATCACCGCTCTCCATGGTCAATACCTTGCCCACGGATCCGGGCATCGAAGCAGCCATCTCCGCATGCAGTTTGAGCTGGCGATACTCGCCGTGAATGGGAATGAAATACCGCGGCTTCACCAGGTTAATGATGAGCTTCAACTCTTCCTGGCTGGCGTGTCCGCTGACGTGCACCGGCGGCGAAGAGCCGTCTTCGTAGATGACGTGCGCATCGCGGCGGAAGAGATGGTCGATCATGCGATAGATGGCTTTCTCATTGCCGGGAATGATGCGCGAGGAGAGCACGACGGTGTCGTCTTTCTCGATCTTGGCGTGCTTGTGGTTGTCCACGGCGGCACGCGAGAGGGCGGACATGGGTTCGCCTTGAGTTCCACTGATCATCACGCACACCTGGTCGGCGGCGAAGCTCTTAATCTCGCCGGGATGGATGACCAGGCCGTCGGGCAAATCCACATACCCGAGGTCTTCGGCGATTTCCGCCGAGGTGGTCATGGAGCGGCCGACGAAGGCAATCTTGCGACCGTATTCCCAGCACATCTCCGCCGTCAGCTTGATGCGGTGGATGGAGGACGAGAAGCACGAAATAAACAGGCCGCGTGGCGCGGTGGCAAAAATCTCGTCAAACTTCCGCCGCACCGCCCGCTCGCTGGGCGTATACCCGCGCCGCTCGATGTTGGTGGAATCCTGCATGAGCAGCAGCACGCCTTCCTTGCCGTATTGCGCGAAGGCGTGCAGGTCGAAGAGCCGGTTATCGGTCGGAGTCGGGTCCACTTTGAAGTCGCCGGTGTGGATGACCACGCCCAGCGGGGTGTGGATGGCCAGCGCCACGCAATCCACCAGGCTGTGCGTGACCCGAATGGGGTCAATGGTGAAGATGCCGATCTTGACGCGCTCGCCCGCCTTCAATTCCCGCAGATCAGCCTGGTTGAGCAATTCGTGCTCTTCCAGCTTTTCTTCGACATAAGCCAACGTAAACTCGGTGCCGTACACCGGCACGTTGAGTTCGGCCAGCATCCAGGGCAAAGCGCCGATGTGGTCTTCGTGCCCGTGGGTGAGCAGGATGGCCTTGACCCGTTGGCGGTTCTCCACGAGGTAGGAGATGTCGGGAACGACAATGTCGACCCCCAACAGCTCTGCCTCGGGAAACATGAGGCCGGCATCCACCACGATGATGTCGTCCTCCCAGCGCAGCGCCATGCAGTTCATGCCAAATTCGCCGAGGCCACCGAGGGGAACGATATGGAGTTTGCCAGAAGGCATGCGCAAACTTCGATGCTAGCACAGGTGCATGGCCCGAATCGGTGGCGCTGAAATCAGCCGCCATCGTGCGTGCATCTGATAGGTTAGGCAAGAGCGCATCATGAATTCGGTCGACCCCAGAAACTGGCTCACACGCAAAGTCGAGAACGTTGTTCGCAAGGCGTTCCTGCGCGCGTATGACCATGTGAAGGTTGATCCCGCGCGCTTCCTGGTGCAACTGCGCGGCGCGCACGGTTTGCCCATCACCAACTACCACGGCGTGTTTGCGCTTGACCTGCGCCAGCTCGACCGGATTGCTTCCGAAACAATTTCCAGCGGCATGCGGCTGGCGGCGATGCAGGGCGCCGGCTTTGGCCTGGGCGGGATCATCACGCTGGTGCCGGACATGGGGCTGCTGGCCGCCATTACCCTGCGCACGATTCAGAAACTCAGCCTGCTCTACGGTTTCGAGCTCAATACCGACCGTGAAATCGCCGAACTCTGGATTGCCGCTGCCAGCGCTGCCGGGGTCGACATCAGCCGCGAGCTGATCGAAAAAAAAGTGGTCAACAAGTTTGTTCCCAAAGTGATTCAACGCATTGCCACCAAGGCCAGCGGGGAAGTGGTGGAAAAATGGGTGGGGCGGTTAGTTCCGCTGGCCAGTTCCATTCTCGGCGCTGCACTGAACTACTATTTCATCAAGGCGTGGGGAGAGCGGGCGCGCCGCTATTTTCGTGCCAAGCACTTGGAAATGCGCGCGCGTATTTCGGTTGCGGAGTTGCCCGCGCCGGAGACGCAGCCGCAATTGCCTTCGTAAAAGCAGTCTCAGGATCTCTCGTGAGCATTCGATACTTCGATTGTGCCGCCATCCTCTTTGATCTGGACGGTGTACTGGCCAATTCCACGCGCGTGGTGGACCGGCAATGGCGGCTGTGGGCCCGCGAAAATGGGCTCGACCCTGATGATCTTTCCCACCTGGCCCACGGACTGCGCACGGAGGAGGTGGTGAGCCGGTTTGCACCCCATCTGGATGCGGCGGCGGAGGTGGTCAAGATTGAAGAACGTGAGGCCGCGGACCTGGACGGAGTCAGCGTGATTCCCGGTGCTCTCGCCCTGATCGCCAGCCTGCCGCTGGAACGGTGGGCGGTGGTCACGTCGGGCACGCGTTACCTGGCCACTTCGCGGCTCCATCACTGCCGCGTGCCGCTGCCGCATGTGCTGGTGACCGCCGATGATGTCATGCGCGGAAAGCCCCATCCCGAACCCTATCTCAAGGGTGCGGCAGGTCTGGGATTCGAGCCCGAGCAATGCCTGGTGTTTGAAGATACGCCCGCTGGCATTGAAGCGGCACACGCTGCGGGGATGAAGGCGATTGCACTGACGACCACGTATCCGCGCGAGCAACTGGCCGGTGCTGACGCGGTTATCGCCACGCTGGCAGCCGTCCGCGCCGTGCCGGCTGGAAATGGAGAGCTGCGAGTCGAGATTAAGTAACGTCCGCCCGCCGCCGCAACCATCTCAGCGCAGCCAATCTTCCAACTCCAACGCCTTGTCCGTTTTCTCGTCGCGATACTTCACGATCACGGGCGTATACAGCGAAACGTTCCACTCCAAGCCCTTGCCCTGGCGCACGGCCCTGGATCCCGGCACCACCACCGCACCCTCCGGCACTTCGAGTGGCGTCTTCGGCGTGGCCCGATAGACTTCGCCGCGCACCAGATCGTAGAGCGGGGTGGAGCGCGTAAGAATCGTGCCGGCGCCCAGTACGGCTCGTGCCCGCACCAGCGTGCCTTCGTAGACACCGCAGTTGCCGCCCACCAGCACGTCGTCTTCAATAATCACCGGTGCGGCGTTGACGGGTTCGAGCACACCGCCAATCTGCGCGGCCGCGCTCAAGTGCACACGCTTGCCAACTTGCGCACACGAACCCACGAGCGCGTGCGAATCAACCATCGTGCCTTCGTCCACATAGGCGCCCACGTTGATGAACATGGGCGGCATGCAAATGACGGAGGGCGCAACATACGCTCCCATACGCACGGACGAACCACCGGGCACGATGCGCACGCGGTCTGCCACCACAAAACGGCGCGCTGGAAAAGTGTCTTTGTCGACAAATGCCAGCCCATCGCCGCTGGCTTCGAGCTGACCCAGACGAAACCCGAGCAGAATTCCTTGCTTGACCCACGCGTTGGTGATCCAGCGCTGTCCGCGTTTCTCGGCGGCGCGAATCTTACCCTGAGTTAACGCTTCGCGGAACTCAAGAAACACGCGGCCCGCTTCCGGATTGTGTTCTACCTCTCCGAGAGAAGCGAGCCGTTCGATGGCGGACTGAAGCGCTGGCATGGTTAGATGCACTTGCACTCGCTGCGAATGAGCACGCCCGCCATGGTCTGCAACTGGCTGCGTCCCTCGGCCAGCGTGGCATAGGGCCCATGCCAGCGCGAATGCTGCGGATCATGTCCGGCGGGACGCCCTTTGCCGTGGCTGCATTGTCCACAGCCGGAGCGATGCAACACCGCCTTGTGGGGTCCCGCCTGCCAGTTTTCGTAAATGAAGAACTCGACCGATTCCGGAGCAGCGGCAGTCCCCGCCTTGGGGATCACGCCCGCTTCCGTCATTACGCGTTGCAGCCGCGAGCGTGTGTCCCGCTTCATCGGCAGCATGGGCAGCCGGTAGATTTCTTCAATTTTCCCCATCATGGCCAGCGCAGCTTTCGCCGGCATGGGGTTGGATTCGAGGAAGTTGGCCTGCATCAGCGCCAGGTACTGCCGATGAATCCGCCGCGCCGTGGGCCAATCGTTGTTCAACGCCGCCCGCGTCATCTCGGCCAGCTCTCGAGGCAGTTCATTGGAGACGACCGAGATCACGCCCACTCCGCCCAGCGCGATGACCGGCAGCGTGATGGCATCGTCACCCGAGAAAACCAGGAATGACTCCGGCACCGCGCTCAACACTTCGGCGATCTGCACCATGTTGCCGCTGGCTTCCTTTACACCGGCGATGTTCGGGACCTCAGCCAACCGCGCCAGGGTGGCGGGTTCCAGATTGGCGCCGGTGCGTCCCGGCACGTTGTAAAGAATCAGGGGTTTGTCCACCGCCTCCGCAATCGCGCGAAAATGCCGGTACTGGCCCTCCTGCGTCGGTTTGTTGTAGTAGGGCGAAGCGGTGAGAATGGCCGTCACTCCCGGTCGCGCGGCCACTTCTTTCGCTTTGTTCACCGCCTCCGTGGTGGAATTTGAAGTGGCTCCCGCCACAACGGGCACACGCCCGGCACTCACCTCAATCGCGGTATCAATTACCAGCAGCCACTCGTCGTGGGAAAGCGTGGGTGTCTCGCCCGTGCTGCCGCAGGGAACCAGAAAATCAATGCCTGATTCCACCTGCCAGGCGATGAGGCCGCGCAGCGCGGAATCGTCAATCGAGCCATCAGAGCGGAACGGAGTAACCAGAGCAGTGCCACACCCGGAGAGGTTCATCGGCCAGTCCAATCGGGGCGCAGGCGGCAGGAGGTTCCTGCATCCCGCTCCCGCTTCAAAGTAGATTTACTGGTTTCAGCATAGCGCCGCGTGCTCCGGCGATGCAATGACATGGCAGCTGAATGACCCGACAGCCTAAAGTTGCCGCCAAATGTCGCGGAAGTCGAAGCAGCCGCGCTGGCTGGGGATCCATTCCGCCGCGCGCACCGCGCCTGCGGCGAACCCGCGCCGTGATTTCGCGTCGTGGCAAAGGTAGATGGTGTCGGCTGGGGAGTCGAGCAAAAGCTCGTGCTGTCCCACAACGTCACCCTCGCGGAACGAAGTGATCTCAACTCTCTGGTCAGCACCTTCACCCAATACCGAGCGCAGGGTCAAAGCGGTGCCCGAGGGGGCGTCTTTTTTCTGCGCATGGTGGCGCTCGAAAATCTGCCCGAAATACCCGTGTTCCAGGGCAGCAGATGCGGTGCGTGCAATCTCAAAGAAAAGATTGACGCCAACCGAGAAATTCGCCGCGTAGACCATGCCAGTGCCAGTGCGGGTGACCAGTTCCCGTACTTCCGGCATGTGTTCATACCAACCGGTTGTGCCCACGACCATGGGCTTGCCCGCCTGCAGACCCGCGCGGATGTTGGCCAGCACTGCCTGCGGTGTGGTGAAGTCGATGACGGCGTCCACCGCGGCCAGGGCTGCGGCGGTGAGTCCGGAGCCTTCAGGATTGTCCGCCGACCGCAACACCTGCACGTCATGTCCGCGCTGGCGCGCCACCTCCGCCACCAGCGAGCCGGTTTTCCCGTGACCAAGAAGAAGAATGTTCATTGGCGGCCGTTCAGGCGAAAATTTCTGGGTCCAATTTTGCAAAAAATGCTTCGTGCAAACGTTGCACGACTTCCCCCACCTGGTCTTCTTCCACCACAAACGTCAGGCTGATCTCCGACGCGCCTTGCGAAATCATCCGTACCTTGATGCCGGCCAAAGTTCCGAACACCTGGGCAGCGATGCCAGGCGTCTCGCGAATATTGTCGCCCACCAGGCAGACCAGCGCCTTGCGTCCTTCATATTTCACGTCGGCCAGCTTGCCCAAGTCAGCGGCCAGCGCTGGAATGGTGTCGCTGGCTTCCAGCGCGAGCGAAACGCTGACGCCAGAAATCGAGACCGCATCCACGCTCATGCAGTGCCGGTCGAGCGTATCAAAGATGGATTTGAGAAACCCCTGCGACGAGATGCTCCGGGCAGCGGCAACGTCGACGAGGTGGATGCGCTTTTTGACCGCGATGGCTTTGAACACGTTGCGGCAAGTCGGAGCCGTCGCTTGGATGCGTGTGCCTTCGCACTTGGGGTTGCGCGAGTTCAGGATGTATACCGGAATGTTCCGCTGGATGGCCGGCAGCACGGTAGCAGGATGCAGCACCCTAGCGCCGAAGTAGGCCAACTCCGCCGCTTCCTCGAGGCTGATGACGCGGATGCGCCGCGCGCCTGCCACCAGCTTGGGATCGGTGGTCAGCATGCCATCCACGTCCGTCCAGATTTCGATGCGTTCCGCGCCCAGGCCGGCGCCGGCGATGGCGGCGGAAAAGTCGCTACCACCACGGCCGATGGTGGTGGTGATGCCCTCGCGCGTGGCCGCGATGAATCCACCCATAACGGGGACGCGACCCTGCTCCACCAGCGGGCGCACCCGCATCCGGAGGCGCTCGTAGGTTTCCTCAAAAAACGGAACGGCGCGCATATGGGTATTGTCGGTTACCAGCACGTCGCGTGCATCTACGAGTTCGGCTTCGACGCCGCGAGCGAGCAAGGCGGCGTGCATAATTCGCGCCGAGATACGCTCGCCAAAGGAAACCACCAGGTCGCT
This sequence comes from Terriglobia bacterium, assembly GCA_041495845.1. Lineage (GTDB taxonomy): Bacteria > Acidobacteriota > Terriglobia > Terriglobales > Acidobacteriaceae > JBGQDM01. Next base: position 20,253 of record JBGQDM010000016.1, on the reverse strand, counting down.
GGTGCGGGGAGTTAGTTCGCCTACCGCTGCGATACCGCGCAGCAGTTCATCGAGCGCATCAAACTCGGCTTCGAGTTCGCCGTGAAACTGCGTGAAGATGCCGGTGCCGAGTAATTCTCCGGCGACGTTGTAGTGGCGCTCGCGCAACTGGCGGGCTCTGGCCAGCGCAGCCTCGCGGTCACCAGTCCCCGCGGCCGCTCCGGTCCCGAGCAGCGCGTCCGTCACTCTGGCCATGGCGCTGACTACGACCACGGGCCGTTGCTCCAGACGACCACGGATGATGGCGGCCGCGCGTGCAATCGCCGCCGCATCCTCCACCGAGGTGCCGCCGAACTTCATAACGATCATGAGCGTGGCTTTCGAGCGGCGTCGTCTGTCATTTCAAGTAACCGTGTGCCTTCAGTAGCTCCGCGTTCAGTACCGCCGCTCCCGCTGCGCCGCGGATCACATTGTGAGAGAGCACGGTGAACTTCCAGTCCAGCACGCCGCACGGGCGCAGGCGTCCCACCGTTGCGGTCATGCCTCCACCGCGGTCGCAGTCGAGGCGCGGTTGGGGACGATCGGCTTCTTCGCAGTACACGACCGGCTGGGCCGGTGCGCTGGGCAGCTTCAGTTGTTGTGGCGGGCCGCTGAATTCGTTCCACGCGGCCACGATTTCTTCCCGCTTTGCTTTCCTCCCCAACTTAAGCGACACCGATTCAGTGTGCCCGTCCTCGACCGCCACCCGATTGCACTGCGCGCTCATGGCAAACCCGGCCGCTTCCACGTGGTCACCGTTGCGGCGCCCCAGCAGCTTGCGTGTTTCCTCCTCCATCTTTTCTTCTTCTTTTGCGATGTAGGGGATGACGTTGCCCAGAATGTCCAGCGAAGCCACGCCGGGATAACCCGCGCCGCTGACCGCTTGCATGGTCACCGCCATCACCGACTCGATCCCGAACCTGGCCTGGAGGGGCGCCAACGCCATGACCAGTCCAATCGCCGAGCAGTTGGGATTGGTCACCATGAATCCGCCCGACTGTTTGCGCCAGGACTGGCTCTCAATCATGGCGATGTGGTCGGCGTTGACTTCGGGAATCACCAGGGGCACATCCGCTTGCATGCGAAACGCACTGGAGTTGGAGACCACGGCGCATCCCGCTGCGGCAAACAGCGGCTCCGCCTCCCGCGCTACGGCCGCGTCGAGGGCGGCGAAGATCACGCGCGGTGCACCCGTCGTAACATTTGCGGGTGAAAGTCGAAGTGCTGCAACCGCTGTCGGAATGGGGGTCCTCAACCGCCAGCGCACCGCTTCGCCGTAGGTCTTTCCCTCGGAACGTTCTGATGCGGCCAGCCAAGCCACTTCAAACCATGGATGCTGCTCCAGCATCTGCACGAAACGCTGGCCAACCATACCGGTCGCGCCAAGAATGCCGACCGGAATCCTACTGAGTGGGAAAGCCATTTTTCCGGATTCTACCAGCCGCCCGCCCAACTGGCGCTTCGAAGCCGCTCCACGAGCCTGGGGGCGCAACAGCGAATTCCAGGCGCCGCTCCTGGGCATGTTCCCCATCCCAGCGCAGGGTTGCAGAATCCTGCATCTTGACACTCCACAGGCCCACAGGGGAAACTCCTCCGCGACAGTTTTCCCGACCTTCCCCTGACACTACACAACTACTGAGGAGACAATGATGAAGTCGTTACACGTGCTCCCGCTCGCCGGGATTGCTTTGGCTGCCCTGTTGCTCGCGCAGGCAACCCTGTTTGCCCAGGACGCAGCGTTCGCTACCATCAAGCTCACAGTCGCCGGTGCCGATCTTGCTATGGCTGCCAACGGGGCCTCCAACCTGCGCATCCACCTGAACATTGGCCACACGCCTTCGGGGAAGAATTTTTCGCCGGATTTTCCGGTCCTGAAAATGCAAACCAAGCCGATCAGTGGCGCCGTGCCGGGGCTGATCCAGCCGGCCTTCTTTCCGTCGGACGTCTCCAAGGTGGTCCCGACCGGCAAGACCATCGTCAACACCGCTCACCACTCGATCTTTGTAAATTGCGCCACCGCTTCCAGTTGCTGGGGAACACCCAACAACTTCCTCAACAACCTCAATAAGAGCAACTTCCTTCACTTGGCCGACCAGTACACGGGTTCCACCACTGCCGGCCGGTATACGATCGGCACCGCCTTCAACGCGACGGTGACGATCTTCCCCGGTTTGTCCGGCGTCCCCACCCTCGGCGAGAACGACATCCTTGCTTTGATCCACTCGGCCGCATCCCAGAGCGGGGTCGGCTACGCGCACCTCTACCACATCTTTCTGCCCAAGGGTGTGGATCACTGCATGGACGGGGGGCCCTGCTATTCGCCCGACAATCCGAGCGCATTTGCCTTCTGCGCCTATCACGCCAAGACGACCTTCCTGGATATCGGGACGGTCTACTACACCGTCGAGCCGTTCCAGAATGTGGCTGGGTGCGCCATCCCAGCCATCCCGGCGCCACCGAACAGTGTGCTGATCGACTCGACGGCGTCCACCCTTTCGCACGAGGTGTTTGAGGCGATTACCGATCCTGATCTCAACACCGGTTTCCGCGCCTTGAACTCCGCTCCGGTTTTCGGTCAGGAAATCGCCGATCTGTGCCAGGGTCCGCTAGCAGTGTTCCCGATAAATGGAAAGAATTACGAGGTGCAGCTGGAGTATTCGAACACCTTCCACGCCTGTGCTTCCACGCCGTAATGGCGGAGGTGATCGTCCAAGCAATGGCCCGGCGGAAATCTTTCCGCCGGGTTTTTTTGGGTCGAATCATTTTTCGCGGAAGTGCGCGCGGATCGCTTGCGCCTGGGTTTTTGTAGCCACCGATGCCAGGGCCGCTTCGTCCGCTTGCTTTACTGCCTGCACGCTGCCAAAGTGCTCCAGCAGACGTCGTGAGGTCTCAGCCCCGACACCGGCGATCTCCTGCAACTCGCTGACCCGGTCGCGCATCTGCCGGCGCTTGCGATGGAAGGTAAGGGCGAAACGATGCGCCTCATCGCGCGCCATCTGGACTACGTGCAGCACCGGGGAATGCCGGTCGAGCATCAGCGGTTCGCTTTCCTGGCCCAGCACGTAAATGATCTCTTCGCGCTTGGCAATGGCCGCCACCGGCTGATTGATGATGCCCAGCGCTTCCAGCGCCTCCGCCGCCGCGTGCAACTGGCCTAGCCCGCCATCGATCAGAATCAGACTGGGCAGGTCGCGTTTTTCTGTCTGCAGTCGCTGGTAGCGGCGTCCCACCACCTCGCGCATGGAGGCAAAGTCGTCCACGCCGGCGACCGTCTTGATCAGAAACTTCCGGTAATCAGATTTCTTCATCCGCCCGTCCTCCCACACCACCATGGACGCGACCGTCTCCGCGCCCTGAATGTGCGAGATGTCGAAGCACTCGATACGCTTGGGCAGCGTCGGCATCCCCAGCGCTTCCTGCAAGGCTTCCTGGATGGCGCGAGTATTGGGCTTCAGGGTGCGAAAGCGCTGGTCGAACGACTGCTTGGCATTGTTGCCGGCCAGATCAAGCAGCGAGCGTTTCTCTCCACGCTGCGGCACCGCAATCTCGATTCTGGCGGCGCGGGCGTTCTCGCCCGCGACCTGGTCCGAGAGCAAATCTTCCAGCATGCCGCGGTCTTCAAAATCCACGGGCACGTAGATTCGCCGCGGCACATACGGCTGTCCAATGTAGAGCTGCTTCAGCAAGGCGGAGAGAAAGACTCCGGGCTGGAACCCGCCCTGGTTCTTGCTGCCCTCGTGGGCGCGTTCGACGGCGGTCTCCGGCAGCTCTTCCCAGAAAAACGCCCTCCGGTCTACCACTCGCCCACCGCGCAGGTGAAACAAGTTCACCGCCACCATTTCGTTTTCAAAGTGATAGCCAAAGACATCGGCATCGTCGCCTTCGGCGGAAGCGATGCGCTGCTTTTCGTGCAGTTGCGCGACCGTGGAAATCAGGTCGCGGTACTTGGCGGCGCGTTCGTATTCCTCCGCTTCCGCTGCCCGATCCATACGCGCCCGCAGCGATTGCGAGAGATCGCCCTGCTTGCCTTCAAGAAACAGGCGCACATCGCGCACCGCCTCCTGATAAATCTCCGGCGTGGTGAGGCCTGACACACAGGGCCCCAGACAGCGCTTGATGTAAAACTGCAAACAGGGTCGCGCGTGGTTCCGGTTCAGGTCCACGTAACACGAGGGCACTAGAAAATTGCGGTGCACCAGGTCGGTGATGCGATAGGCGAGATTGGCCGGAAAGTACGGCCCGAAATACAGCGCCCCGTCCTTCCGCAAACGGCGGGTGACATAGATGCGCGGGAAGCGTTCGCCCATGGTCAACTTCACATAGGGGTAAGTCTTGTCGTCGCGCAGCAGGATGTTGTAGCGCGGCTTGCGCTGCTTGATCAGGTTGTTTTCGAGGGCCAGCGCCTCCTTCTCGTTGTCCACCACAATCCATTCCACATCGGCGGCTTCGCGCACCAGGCTGCCGGTCTTGGCGTCGACAAATCGTCCTTCATGAAAATAAGAAGCTACGCGGTGGCGCAGGCTGTTGGCCTTGCCCACGTAGATGACCTCGCCCTCGGCGTTCTTGTAGAGATAAACGCCGGGCGCGGCGGGCACGGTGCGGATTTTGGCGAGTAAGTCCATGCTTCAGGTGGCAGTTACGTTACAACTTTCTTTTCGGCCAACAGGAACGCCGGTTCGGGGGCAGCCTGATGCAAAACCTGGTCGCGCACATATTCTCCGAGCGCCGGCCCGTGTTTGAATCCGTGCCCCGAGCCTCCGCCCACCAGCCAGACGTTCTCGTGGTCCGGGTGGCGGTCGACCAGAAAATTTTCAGACGAGGTGTACTCGTACTGGCAGACGCGGGTTTCTGTAATCGGTGCGGCAGTCAGGGCGGGGAAGCGGCGCGCCACATAGGCCCGCATCTCCGCCGTCACTTCGGGCGTCACCAGGCGCGACTGGGTGTCCGGATCGACGCGCGGGCCGCGCTTGTCCACGGCAGCTTTGAAGCCGCGGCCTTCCAGATCGGGCGTGCCGAACGCGTCCTCGTGGTCAATGATCCAGGTGGGCATGGCGGGCGGCGCAAAGCGCAGGTCTCCGGCCTCGACGCCGAAGAAAAATATCTCCTGCCGCGTCACCAGAATCTTCGTGCCCAGCAAGCTGGGGAACAGTTTGGCCAGCCAGGGGCCACAAGCAAAGACGAACTGACGGGCGCGGATTTTCCTGCCGCCACTCGCTTCCAACTCGGTCACGGGGCCCGGGCGTGAAGGCGCTTCGACGCGCGCTTCGACATATTCCACGCCATCCGCCGTGGCCGCTGCCGTCACCCGCTGCACGGCGCGCCGGGCCATCAGGGCGCCGCTTCCCGGTTCGAAGATCCCCAACCCCAAACCGTCATGATTAATCTGCGGAAAGCGCTTTTCCAGTTGCGCCCGGTCCAGCACTTCATGCGCGATGCGCAACCGGGTCAGCATTGTGATCGACTCCTTCGCCAACCCATCATTCTCCGGAGCCAGCCAGAGGACGCCCGTTGGCGCAAACAGCGGCAGAGTTTCGCGCGCACTCAGTTCCTTCCACTGTTCGAGCGAACGCATGGACCAGCGCGTATAAAACTCTTTCGCGCCGTAGCCCATGCGAATGATGCGCGATTCTCCTCCGGACGACGAACGGCTGTTGCCGGGCCCGTAGGCATCCAACAGCAGAACACGTTGGCCGGCGCGGCGCAGGTGCCAGGCGGTCCAGGCGCCAAACACGCCGGCGCCGATGACGGCGACATCGTAGTCCGCCAGCGGCATGCGGTTCTCGCCGTGCAACAGGGGAGCGGCTGCGGCCAGCATGGCTACCTGTCCCAGGAACTGGCGTCGCTTCATGCTTGCTGCCCCCATCTCCGCAGCATATAAAAATTCCACGCCGGGTGTGAGCTTTGCTCCATATTGCCCTCGCTTTTCGCGGGCGGCACAGGCCTATACGATTGAAAGGAAACTATTTCGGCCGTCCTGGCCGGATTTTTTCTCATTGGCATCCGCCGTGCTGAATGATAGTGTCGGACTCAGGTTTATCAGGCCCGAAATCAAAGGCGCAATCGCTCAAGGAGCTCTCCCAATCATGAATCGCACTTCGTTTCTTCTCACGCTGGTTTTGGCGGTCGCTGGGGTTGGCTGCTCCAGCAAGAACTACGTCAAACAGCAGACCACCCCACTCGTCAATAAGACCAACGAACTCGATGATCTCACGGCCAAGAATACGCGCGACATCAAGGATGTTGACGCTCGCGCCCAGGCCGCCATTCAGGGCGTGCAAGCCAAGGCTTCCGAAGTGGATCAGAAGGCTGTGGCTGCCGGACAGCAGGCGGATCAGGCGCAGCTTCTCGCCAACAATGCCACCAAGCGCGTGGATACGCTGCAAAACCAGGTGGTCAACCTCGACAACTACCGCGTAGTCACGGAAGCAGCGGTGCACTTTGCCTTCAACCGCGACAACCTGAGCAAGCAAGCGCAGGAAGCGCTCGACCAGTTCGCCACGGAAATCGCCAAGGCCAAGGGCTACATCATCACCGTCGAAGGTGGCGCGGATGCGGTCGGCGGTTCGGATTACAACTACGAACTCAGCCAGCGCCGCGCGAATGCCGTGATTCAGTACCTGGCCAGCCAGTACAAAGTGCCGGCCCACAAGGTCTATCTGATCGGCTTGGGTAAGGACAAGCCCGTGGAGGCGAACAACACCGCCGAAGGCCGCGCCAAGAACCGTCGCGTGGAAGTGCGCCTGATGACCAACATCACCGCGGACAACCCGGCCGCGCAGGCGCCTCCGTCCATGTAGCCAGATCAACCATAAGATTCCTCCTCCCCGGAGGACTTCGCCAACCAGGCCGTTCCTCCTCCCCCAAGAATGGAACGGCCTGTTTTTTTGTTCCACCGTTCTCGTTTTCTGACGAAGCAGGCCGCTGAACAATCAGCCAATATGTCTGTGGAAGCCAGGCACTTTGCCACAGCCTGTCAACAGGGTTGACGGAGGGTGTCTTGATTGCTAGAATTAAGTCAAGATAACGTCATAATATTGTCAGTATCGTGACAGTAGATGGAGGTAGAAATGGCAACCCGGGCCATCCCGAGCATTGATCCGAACGTCAGGTTTGTCGGCGTCAGCAAACTGCGCAGCCTCAATGCCACCAACCTGCGGCAACAGACCGACAAGACCTGGGTGATCCAGGAGAATGACACTCCGGTGGCTGTGCTGCTGAGCTACAAGCGGTTTCTCGAGATACAAGAGGAGTTCAACGCGGTGACCAGCATGATCGAACTCTTGAGCGGTGACGCGGAACGCAAAGGACTGCTGGCCGCGTTTGAGGACCTGCGCGCCGGACGGGTTCGTTCGCTGCGCGAGATTGAGGCGGAACTGGAGAAGGAATAGGCGCGTGTCGCGCAAGCCACCCAAGTCTGGCAAAGCCGCTGCAGGCGCGTCTTCCCCCGCGCCCTACGAAGTGGACATGACCGCTTCGGCGGAGGCGATTTACAGGGACCTCTACCGCAAAGCCAAAGACGCCGAGCGCCGCGGCGATGGCAGCAGTGCTCACGTCACCACTTTCAACATGGTCCGGGACGTGGTGACTCGCCTCATTCCCAGCGATCCCCTCAACCGCGGCTATGCCTTGAGAGGGGAACTGTCGAATATTTTCCGCCTCCGCAAGGGGCGGCTCAGAATTTGCTGGATTGCGTCGTCGAAACTGCGACGCGTCTGCATCTTGTTCATCTCGGAAACATTGCGCAAGGAAGGTGATGCGAATGATCCCTACGTCATCTTCCGGAAGATCGTGGATGCCGGTCAGTTGGATTCGATCCTTCGCGCAGTTCGGCGTCCGCCGATCCAAGTAGCGCCAGCAGGCCACCTGCGCTCGCCGCCGCGCATCGAAACCGATTGGAGTTAGAATGAGCTGGATGCCCTTACGGCTGATTAGCGTGCTGCTTGTGTCGCTGGCCGCCGCCGTGGCCCAGCAAAGTTCGCCCGGGCCCAACCAGCCAGCGAAGAAGACGCCCGCTCGTCCCGCCCCCGCCGACAGCAAGAGTGTCGGCAGCAAAAGCCAGGGCAGTCAGAACCAACCCAGCCAGAACAACGACCCGGCCTTCAGTTCCAGCCGCGACAACATCATTGACCTCAGCCCGCCCCCGCGCGATGCCAAAGACCATCCGGACAGCGCTAACGCCGTAGACGATGTCACCGGCATCCAGGAATTTCATCCCTGGAACCCGATGCGGGCCATGAAGAACGTAGAAGTGGGAGACTTTTACTTCAAGCGGAAGAACTACCACGCCGCGCTTGCCCGCTATCAGGAAGCCCTGCTGTATAAGCCTAAGGACGCGATTGCCACGCTGCGCCTGGCGCAATGTGAAGAAAAAATCGGCAGCCTGGACGATGCCCGCGAACACTATGGCAGCTATCTCGTGATTCTGCCCGACGGCCCCTCGGCCGAGGAGGCCAAGACATCGCTGGAGCGCCTGAAGAGCCCGCCGCCGACTCAGACCGTGGGCGTCCCGCCCAAGAGCTAACGGCGTCCCGGTCATGCCCGCAAAGGGTCTTGACAAGTGGGGTCGCGGTCCCTATACTTGGACTAGTCAGACTAGTTAAATATGCAAAAGACGAACCGTTCGCCACATCGTGCTTCCGCAGGCAAGAGCCTCGCGTCCCGCCTGCCTTGGCAGCTGCAAACCGCCAAGGCGCGCTTTAGCGAAGTGTTTCGGCTGGCCCGGGCCGAGGGGCCGCAACGCATCACGCGCCAGGGGAAGGAGGGCGTGGTGATGGTTTCCGACGAACAGTACGCACAGCTGGTGGGCAGATCGCGTCAGCCCAAGAGCCTGGTGCAGTTTTTCCGCGAGTCGCCGCTCGTCGGGGTGGACCTCGATCTGGAACGCGATCCGGATGTGGGACGAGACATCGAGCTATGAGCGGTTTCCTGCTCGACACGAATTGCGTCTCTGAATTAGTTCGCCCGCGCCCGGAGCCCCGCGTTCTGCGTTGGATGGAGGCGGTGGATGAAGATTTGCTTTATCTCAGCGTCATGACTTTCGGTGAGATTCGCAAAGGTGTGGCCGGGCTACCCCAAGGCCGCCGGCGGACGCAACTGGAGGTTTGGCTGGAGGTCGAGTTGAAGGCCCGTTTCGCCGGGAAAATCGTGCCGGTGGACGACGCTGTCGCCGACCGCTGGGGAATGCTGGCGGCAGAAACGAAAAGAAGGGGCAAGACCTTGTCGGTAGTGGACGCTTTGCTGGCCGCCACCGCGCTGCATCACAACCTAACGCTCGTTTCTCGCAATCTCAAACACTTCGAAGGTTTTCACCTGCTGGTGCTCAATCCCTGGGAAGTGTGAATCCCACTTCGCGGAGTGTGGGCCACGTGAACCTCGTTTTCATGCGCCCTACTTCTCCGCTTTGATGAAGCCCCCGGTGGAAGCATTCACCAGCACGGTTAGCTTGGCGTCATTCCTTGAATTGCCAAACGCCACATGCCACACCAGCGCGTTCTCTCCTGCGTTCCAGTCCAAAACGTAAGCCAGGGGTTGGTTTGCATCTTTTTCCAGCAACTTATCGCCGCCGTGTTTCAGCGCCACTTCTAACGCCTTGTCGGTGTCGATCTTCAGGAAGGCGATGTCAAAAACGCGGGTGGAAGCATTGCCCGCCACGTAGGTGTCTTCCGGTCCCGGGTTGACGCCGCGTTCCGGAGCGTCGGCCGCATCGGTGCCCGACCAGGTGTAGGGCTTCGTCTTCTGCATCGTCGCCGAGGCAAACGACCCACGCCACACGCCCGCCTTCCCGTCCTTACCCTTCCAGTCCTGCGTGTTCACCGACTCCAGACGGAAGCCCTGCGCGTTGGGGGCCCAGCGGTGCGCCGCCAGGTAGAGCTTGTAGAAGGCCCTTTCTCCAGTCAGATACTCCGGTTCTTTCGGCGCCGGTTTTGTGGCAGCCGGCTTACTGGGTTCAGAAGAGCAGGCGGTCAGCAGGCCCAGTGCCAGTAGCGGCCAAAGCAGCTTCCTCATGATGGGTTCTCCGGGTGCGGATTCGTGAATTCAGGAAATTTTCTGGAACTCTCTTGCTCGTTGCACATTCTAAACGAAGCAATGGATTCCCATCTGCAAGAGATTCGAGATCGTCTCACAGAAGTTACTGCTGGCATGACGGTGGCTGATCTGGCGCGCCATCCGGAAGGGAAGTGGTGTGCCGCCGAGGTGTTGGAGCACCTGTCGCTCACTTATAGCGCCACGGCGCGAGCGCTGCAGAAGTGTCTGGATACGGGCCAGAGCGGGGCCACAAAATCCACCGTGTACCAACGCCTGGGAACGTTTCTGATCACCCGGTTGGGAATTTTTCCCGGCGGACGCCAGGCGCCTGAGATCGTGCGTCCCAAGGGGGTTCCTCCGGAGACGGTGCTCCCGACGCTGCTAGTGCATCTCAGCGCCATGGATCGGGTGCTGGCGCAGTGCGAAGAGAAATTCGGGCGGTCATGCAGCTTGGGCAACCACCCCGTCCTGGGCCCGCTGACAGTACACCAATGGCGCCGGTTCCATCTGATTCACGCCCGGCACCATGCGGCGCAGGTGGAGCGCCTACGTCCGCCGTCGATGAAGTAGGGGGGCCGCGCTTTACTCGGTGTACGAGGCCGGCACTCCCGCTTTGCGCGCTTCTTCGCGCATGTCGTCGAGTTTTTGCTTGGCCTCATCCAGACTCTTCTGCTTTTCCTCGGACTGTTCTTTGTACTTGCTGTCCTGCTGGTCCCACTGGGCTGAGTTGCGCAGGCGGTTGCCCGCATCGGCATAGAATGCCGCCGCTTTCAGCCGGTATTCCCGTTGCTGAACGTCCAGTTCCCGTTGCAGCAAATCGACGACATCTTTCTGCGCATTGATCTTCTTGCGCCACTCCGCCCACGCCGCTTCCCGCGCCTTCGCGGTATCGGTGGCGGAAGCCGAAGCGGAAGCCGAGCCGTCGCTTTTGGCGGCGTCGGCATGGGCCGCAGCGTTGCTCTCGGCCATCTGCTCGTTGGTCGCCACGCTGGTCTCCGGTTGCTCCGGTCCCACCGTGCTCAGCTTATCGGTGCGTGGCAGGTTGTCATTGGTGAAAACCCTTGCCGGACTGGCCGTCGGCTGCCCCGCTTTCTCCTTGCGCTTCTGCCGGGCCATTTCCGCCAGTGAATCCGACTGGGCCGTGGCGGCTCCCGCCAACAGCGTGGTCAGCAGTCCAACTCCGATGAAATAAAATACACGTTTCATGTTTTCCCCCTCGCCGGGCTGAGCCCGGGCGTCTTACGAAATGGATGGCACACTGGCAGCGGCCGCCAGTTCGTTCCGTTGTTCTCGAAAACCGATATCGGTACAAATGCACGCTGCTCCCAGCAACTCTTCCCGCATCCCGCGGACGGGAACCAGAACCAACGACAACCGCCGCCGCTCGGTCGACGGAGTGGTGTACTCCACTTCCAGGCGCTCCGTCTGCCCCTGGTTTTGCAAAGTTTGCCGCAAGGCTTCCACCGGGTCTGGACTGGCGGCGTCTTCCGCTGCGCGCGTCATGGCACCGCGAAATATCTGGCTGGCGTGCAGACCCAGCGGAGAGGCAAAGCCCAGCAGTTTCTTCGCTGCCGGATTCGCCTGCCGCACCAACCCTCGCAAATTGAAGAACAGCACACCGCAGGGCAGGTGCTGCATCACCGTGGCATTCATCCGCGCCGTGACTTCCGCCCGCTTCCGGTCGCTCTCGCCCTGGGTCTGCAGCTGATGTTTTTCCTGCTTCAGGCTTTGAATCACCGCGCTATACGTGGAGAGATCAAAGTCCCGTTGACCGGTGGCCGGTTCATCAATGACGCCTTCTTCCCGCATCTTGCGCCGCACCCGCCACAGGAGCACCAAACCGAGCAGCACCATGCCGACCGTCAGCACCGAGGCCAGCAGCACGCGCAGCAACACCGGATTGGCCATCTGCCTCACATCAGCCTCCAGTACCAGCGGAGGAAGCTGTCTCCGAAGAACAGCGCCACCAGGGCCATGCCGCCGAGAAACACGCCAAAGGGCATTTGATAGAAACGCAGCACCATGCGGGCGGATTGCCACGCCCGCTGCCGGGCGTGCCGGCGGTCTTCATGCAACCGCCGCATGCGCCGCTGGGTACGCCGCCACCACACCAGCAGCAGGGTGGCGACGCCGAACAGCGAGCCCGTAATCGACGCGGCGAACATGGTGAACACCGTCAGTTTCAATCCCAGGAAGGCGCCAATCATGGCCATCAGCTTCACATCGCCGAAGCCCATGCCTTCAATGCCACGCGCCCGAAAGTAAATTTCGCCCACGCCGTAAATGAAGGACGCCCCGGCCAGCGCGCCGAGCACGGCGTCAAGCACGGAGAACAGTCGCGAGGAAGCATCGGAGCTCAGGGGCATCGTCACCAGCCCCGGCAGGAATTGTGACGCGAGATCATTCACCGGCACGAACCCGCTGAAGCCGACCCCCAGCGCCAAGCCGGTCAGCGTCAATTTGTCGGGCAAGAGTTTGGTTTCGGCATCGGTGAAGATGAGTCCCAGCAGCAGAAAGCCGAAGCAGCACCATTTGAGCCCGGCCAGCGTTAAGCCAAACTGCAGAAAGCAGGCGACGAACAATGCGCCCGTGAGCAATTCCACCAGGGCGTAGCGCGGGCTGATCTGCGTCCGGCAGAAGCGGCAGCGCCCGCCCAGTAGCAGCCAACTGAGCACCGGCACGTTGTCGTAGAAATGGATTTGCTGGCGGCACTCCGGACAGGCTGAACGCGGATGCACCACCGACAAGCCACGCGGCAGTCGGTAGATACACACATTCAGAAAGCTGCCCAAGCACAGCCCAAAGACGAGAATCGCGATCAAGAGGATCCAGTCCACTCGGATGTCTGCCTGAAAATCTGCGCAATTTCGCTGATTTTCCTCGATTATACGAGGATTAGACCCCCACCCCTTGGGTACGAATAGACGTGTACCACCGGCGCAAACGGAAGCGGGGTGGGCTGGCGCCCACCCCGCTCTCCGCCTTCTCGCCCTTACTTCGCTTGCTTGCTCTCGATGTACTTGCTCAGATTGCTTACGCGCTGCTGCACCTCAGACTGATGGCCGCTGCTCATGTGCCAGAACAGCGATCCCCACACCGGCATGTCCTTCGAGCCGTGCGCGGGTAGATTGACGTCGCCCTGGATGGCGCTGGCGACCCGGTTGTACGGATACTTGCCGTCGCTGCTCTTCTTGGCCATCAGGGTCAAGTCCGTCGGCTGGACCTTCATCGCCGACGCCGCTGGACCATTCCCCTTGAGGTCTGTGCCGTGACACACGGCGCAGTAGCTCGTGTACATTTCTTCGCCCGAGGCGGGGCTCGTCGGTCGCACCGCCACATGCTTGATCGTCTTGGTGGGCTGGTCTTGCGCCAACGCAACCAGGCCGGCCCCCAGCATCACTACTACCAACAGCAACAGAATTTGTTTCTTCATGAGTGCCTCCGTACTGCGCAAACTTTGCTGGGGCCTGCGCCTCCAGCCGATTCTCAGTGTAGGTTGTTGTGAAACGCAACACCGTGATGCGGGTCACGGAAGTGCGTGATAACTCATGACATGGCGGCGTTGGCGTGTTGGTCGCTCGATCCTGCCTCAGCTCTGAACGGGGAGTTTCTCTACGGTAGGCGCAAGCGCAGCAGACAGCCTTCGAGTGATTTCGCGTCAGCGCCGGGTGGCGCAGGCAGAGGGCCCGGCCACCGCGTCGATCCCCGCTGCACCAACCGCACTTCCGGTGTGCGCAGGATCCACGCGTGCGAGGTTTCTTCCAGCACAGGAATCGCGAAGCCTGTTTCCGATCCGTGCCGGGAGTTCTTGAACTCAAACAACTCGGCTTCCAACAATTCCGCCACCGCCTCGGTGGGCAACAGGCAGAGAAGCCAGTCATGAGCAGCCTGCGCGGCGGCCTCCTCGAACGACTCGGCGCCGCTTACCGCAATGACGCGGGCCCCGAAAGCTCGCGCCACTTCGGTGGTGCCATCGCTGGAGCTGTGGTCCGCCACCAGCACCTCGTCGCAGGACCGCAACGACTCTACGGCGCGTCCGATGCGCAGCGCGTCGTTTTTGGTATGGACGATGGCCGTGATTTTCGTCATGAATGCAGCAGTCTACCAGCCAAAAGAAAACGGGCACGGCTGGCGCCATGCCCGTGTTGGCAATCTTACTGGTTAGTTCTGGTTCGGAGGCGGCAGCTTCTGCCGGCCATGGTCCACGCCCTGCACGGGCAGTACTGAGATCGGCGATTGCAATTCAAACGTCAGCACGGTTTCCGAAGGCAGTTTGATTTGCTGGCCTTTGGTTGCCGCCTGGACGCCGCCGCCTAGTCCGCCGCCGGCCGCTGCCCCGATGGCCGCGCCTTTGCCACCTCCCGCGATTCCGCCGATGATGGCGCCGATGGCCGCACCCGCGCCCACCTTCTCCGCCGTATTCACGCCGCGAGAATTACCCTGACGCCGGTATTCGTTGGTCTGAATGCTGTACGTCTTGCCGCCTACGTGAATGCGGTCCAACTGCAGGACCAATTCCGAGCGTCCGGCGAACTTGCCCGCACTCTTGACATCCACCACATGGCCCTCCACGTCATAACCGGCGGGGATTGCGACTTCGCCATCGACCGCCAGCGGAGAATCAAGGGTAGCGCGAAAAGTCTGACCGGGCTGCGCCGTTTCGGAATCCACACCGTCAACCAGACGCACCGCCATGGTGGTACCCGCCTGGATGGTCACTTTCTGCGGTGGCGGAGGTGTTGGCGGCGTCACGGGAGCCTGCGTGGCGGCGGCCGCTACGGGCGCAACTGCTGCTGCAGGCGCTGCTGCGGCGGTGCTGGCCGAACTTGGCAGGTGCCGAGGCGTGCTCGGACGGGGTTTGGAACTCGCCACCGGCGCGGGCTTGACCGGTTCCGGCTCGGTCTGTGCCTGCACTAGCGCTGGCGGCATGACCGCCAGGTTGTTGACTACGGTCTTTACTCCGTCGACTGCGGAAGCCTGGGCTCCGGCTGCAGCGCGCTCGGCATCACTGCTCACCGCCCCGGACAGAGTGACTACGCCTCCGGCGGACTGCACCGTAATCTGTCTGCTCTGAATCGCCGGATCGGCAAACATCCGGCTCTGCACTTGGCTGGTAATCTGCGCGTCATCGGCTGCTTTCGCGCAGCCCACGGTCGTTCCCAGTGCTACCAGCAAAAATCCCAATACTAAAACGGAAATTCTACGTTTCATGGCCATCGCTCCTGGACTGCTCCGGTTCGACTACTTAGATGCAGGAAGTGGAAGTAGCGTGGCCCCATTATAGCGGGGCTGGAGCGAGGTTGCTGTGCGGAAAATACAGGTAGCCAGAAGACTAAACGTGGGCGGCGCGCTGGTGCAGGAAACGGTAATCCAGAATAGTGGCCGCCAGCGTCAGCTTGTCCGTCTTCTGGCTATCGGGAAGCCGGATCACCCGCCCCTGGCACAGTACGTTGGCATCTTTCTGGCCGGAAATCTCTTCCGGCATCTCAAACACCATCTCGACCAGCGTGTTCGCGGGAAACGGGTGTTCCCCGTGGAAGAGCACACCGGACTGGCTGATGTTTTCAATTTTTCCGGCGTACCAGGTGCTGCTGTTCTTGGACCGGTAGCGCAATGGGACGGCCAGGGGTACGCGGCGCGCGCGTGGCACCCAAGTCGGCTTTTTGCCGGTGCGATGTCCCCGCCGCGTCGGCGTTTCTTCGGCCGTGGCGTCGACCCGCTCCGTCCGCCGCATCGTCTTCCAGTCGTATTTGTACTGCGTCGCACACAGCATGCAGACTTGGTAGTAACTTCCGTCCGCGGTGCGGCGCGGCCAGGAGAATTCGTGCGAGCACCGGCCAAGCATGAGGGCAGTCAATAGTTTCTGCGGCATGGGAATCAACGGCGTCCTTGCTGCCGTACGCCCATAGTGCTGCCTGGGGTCACCGCTTGGATAGGTTACGTTCGTACCGAGACAAGAGAGCGGAAATCCACAGCGCCATTTGGGGATCCGGAGATGACTGTATGATTCCGCTATGCTTGCGTCGCCCATGGACGACCTCACCGCCGTCATTCTGGCCGGGGGCCGCAGCCGCCGCATGGGCCGCGACAAGGCGTTCGTCGAGGTTGGCGGCGCTACCCTCCTGGACCGCACGCTGCGCACCGCCCGCGAACTCGCTGCCCACATTCTGATCTCCGGTTCGGCCAACAAGTTCGCTTCCTTTGGGACGGTGGCCGAAGACGTGTTTCCAGATCGCGGGCCGCTGGCCGGCATCCATGCTGCCCTGGCCATTTCCACTACCGATCTAAATCTCGTTCTCGCGGTGGATTTGCCGCTCCTGACCGCGCCTCTGCTGCGCTACCTGATCGCGCGTGCTCGCGAGACTTCTGCCCTAGTCACCGTCCCACGCATTGCCGGGGGATGGCAGCCCCTGTGCGCTGTCTATCGCCGCGCCTTCAGCGAACTTGCCGCCGATGCCCTCCGCCGCGGCCACAACAAGATCGACGCCCTCTTCCCGCTCACCTCAGCCTTGCCGCTGGAAGAGGCGGAGCTGACCCGGCATGGGTTCACTCCGCAACTCTTCTGCAACCTGAATTCGCCCCCGGACCTCGAAGCATCTGGCCTGCCTCCGGAGTAAACTGGAAGCCATGTCCGCCGGTGCCAAGCCCTATATTGAGTTCGTTGAAGTCTCCAAATCGTTTGGCGCCAAGAAAATTCTCGACCGTGTAAGCTTTGATGTTCTTCCCGGGGAGACCGTCTGCATTCTCGGCCGCAGCGGCGTGGGCAAGTCGGTTTCGCTTCACCACATCATGGGGTTTCTCAAGCCGGACTCCGGCCGGATCGTGGTCGCTTACGAAGACATCACCGATTTCACCGACGCGCAGATGGAAGCGATTCGCAAGAAAGTCACCATGGTGTTTCAGAACGGCGCGCTCTTCGATTCCCTCACCGTCGGGGAAAACGTGGCCTTCCCTTTGCGGGACCGCCGCGACCTGAGCGAGGAGCAGATTTACGAAATCGTGGATGGCCTGCTGAATATGGTCGGCGTCCAACCCATGCGGGAACAACTGCCCTCCGACCTTTCCACCGGCATGAAGCGCTCCGTGGCCATCGCTCGCGCCCTCGCGGCCCAGCCCGAATGTGTTCTCTACGACGAGCCCACCACCATGGTGGACCCGCTCATGGCGCAGTTGCTCGGGGATCTCATCAAGCGGCTGAAGATCCAGCTCCGGCTCACCAGCGTGGTGGTGACCCATGACATGCGCCTGGCAAAAAAACTTGGCGATCGCGTTCTCTTTCTCCACGAAGCCGAGGCCATTTTTTTCGGGACGCCGCAAGAGATGGTCCGCTCCAACGAGCCGATCGTGCGGCAGTTTCTCGAACTCGATGAACTGAAAGTGACAGGATAAGACTAGTGGCGTGGCCGACTGGCCGTGGGGCAGGGTGTCCTCCCGCGCCCCTCGGTGGTGTCCCAAATCCCTTGTCAGTAGCGCTTTTCCAGCGCTTCGCAATGTACTTCCGGCCCTTGACGGCGGAAGCGTGCCTCGCCAAAATAGCATGCGTTGGTGATCAACGCCGGTAGCCACTCCCGGCCGAGCCGACACTGCTTCACCCGTTTTTCCCCGGGTGGCAGATTTGCCTCATTTCGCACCTTTGTTGACGCTGCTCCTTCGTTGCTGTAGAGACCCGCGCGCCGCTGCGATCCAACTCCATGGGAGGTCTTCATGCAACGCAACCGTGCCTATGCCGCAGCTTTGGTCGTTGTGATGATTTTGTTGCCGGGTGCCTGGACCACACTCTTCACGCAGTCCGCGTCTCCCGCTCCGACGGGGTTCGCCACGCCGACGCTAAGCGAAAATCCCGGTTCCCAAAGCACCAGCAACGGAATCGACCCACTCCCCGGCAGTAGCTTTGCCCAGGACCAGGAGGCGTTTGAGGAAGAGGAGGGGATCGATGTGGGGTTGGGGCCGCTCTACAACGCACGTGCCTGCGCGGACTGTCACCAGAATCCCGTAACCGGCGGCGGCAGTCAGGTCAGCGAACTGCGTGTGGGCCACCTGGATCGCGCCCACCAGTTTGTGAATCCAGACGTTTCTATCAATGACGGCCAAACCACCATCTCGGGCCGCTCGCTGATCAATGATCGCGCCAGTTGTGCCGAAGCACAGGAACACGCCCCGCGCCGCGAATTCATTCGCGCACTGCGGATGTCACTGAGCATCCTGGGCGATGGCTTTGTCGAAGCCATTGATGACAGCACCCTCCAACTCATCGCACAGCAGCAACGCACCCTCACCGCCGGGCGTATTGCCGGCGAATTCATTCAGGTACCGGTGCTTGAGGCGCCGGGAAAAGTACGCGGGGGCCGGTTCGGCTGGAAGAATCAGCACGCCAGCCTGCTTTCGTTTTCCGCCGATGCCTATCTCAACGAGCAGGGCATTACGAGCCGTCTGTTCCCAACCGACACCACTCAGGTCTGTAAGACCACTTCCGATCCGGAAGACACCCCCGACGAATCCGGACTGGATGATATCGACCACTTCGCCGCCTTCATGCGTGGCACCATGGCTCCTCCGGTTGATGCCGCCCGGATGGCGACCGCGGGCGCGCAAGCCGGCATGCAAATATTCTCCCAGATCGGCTGCGCCCAGTGCCACGTACCCTCTATCACCACCGCCCCGCCGGGAACCGTGATCAACGGCGGCGCCTTTACCGTTCCTGCCGCCCTCGGTAGCAAGGTGATCCATCCTTTCAGTGATTTCCTGCTGCATGATGTCGGGACCGGTGATGGAATTGTGCAGAACGGCCCGCGGGATACCGCCAACAAACTCCGCACGCCGCCGCTCTGGGGTTTGCGCACCCGCGACCGGCTCATGCACGATGGCCTGTCAGTCTCGCGCACGGACGCCATCCTGCGCCATCGCGGCGAGGCGGGCTTCGTCACCCGCAGCTTTGCGCGCCTGAGCGAACGCGAGAAGCAACACCTCATCGCTTTTCTCAATGCGTTGTAGGTCTGGCGGAGGCGGTTGGGAGCAGTTCTGAAGGGGTGCGGCTTCCGGCTGCGCCCCTTCAAATGCACCTAAGTCCAACAATGTTCGCAGCTTGTTGCAGCGACGCCGCACTCGCGTCCTGAATCTAGAACCCTGCGCGGCAAAGCCGTTCCATCGTGACGCTGCTCTCCGGCTCGCCGCGTCGCATCCACTTCTCGAGATACTTAGCCACGATGTCCATTTCCAGATTCACCGGATCGCCCGGCTGCAGCGACTCCAGGTTGGTCAACTCGACCGTGTGGGGAATAATGGCAATCGTGCAGCGCCGCTTTTCCAGCTTGGCCACCGTCAGGCTGATGCCTTCGACTGCGATCGAGCCCTTGTAGACTGCGTACTTCTCCAGTTCGTCGGGCAGTTCCACGTGCAGCCACCAGTTTTCCGAGCCGGGGATGCGTTCAAACTCCAGCAACCGCCCCACTCCGTCGACATGCCCCTGCACGATGTGACCGTCAAAGCGCCCGTCTGCTTTCATGGGCAATTCGAGGTTGACGCGCGCGCCCTCGTCGATCCGCGAGAACGATGTTCGCACCCACGTCTCCGGCGCCAGATCGGCGCAAAACGAATTCTTCTTGATCTCCAGCGCTGTCAGGCACACGCCGCTTACAGCAATGCTGTGCCCGGTCTTCAGCTGCTTCGGCGTCTGCCCGGCTTCAATCCGGATGCGCCGGTTTTCGCCGCGCTGCGTAATTGCCGCCACCCGGCCGACTTCTTCAATGATTCCGGTAAACATGGCTGCCATTCTAAACCCCGGTTGTTCCGGATAGCAGGTGCGGAGAACACCGGATGGTGTGACGGGGAAGTGCGGCAGAGAAGCGTTCCACGAGGAGAAAGCTTCAGGAAACTTTGAGTCCGGCTGCAGCCGCCAGCTTGGCTTGCCGCTGGTCGAATGTCCAGAAATGTTCTGCTTGCAGTTCCAGCGCGGTTGCGACATGCAATGTGTCCAGGGTGCGGGTGCCGAGCCGGCTTCCGTACCGGCGGGCCAATGCAATACAGGTTTCAAAGACCAAGTCGGGTAAGGCAGCTTCCGCCCACAGGCCGGCTGCGCGGTCGCGTTCGAGCAGGCGGCGGACCTGGTGTGCCTCCGCCGCCGTCATCTGACGCAGGAACACATGTTGTGCGATGGCGTGCGTCCACTCCGCGCGATGCAGCGGCGTGAGCCAGATGCGGGACCGATGCTGC
>JBGQDM010000015.1:0-45438 GCA_041495845.1 Terriglobia bacterium | reverse complement strand
CCCGAAGCGCGTTACGTGCTTGAACGTGCTTCTGCCCGCGAATCTGCAGCGCGGGTTGCCATCGGCGCCATCGCCAAACTTTTTCTGCGGCAGCTCGGCATGGAAGTGCTCAGCCACGTGACCGCGGTGGGCAACGCGCAAGTCACCGAAGAAATACCGTGGCCAAAGATTGTCGAGTTGCACGGCCGCACAGAAATTTTGCTCAACTGCGCTGATCCGGCACTCGAACAGCAGATGAAATCTGAAGTGGATGTCGTCTTGCGTACTGGCGATACTGTCGGCGGTGTCTTCGAAGTGGTGGCGCACGGTGCCCCGCCCGGCCTGGGCACCTACGCTCAGTGGGACGAGCGTCTCGACGCCCTCCTTGCTGCCGCCGTCATGTCCTTGCAGGCGGTCAAGGCGGTCGAAATCGGCAGCGGTATTTCTTCTGCCGCAGCGCCGGGCTCCCGCGTCCACGATGCCATCGGGTACGCAAAAGAAAAAGGTTTCTCCGGTTTCACTCGCGCCCACAATCACGCCGGCGGCATCGAAGGTGGCGTCTCGAACGGCGAAGAAATTCGCGTGCGTGGCTACCTCAAACCAATTTCCACGCTGCGCCGCCCGCTGCCATCCGTCAGCTTCTCGTCGCGCGAAGCAGTCAACGCTGCGTATGAGCGCTCTGACGTCTGCGTGGTTCCGGCGGCCGGCGTTGCCGCCGAAGCCATGGTGGCCTTGACTCTCGCCCGCTGCGCTCTGGAAAAATTTGGCGGCGACTCCATGACCGAAACCGTACGGAACTTTCGCGGTTATCTCGAACAGCTTCACCACTACTGATGATCTATCCCATTGTGAAGTACGGCGACGCGGTACTCGAAAAACCTGCCGCCACCATTACCGTTTTCGACGATCAACTGCGCCAACTCGTCGCCGACATGTTTGAATCCATGTACGCTGCCCACGGTGTGGGTCTGGCCGCACCGCAGATCGGCATTGCGCAGCGCGTCGCCGTGATTGACATCACTTTCAAGGAACAGCCCAACGCCAAGTTGGTGCTCATCAACCCCGAGATCATCCACGCCGAAGGACGGCAGACGCAGGCGGAAGGCTGTCTCAGCATTCCCGAGTTTCGCGAGAACGTCGCCCGTCCGCGCAAAGTCACCGTCCGCGCCCAGGATGCGCAGGGCAAGTTTTTCGAGCACACCGGCGAAGAGCTTCTGGCCCGCGCCCTGTGCCACGAGACTGACCATCTCAACGGCAAACTCTACATCAGCCACATCAGCGCCCTGAAGCGCGACCTGATCAAACGCCGTATCCGCAAGCTGGCCAAGGCCGGCGATTGGTAGGGGCACCCCCGTTTTGTTGTCGCCTGAGCAGCGTCGTTCACTCTCGATGCTTCACCACACATTGTCATGCTGCGCAAAGCGAAGCGCCTCGGCAATCGCCGGGAAGTGCAGAGGTCCTTCGCTGCGCTCAGGATGACAGAGTCACTCCCTGTCGAACTCCACTCCACACTGCTGAGGCAAGGAAGCACCTCGGCAATTTTGCCGGGAACGGGTTAGGATTCGGACACCAGCCATGACTTCGCCACTCCATCTCGTCTACTGCGGCACGCCGCGCTTTGCCGTACCTCCCCTGGAGGCGTTGATTGACGCCGGCTTCCGCATCTCCCTGGTCGTCACGCAACCGGACAAGCCGCGCGGCCGCGGCCTGGCGCTGGCGATTTCTCCGGTAAAACAACGCGCGCTCGATTCCGGCCTCCCCGTCGCGCAGCCGGAGAAAATCAAGCACAACGAAGACTTTCGCGCGCAACTCGCAGCAATTCGTCCGGATGCCATCATCGTCGTGGGTTACGGCCGCATCCTGCCGCAGTGGATGATCGATCTCCCGCCACTGGGCAACATCAACGTCCATGCTTCGCTGCTGCCGAAGTACCGTGGCGCCGCGCCCATCCAGTGGGCCATCGCCCACGGTGAAACTCTCACCGGCGTCACCACCATGCGCATTGATGCCGGCCTCGACACAGGCGACATCCTGCAGCAGCGTGAAGTCACGATCGCCCCTGCGGACACAGCAGAAACGCTGGCGCCGCGGTTGGCCGCGGCCGGCGCCAAGCTGCTCGTCGAAACGCTGCGAGACCTGGCCGCCGGCAACATCCGTCCACAACCGCAGGACCACACTCGCGCAACGCTCGCGCCGATTCTTACCAAAGAAGATGGCCGCATGGATTTCCAGCGCACCGCTTTGGATTTGCAAAATCGCTGGCGAGGCTTCCAACCCTGGCCCGGCGCGTATACCACCTTTCGCGGCAAACAACTTCAGGTATGCGCCGCGCGGGTATCGGACCAGGCCGCAACCGCGGAACCCGGCGTCATGTCGACCGCCGCTGAGGGCCTGCTCGTCGCGTGTAGCCAACTTACCGCGCTAGAACTGCTCGAGATCCAGCCCGAAGGAAAGAAGCGCATGGCCGCCCGAGACTTCATCAACGGCTACCGTCCCCAACCGGGCGAAAAGCTGGGAAGCTAGCGATGCCCGTATCTCCCGCGCGCGCCGTCGCTTTCGATATTCTCCTGCGTGTCGAACGCGACCAGGGGTTTGCGTCCGACCTGCTGCACGCGCCAGAAACCGCCGACCTCTCGCGTGAGGACCACGCCCTCGCCACGGAGTTGGTGATGAGCGTGTTGCGCTGGCGGGATCGCCTGGACGTTGCCTTGGCGCCACTGCTTTCGAGGCCGCTCGCCAAACTCGACCCCGAAGTTGTGCTCGCTTTGCGTCTGGCTGCCTGCCAGCTTTTGCTGCTGGACCGGGTTCCGGCACACGCTGCCGTCCATGAAAGTGTGGAATTGGTAAAGCGCGCCCGCAAGACCTCCGCTGCCGGATTCGTCAACGCCGTTCTGCGCAAGCTGCAGCCGGAAACACGGCCCGCGCAGCCGGAACCTACGGCCGCCGCCCTCGCCAGCTACTACTCTCATCCGCTGTGGCTGGTCGAGCGCTGGGCGCGCGCCTTCGGTTACGCCACCGCCCAGTGTGTCTGCCAAGCCGGACAGCGCGCACCTACGTCAGCCATCCGCGTGCGCGCCACCGCCGCTGTGGAAGAGTTACGGACGGAAGGCATCGAACTTGGGCCTGGCTTGCTTCTCGCTTCCGCACTTCGCGTACGCTTGGGCAACATCGCCGTCACCGCCGCCCTGCAAGAAGGACGCATTGCCATTCAAGACGAAGCTTCGCAGCTTGTCGCTGTGCTCCTCGGCTACGGAGCTCGCATGCTGGACGCCTGTGCCGCCCCCGGAGGTAAGACGGCACTACTCGCGGAACGCAATCCGCAAGCGGAAATTGTCGCCACTGAAATCAGCCCGCAGCGCGCCCAACTCCTGCGCCAGCGGATTTCCGCCGCGAACGTGCAAATCACCACCACGGATGTTCGCGTTCTGCCGGTACGGCAACCGTTCGACCGCATCCTGGTAGACGCGCCCTGTTCCGGCACGGGCACGCTTGCCCACCATCCCGAAATCAAGTGGCGGCTGCAGGCCGCCGACCTCGCTCGCCAGCAAAAGCAGCAGATGGAAATCCTCAGCGCTGCGCTCGCCCACCTCGCTCCCGGTGGCCGCTTGCTCTACTCCACCTGCTCGCTTGAGCCAGAAGAGAACGAAGCGGTGGCGGAGCAGGTGCTGGCTACAGTTCCTGGCGTGCACCTGCTCGATCTGCGTCCCGAACTTATGCGGCTCCACGAAAGCGGTGAGTTGGCGTGGCGGGATCTCGACTCCCTCACCAGTGGGCCTTACCTGCGTACATTTCCTGGCGTTCACCCTTGTGATGGGTTCTTCGCGGCGATGCTCGAAAAGTCATAACCGCGGAGAGCGCAGAGTACGCGGAGGGGATTCCGCTGCTGTTTCGGAGACTGCATCCAAGAGCACGAATCAAGATTGGCAGGCGAGGCAAAGCCACTTCTTTCTCCGCGAACTCCGCGTTCTCTGCGGTTCAGTTGTCTTTACCGATTCACTTCGAAAGTGACCACCGCTCCCGCCACTACTTTCTGCCCCGGAGCAGGGTTCTGCGAGAGGATGAACGAGCCCGGGCTGGGAGGCATGGGCGTAGCGGTGTCGCCCGCCGGAGCGGCTACATTAGTAACGCTGCCCAAATGCAGGCCCGCGTCGTTGATGGCCAGAGTCGCGGAACCCAGCGGCTGGCCAATGAAACTGGGCATAACGTAAGCCTGCGGCGTAGGAGTTGCGGCCACCAGCAGTCCCAAGCTGGGTGACAACAAGTTGCCGGCGTTCGCCGGTGGATTCTGCGCAATCACCGCGTCTGCGGTTTTACCCGGTAACTCCACCACGGCCACTGACCCAACCTGCAGCCCGCGGCGCTGGATGTTGATTTCCGCCGCCCGCTGACTCTGCCCCACGACGTCCGGTACGGCCACACGTGGCGCTCCCAGGCTCTGACCCACGCGCAAGCGCCAGCCTCGGCGCACCTGCGTGCCCGGCGCCGGCGTCTGCGTCATGATTTTTCCGGCTGGCACCTGCGCACTATAAAACTGCCGCTCCACTTCCACCGTAAAGCCCTGCTCCGACGCGACCCGCTCGGCTTCGGCGGGAGACAGACCTTCTAACTTCGGCACTGCCACCTCACGTCCGTGGATGGCCAGGCGCATCGCCGTAAGCGCCGAAAGCAGTGCTACGGCCATCAGTACCAGTGCCAACAACGAATATCGCAACAACGTTTTCATGCGCGAGCCTTGGGTCACAGTATGCCACGACACCCGGGGCCGGGCGCTCGACTTGTCATCCGCACCTCGCAAATTCCTCGAGCTGACAACTTCCAATGAGCACTAGCCTTACAATCGCTGCAGGAGGAACACAATGACCGCAATGAACTTTGACCGCGACCGGGTAGTGGATGTGGGCGCGGGTGCGCTCCACAAGCTGGCGATTTTCGGCATCGGTGGGTTGGTGGTGCTGATCCTGCTGTTCAACTCAGTGGTGCGGGTGAGCACCGGAACTGTGGCCGTGCTCACGCTGTTCGGCCGCGTCACCGGCCAGAGCCTGCCGGAAGGCATCCATCTCATCAATCCGCTGAAGTCGGCCAACGAGTTGACGATCCGCACGCAGGAACTCAAGGAATCGGCCAGTGTTCCTTCCAGTGAAGGGTTGGTCATCAATCTGGACACGTCGCTGATCTACCACCTGGATGGAGAAAGAGCGGCGGACGTTTACCAGCGCATCGGGCCGCGCTACGCGGAAGTGGTAGTCGAGCCGACACTGCGCTCGGCGATCCGGGAAGCCACCGCTTCGCATTCCGCCAACGCGCTCTACAGCGGTGAACGGGAGATGGTGGCCAAGCAGATCGTCGGCCAACTGAACACGGAATTGGGTCGGCGCGGGATTATCGTCGAGGGCATCTTGCTTCGCGACATTCAACTGCCGGCGACCTTAAAGGTATCCATCGAAGCCAAGCAGCAGGCCGAGCAGGAAGCGTTGGCCATGAGTTTCCGCCTGCAACGCGAACGCCAGGAAGCCGAACGCAAACGGATCGAAGCGCAGGGCATCCGGGACTTCCAGCAGATTGTGGCGCAGGGAATCAGTTCTCAACTCTTGGAGTGGAAGGGAATTGAGGCAACCGAGAACCTAGCCAAAAGCCCGAATGCAAAGATCGTGGTCATTGGGAGCGGGAAGAACGGGCTGCCGCTGATTTTGGGGCAGTAAGGGAACTGCTTACAAGATGCTGATGGAGCTACGAAACCTGACAGTGGCGTTCCCGGCGGGCCGGGATCGGCGCGATGGGCTCGTTTCGGCGGGACTCGTTGCGGTGCGTGATGTCAGCCTGACCCTCGCCGCCGGCGAAGTGCTGGGGCTAGTGGGCGAATCGGGGTCGGGGAAGTCGGTTACGTCGCTGGCGTTGATGGGATTGTTGCCGGAGCAGGCCCAGATCTCCGGCGAAATTCTCTTTGCGGATGCCGGCGGCGTACGCGATCTGAGGCGGCGCTCCGAGGAAGAAATGCGGAGGTTGCGCGGGGCGCACATCAGCATGATCTTCCAGGAACCGATGACTGCGTTGAACCCGGTAATGCGGGTGGGCGAGCAGGTGGCGGAGGCGGTGCGGGCACATCATCCCGAACTGAGCAAGGCGGAAGCGCGCCAGCGGGCCATCGCGGCACTGCGCGAAGTGGCCATTCCCGAGCCGGAGGAGCGCGCCCGCGACTATCCGCATCAACTCTCCGGCGGACAACGACAGCGGGTGATGATTGCCATCGCTCTGGTGAACCGGCCGCAACTTCTGATTGCGGACGAACCCACCACCGCGCTGGACGTTACCATTCAAGCGCAGATTCTGGAGTTGCTGGCGGAACTGCGCCAGCGTCTCGGACTGGCCATGCTCTTCATCTCGCACGACTTGGCGGTAGTGTCGCAGGTAGCCGACCGGGTGGCGGTAATGTATGCGGGCAGCGTGGTGGAAATGGGAACTCGGGCCCAGGTATTTACCCGGCCGGCGCATCCCTACACGGACGGCCTGTTGCGCTCCGCACCGTCGCTGCGGACGGAACGGGGGCGTCCGTTGAGTACGATTGAAGGGTCGGTACCGCCCCTGGCGGCGCTGCCGCCCGGATGTGCTTTCGAACCGCGCTGTGAGTTTCGTGAGGCCGAGTGCACTCGCACCTTGCCGTCGCTGGTTGAAGTTCGACCCGGCCATTGGGCGCGGTGCCCTGTTCGGAACCCGGCGGCCGGTCTATAATCCCCGTTTCCCCCAGCGGGTGGACGCTTGCGCATTCTTCTTCTCAGCGACATTCACGCCAATCTCGAAGCGCTGGACGCGTGCTTGGCGGCAGCCCCAGCCCACGATCTGGTCATCAACCTGGGCGACGTGGTGGGTTATGGCGCCAATCCCAACGAAGTAACCGATATCTCGCGGAAGATCAGCAAGTATGTGGTCCGCGGCAACCATGACAAAGCCGTGGTTGACCTGATGGATGTAAAGCAGTTCAACCCCATCGCCGCGATGGCAGCGTTGTGGACGCGCGACAAGCTGACGCCGGAGAACCTGGAATGGTTGCGCCAGTTGCCCCAGGGGCCTTTGCGCGCCGAGGAAGGCGGTGACATGCAATTTGTGCATGGCTCACCGCTGGACGAAGACGAATACCTGGTCAGCGTGCGGGACGCAATGCAGCCGCTGATGGCCTCAACTGTGGCCGTTACCTTTTTCGGGCACACGCATGTTCAAGGCGGATTCTTTTGGGACCAGGAGGACAGCGACATGGTGGTGCCCCAGTACCCAACTCGCGGGGGGACAGACAACTGGGCCCTGGCACTCGACCGGAAAACCCGTTATCTCATCAATCCTGGTTCGGTAGGGCAGCCGCGCGATGGCGACTGGCGCTCGGCGTTTGCGATCTTTGACGCCGATCAATATGCCGTGGAGTTCCACCGTGTGCCCTACGATTTGAAAACAGCGCAGGAAAAAATTCTGGCCGAGCATTTGCCCCAGCGCCTGGCAACGCGACTGGCGGCAGGACGGTAAGCCGACACCCACGCGCCTTGGGATACCGGCTCAGGTACACTGCCGCAATGCCTTCTGCACGCCGTAAGCCGGCACCTTCGCTCAAACTTTTTTCCGAAGCTGCCCCGGCAGTTCCGAAGAAACATTTGGTGGCGCACGTCGATGGCGGGGCGCGAGGGAATCCTGGGCCGGCAGGCTTTGGCGTGGTCATCAAGGACGAGAGCGGACACCCGGTGGCCGAGTTGAGCGAATACATCGGACACCAGACCAACAACGTGGCTGAATATCGCGGTCTGCTGGCGGCGCTCGACTATGCCGTAGCCCGTGGGCTTGGAGCGTTGCGTGTGGTGAGTGATTCGGAACTGATGGTGCGGCAGATGAAGCGAATCTACAAAGTAAAGAATCCCGCCCTGCAGGAACTTTTCCAGCAGGCCCAACAACGAGTGGCGAAGCTGGAGTGGTTCGCCATCGAGCACGCTCTACGGGAGAAGAACCGCGATGCCGACCGGCTGGCCAACGCGGCCATGGATCGCGGTGCGGGACGGCAGTGAGCAACCGATTCCAAAGGAACGAGGGACAGTAACAATGCGAGCAAAACAACGGCGGCTGGTAGTAGCAATGATTTGGCTGGCGGCGTTTTCTGCGCCCGCCGAGGAGCGGGCCAGCGCGTCCCTGGAAGCGACCATGAACCAGCTCGTCGCCGTGCGCGATTTTTCTCAGGTGGCCATGGCACCCGATGGAAAACAACTGGCCTGGGTAGAAGAGCAAAGCGGTGGAGGGAAGGCAATCGTAGCGCTGGCCGACTGGAATGATCCCGCGAAGAAGCGGCGTGTGACCGCGGGAGGAGATGCCGGGGCCAGCGAACAGGACATCGCGTGGTCGCCGGACAGCAAGCGGTTGGCGTTCTTGTCGGATGCGGGCAGTCCGGGTCAGAGGCAGCTTTACGTCACCGACTTCAGCGACGCAGTACCGCGCAGGGTGACCAGCCTGAAGGGATTTCTGGACGCGCCCAAGTGGTCGCCGGACGGAAAGACGATCGCGCTGCTGTTCACTGAGAATGCGCCGCGCGCCGCCGGACCGCTGGAGCCGATGACGGTGGAAACGGGCCTGATCGAGAGCAAGATCTACGAGCAGCGGCTGACCACCGTCGACGTCGCTTCCGGGAAGACACGGCAGATTTCGCCGGCGGACATGTACGTGTATGAGTTTGAGTGGTCACCGGACGGAAGCGCTTTTGTGACCACGGCGGCCCACGGCGCCGGCGACGCGCAATGGTATGTGGCTCAGATTTACACGCTGCCGGCCGCGGGCGGGGAGATGAAATCCATTCACCGGCCGACGCTGCAAATCGCAGAGCCCAAGTGGTCACCGGACGGCAAGTGGGTCGCGTTCATCGGCGGCATCATGAGCGACGAAGGTTCCATCGGCGGGGATATTTTTGTGCTGCCGGCCACCGGAGGCGAAGCGCGGAACGTGACACCGGGAATTCCATCCTCGCCGGCCTGGCTGATATGGCTTTCACCGGAGCGCATTCTCTTCGGCCAGGTGATTGACGGCATGACTGGATTCGCCACGCTGGAGGTGGCCAGCGGAAAAATAACTCCGCTATGGAGCGGCTCCGAAGAGGTGTCACTGAACGACGCCGGCGAACACGGCGCCTCCCTGGCCGGCGACCAGAAGACGAGCGCGGTGTTGCGGCAGTCGTGCTCGCGGCCTCCGGAAGTCTGGGCGGGTCCAATCGGAGCGTGGAAGCAGATTACGCACACCAACGACCACGTGAAACCAGGATGGGGCGAAGCCAAAAGTGTGCACTGGATGAACGACGGCATGCGTGTCCAGGGCTGGCTGCTCGAGCCGCGCGACTACGATCCCAAGAAGCGCTATCCCATGGTGGTGGCGCCACACGGCGGGCCCGCCTCGTATAACGGGGCAGGGTGGGATGGAACGTTCTTCAATCTCGCGGTGCTGGCCGGCGAAGGATATTTCGTCTTCTATCCCAACCCGCGTGGGAGCTTTGGAGCGGGCGAGGCCTTTACTCGCGGCAACATCAAAGATTTCGGCTATGGCGATTTTCGCGACATCATGACCGGAGTCGACGAGGTAGTGAAGGAATATCCAGTCGACAACGACCGCATCGGGATTGCCGGCTGGAGCTATGGCGGCTACATGACCATGTGGGCCATCACGCAGACGAACCGCTTCCACGCGGCCGTCTCCGGCGCTGGACTGGCGGACTTCCAGAGTTATTACGGGCAAAATGACATTGACGAATGGATGCCCCCGTACTTCGGCACGACCGTCTACAACGATCCGGCGATCTACGCCAGAAGTTCGCCCATCACCTTCATTAAGAACGTGAAGACGCCGACGCTGTTGCTGGTAGGCGACCGCGATGGAGAAGTGCCCGCGCCGCAGTCACGCCAATTCTGGCATGCGCTGAAGGCACTGGGGGTGGAGACACAGTTTGTGATTTATCCGAATGAAGGGCACCGCATCGGGCAGCCGGAGCATCTGCGTGACATTATCCGGCGCATGGTGGGGTGGTTCGATGCGCATCTGAAGGAGAAGTAAACAGCCTGCTCGTGTCTTGTCGTGGAGCAACATGAAGCACCCCTATCGCTCGCAATCAGCGGGGACAGGGATTCAGGCCAGCGAAGTAGCAAGTAAGATGCTTATACACGTCGGCAAGGCGTGGCCTGCAGTCGGGGTTTCGGGGGTGAATTGTGACTGATCTTAGTTTGGTGAGGGCAGACGCTTATGTCGATGGCTGAATCCATGACTACATCGCCAACCAAAAGCCGCTCCATATTTTTCATGGACTCTCCGTTTCGCTCCCGCTGGTTCTTCTGGCGAACCCTTGAGTTCCTGCTGCCCCTGAGCACGGCTGTAGTGATTCTCGTCAAGTACTGGAGCAAGCTTACGGAGCACATGGCCAACAGCGTGGCTCTGTTGGGTCTTTTCATGCTTGTCTTCCCGTACAGAAATCTTGTGAAGACTTGTAATGAGCTTCGCGAACTCTGTTACAAGGCAGAAACGTGGGATGATGAGCATAAGTCCTTGGTGGGCGAGATGGCATTGGCTGCTCAGCGCGCAATGGGCACTACCCTGTCCAACTATTTTTTCACTGCGTGGTTGCTCTTGCTTGTGGTCGCTTTCGGCTTCATCCGCAAGGCATAGAAACAATTCTTTGTCGTCCCATTGCAGAGACCGGTAGTGGGCTACTTTGAATCGCTGGGCTTTTCCTCATCGCTGTAGCAGGTACACGTAGAATCTTGCGGACAATCTTTGAGATGAACCCGGCCTTTCTTCCCGGTGCCATATTTTAGAAAGAGGCCGAGCAATATAATCAGGATTATCAGTAGGCCCATTTACGCCGCTCTTTCCGCCCTCCGCTGCTCGTAGGCTTCCCAGATGGCAACCAAATCTTCCACACTCCACAGCCGATCTGTCACACCAGCAGCCATCGCAGGACTCATGCGTAGCGTCCGGTGAATCCTGATGAAATTGTACGCGAAGTAGTTCAGAGCCGTGGCCGCCGCATGGTTTTCAAGCTTGCGGGAGAATCCATTACTGAGGCGCGTATAGCGACGCATCGTGGTGCGCACTGTCCAATTCTGGCGCTCTACAAAACTGGTGCTCACGTGTTTCGGGTCTGGATTCCCGCTGACCGCTTTCATGTCGCAGCCGATGCACTGCGCTGGAGAATATCGAGTTTCGTTCTCGGAGGGCGCACCGTAAATCTTGTGCAACTGGGCATAATCGCACTCGCTTCCGAAGGCATCTTCGATCACGTTCAGGTAGGTTCGCAGGGCGTCCGTGGTGATCTGCACCCGGCCCTTTACGCGCGCCGCCAAGTCTCCCACGAAGTCCTTCGCCGTCGCCAGATCACGCTGCCCCAGCATCCATGAGGGTACTAGTTTCGAGTCCGCGTCTATCGCAACCCAGAGCCAAACGTCGCCAGCATCGGGATGTTCGCGGGCAATCTCTTCTGTGCGGTTCTTCTCTTTGCAATAAATCCACGCCCACATTTCGTCGAGCTGTAGCCGCTTGCAGCGCAAGTTTCGGAATGCGCGGTCTTGGTAATCGGCGCAGATTTCACCGACTTCCACCAGTAGGCGCATAACCGTTTTCTTGGCAACTCCGGTCATGCGAACAGTGGCGCGAATCGAGCAGCCCTCAATGAGGCAACTGATCGCATGAGCGCGAATTCGAGAGTCTAGGCGATTCATGCCCCCAGATTACAAGACCGCTCTTGCATTGTCAACACTTTTCCACAAAAGTTCTATACCGGGTTGACTATGGAGATGGGGTATGGTACTTAAATGAATGAGGGCCAATTGCCTGTAGTTTTCCTTGGCCGGAAAAGGCAACTGGCCCCAGATCGGAGGGTAGCTATGAGACTCTGACCGCCCCTAGACCGGGCGTAGGGGCAGGGAAACCTGCCCCCTTACACTAGCCCTCTTGAGCGTTTGTAGCAAAATCTGACTGTGGAGTCAATGGATTATGGGCCAAACAAGTATTGACTATAAAGCCGTCCTCGCTGACTTGCGGGAGCGCCATGCTCGTCTGGAAACCGCCATTTCAGCTGTTGAGGGTATCCTCGGCGAGAGCTCGCACAAGGTGCAGGCCGCCGCCAAGGATCACGTCCGGGGTCAAGGAATCGTTTTTGAAACGCCTCACGCCCCCTACGCCGAGATGACCATTGCCGGGGCGGCAATGGACTTCCTTCAATCCGTCGGGAAGCCTCAAGGCACCACGGAGATCGTCGCAGCCCTTCGCCGTGGCGGTACGAGGACAGCCTCAAAGAATCTATATCGCACGGTCTACAACTCGCTGAATACGAAACTAGATAAGGGGCAAATTACTAAAATCGGCCGGAAATGGGGGCTTGCTGAATGGCAGCCAAAATAATAAAACCCCCGGTAGCAAGCCGGGGGTCTGAAGCAAAGTGGTCGTCCGTCTGTGGTGCCGAACGACTGGTACCACGCACAGACTACGCCGTTTCAATCGTTCCTTGTCAAGGGATGATCTAATTACGAAAGAGGGACGGCGTATCCAAGCGTGGTCGAAGGGAGAGGTTTTGCAAACCTCTGGTGGCTGTGGTCACCCGCGCGGGTTCAAATCCCGTCGCCGTCTCCAAAACTATTCCTTCACTTTTTCTTTGCCCCATCTCGCCTTGGCGGCAGCGGATAAGAGCTTGCTGCGCTCTTCTGGGCTGACCCCGTTCCACCGCCCCCTGCCCCCCTTTTTTCCGCCCTTGCTGCCCATCGCCTTCATGAAGCGAGAAATCTCCAGTTTCGTGAGTTTGGGGACAGGCTCATTCTGCCCGGTGGAACGCACTACCATAGCATGTGCCGCTTGGTTTACGTCTAGGGGCTGTCTCGGCTTGCGTGACCGCTTTTGCATGCCCCTAGTATGCCACGGCAGGCAGAACTGTCAAAACCAAAGTAGCCCACTACCCAGAGACCGCACGACAACTGGGGAAACTTTGATTAGGTTTCTAGCAAGACTGGAAGGGATGAAGGGGCACAAGCGCCAGCCGTATATCAAGGCTCCATAGGGAGAGTGACCAGGAGGTGTTTTCCCTAGGACGCTACGCGCGGCTTCTCTTGCCCGCAGCGGCGCCAGCCACTTCCCACGGACGCTTGGGACGGTCGGGCTGCGGCTTGTCGCGATCGACCACGCGGTCGTACTGATAGGCGCTGCTCACCGTGCCCAAAGATTCGTTGTACAAGCTGGTCAGGCCGAGCGCTTCCTTCATTTCTTCCGTAAACTGGTGCAGCGCCTTGAGGTGGTCGGCGGTGACCGGCACTTCCGCCTTGGTGGTCTTGAGGAACTGCTGGTAGCCCTTATTCACCAGACGGGAAATCTCGCCGGCAATCAGGTAACCGGGGTGGGCAAAGATCTTCACCCCGTCGCTGTCATCCTTTTGGATGGCCGCTGAGCAGCTGAGTTTCTTGAGGAAAATCCGATTTTGCGTTCCGGGAGCTTCCAGGAGGTCGAAGCCGTGCTCTCTCAGCCAATTCAGGGCTTCGTCCCACGTCTTCGTCTGCTCTGTGTTTTTTGCCATTGCTGTTTATGATTCTTTCCTGGTCCTGTTGGATGCCCGAACTGGCGAAACGGATAGGCTAACAATTCTGGAACCGCCCGGCCATCTCATAATCTAACAGACTGCATTAGGAACCCTAACGACGTGGGCTGCAAATTACTTCGGTCACGGCATTGTGGCAAAGATGAAACCTGCCCTGCAAAGCGCGAAAGGACATGCCTTGATACCCGGTGAAAATCCGCCGCCGATTGCCGGCAAGCTCTTCGACCGCATCGGTAACACGCCGCTCTTCCGCCTCGACCGCGTGGCCCGCGACCTGCCCGGAGTCGAACTGCTGGCCAAAGCGGAATGGTATAACCCCGGAGGTTCCATCAAAGACCGGGCCGCGGCCAGCATCGTGGCGGAAGCGCTGGCCAGCGGCAAACTGGGTCAGGGAACGGTGCTTCTCGACGCCACCAGCGGCAACACTGGCATTGCCTACGCCATGCTGGGAGCGGCCATGGGGTTTGCGGTCAAGCTGTGTGTGCCGGAGAACATTTCCATCGAGCGCAAGCGCATCCTGCAAGCTTACGGTGCGGAGGTGGTCTACACTCCGGCGGACGAAAGTTCTGACGGCGCCATCCGTAAGGCGCGGGAACTGGCGGCGAGCCCGGGCGCACGCTACTTCTATGCCGACCAGTATTCGAACGACGCCAACTGGCAGGCACACTACCGCACCACGGCCAACGAAATCTGGCAGCAGACGGAAGGCCGGATCACCCATTTCGTGAGCATCCTGGGCACGACTGGAACGTTCATCGGGACCACGCGCCGGCTCAAGGAATTGAACCCGGCCATTCGCTGCATCTCGCTGCAACCGGATTCGCCCTTCCACGGCATCGAAGGCACCAAGCACATGGCCAGCGCGATCGTGCCGAAAATTTACGACCCGACACTGGCGGACGCGGATTTTGGCATCTCGACCGAAGACGCCTACACCATGACCAAGCGCCTGGCCCGCGAGGAAGGCCTACTAGTCGGCGTGTCGGCAGCTGCGGCAGTGGTGGGATCGCTGCAGGTGGCACGCACTCTGCCCCCGGGCCAGCAGGCCGTCATCGTCACCATCCTCTGCGACTCCGGCGCCAAGTATTTGAGTGAGAGATTTTGGGATGAAATCTGAAAAGCGATTGCAGAAGTAAGATTGCAGATTGCAAAAGTGAAGCTGACGCATCGTAGTTTAACTTCTGCAATTTGACTTCTGCAATCTGAAATTCTTCCGATGCTGAAAATTAATCCCCACTCCTACGCCGACCTCCGCCACCATGGCGAGGAGACCTATCCGCACGAATGTTGCGGCGTGCTGCTCGGGCCCATGGACAATGACGCACGCTCGGTGACAGAAATTGTGCGTTGCGGCAACACGCGCGCCGACTCACCCCACAATCGCTACCACATTGATCCGCGCGATCTGGTGCGCATCCAGCGCGAAGGACGCGAACGTGGGCTGGATATTGTCGGCTTCTATCATTCCCACCCTGATCATCCCGCCCACTGGTCGCAGACCGATCTGGCGGAAGCGCATTGGTTCGGCTGTTCCTACGTGATCACCAGCGTGGTGAAGGGCCAGGCGGATGCGACGAATTCGTTTGAGCTGGCGGGTGGCGAAGAGAGCGACAAGAGGTTTCTGGGCGAGCAGGTGGAAGTGGCTTAGACGCCGGCGCGAACTTACCCGTCGCCGGTTGCGGCAGGCCCCGAAAAATGACGACGCATGGCAGGCCGCGTCATGTAAAGCAGTAGCGCTCCCGCGATGACGACTCCGACCCCGCCCCTGAGCCGGTCTCGGAACGCGAAGTGCACGAGGTCGCCGCTCAAATTGATGGCGATGATGGTGACCCCCAGAATCCAGCCCCAGTAGCGACGCCGGAACCAACCGACTCCCGCCAGAAACAAGAGGACCGCTAACACCAGGAAAGGAAATCCGACAACTCTTCCCAACGGGGTGAGTTCGGTGTGCGCCCGGGGATTAAGGACCCACGCGCGATCAAGAAACGTCCCCGGATGCAATAGCGTGACGGCCGCGTAGGTGGCCATCACACAACCGAAGAAAAAGAACCCCCCCGATCGCGGTAAACCCGGCGGAAGAGCTGGCATGCGTGGGAGTATTCCTGGCGCTACTACCGGGGCTGGTCACGGAGTCCGGACTCGCTTGGCGACCGCTGGTCCGACGCGCCGGAAGTGGCCCACATCCCAGGTGTAGATGATTTCAGCGCCGACCTTGAGAGCACAGGTGGCCAGAAGCGCATCGTAAACAGTACCGCCGGTGATGCCCGCAGCCGCCGCGTCTTCAATCGACGTTTGGTACTCATCTGGCTCGAGCGCCACCAATGTCAGCCGGTCCCGAATCTCTCCCAGGAACAGCAGCGCCTGCTCGCCGGTGAGTCGGTGGCTGCCGGGGAGTCTGGTAACGGTGGCATAGACTTCGGCTAGACTATGTGCGGCGCAGCAGGCCGTCTTTTTCTCCGCGTTGCGAAATGCGGCCAGGCTCGCAGCGTGGTGCGGATGGCCCTCCAGAAACACCGGGATGAGCACGGAAGTATCGAAAAAAAATCTCACCGCGCCTTCCCGAGGCTGCGGCGGCCTTTCTCTTCGCGCACCTTCCGCAGGGTTTCATTCACGGTTTCGATCGAAATCGGCTTGCCCGCCCGCAGCATCCAGATTCCCTGCTTCTTGTAGAGCGGAAGGATCGCTCGGAGAGGACGCAAGATAATCTGATCATCGGAGCTTTCCACTTCGAGTGCATCTCCCGGCCCCAGCTGCAATTCGTCACGCACGCGCTTGGGGAGGACGGCGCGCCCCGCTTTGTCTAAGGTCATCGTGGTTTTCATAATGCCATTTTACCATCAAAAATGCCATTTAGCCTTGAATCTTCGCCCCAGTCCACGCATCTTATTGAAATCACTATGAAGATCCACATCCCCACCCCGCTGCGTCAATACGCCGCCAAGCAGGCCGCAGTGGAGGTCCCCGCAGCCACGGTCGCGGAAGCGCTGAACGGCCTGGTGGAGCTGCATCCTGACCTGCGCCGCCATCTCTACACCGACGAGGGCCGCCTGCGTGCCTTCGTCAACGTGTATCTGAACGACGAAGATATCCGCTACCTGCAGAAGGAAGCCACCACCGTCAAAGACGGTGATAGCATTTCCATCGTGCCTTCGATTGCGGGAGGCAAAGACCCTTCCTGAGGCCGTTGTGACCACCATCGTTGCCACCAAACCTGAGACGCTGACCAACGAAGAGATCCTGCGCTACTCGCGCCATCTCATCATGCCGGAAGTGGGGATGGAGGGGCAGCAGAAGCTGAAGGCGGCGAAGGTGCTCTGCATTGGAGCGGGCGGGCTGGGATCGCCGCTGGCGTTGTACCTCGCGGCAGCCGGCGTCGGCACGCTGGGCATCGTGGACTTTGACGTGGTGGACTTCACCAACCTGCAACGGCAGATCATCCACAGCACCGCGGATGTAGGCCGCAAGAAGCTGGACTCGGCGGCGGAGAAGCTCAAGGGCATCAACCCGTTTGTCAATCTGCGGCTGTTCGAGACGAAGCTGACGAGCGAGAACGCGCTCGAGTTGTTCCGCCAGTTTGACATCGTAGCCGACGGCACCGACAACTTCCCGACTCGCTATCTCGTGAACGACGCGTGCGTGCTCACCGGTAAGCCCAACGTGTACGGATCCATTTTCCGTTTCGAAGGGCAGGCCAGCGTCTTCGCCACCAAAGACGGCCCGTGCTATCGCTGCCTCTATCCCGAACCACCACCGCCGGGGCTGGTGCCTTCCTGTGCCGAGGGTGGCGTGCTGGGAATTCTGCCGGGACTCGTGGGCCTGATCCAAGCCACGGAAACGATCAAGCTGATCCTGGGCGCGGGCGACCCTCTTATCGGCCGCTTGCTGCTGGTGGATGCACTGGGCATGAAGTTCCGCGAGCTCAAGCTGCGCAAGAATCCGGACTGCCCGGTATGCGGCAAGAATCCCACCGTGACGAAACTGATTGACTACCAGGAGTTCTGCGGCATTCGCGGAGAGGAGACGCCAGTGGCAGCCGGTGTGCCCGAAATCACTGTCGAAGAACTCAAGCAGCGCTTGGACCAATCATTAGGCAAGCACGACGATGTCTTCATTCTTGACGTGCGCGAGCCGCATGAATACCAGATCTGCAACATCAATGGATATCTCATCCCCCTCGGCGATTTGCCCAAACGCGTGCACGAACTCGACTCCAGCCGGGAGATCGTGGCGCATTGCCGCTCCGGCGTGCGCAGCGGAAAAGCGGTGGCGTTTCTGCAGCAGGCAGGTTTTCGCAAGGTGAAAAACCTGAAGGGCGGAATCCTGGCGTGGGCGGACAAGATCGATCCGAAGATGCCGAAGTATTAGGGCAGGAGTTAGTGGGTGGCGGGGAGCGATGGCTCCCCGCTTTTTTGTTTGCCGTCGCGTTTTGAGAATCATGCCACCTTTTTCCCATTGACGGGCCGACACGCCGGAGGATAATGAATGTTCTCTTGGCCCCTATCTGCTCCTAACCTCAAGGAGATTCAATGAAGAAGGCTCTTTCGTTAACTTTGATTCTTGTCTTTCTGCTTGACCTGCCGCTGTGGGCTGGCCTTGGCAGCGATAAGTCTATGTATATTGGCGGAACAACCATTGCCATTCCTGGCAAGGCCGAAGGTAAGATGAGCACCGACGATACCAAGGTGGCTGTTTTCAAGTGGGACAAGGGCGACTGGAAGGTCCCGTACGAAAAGGTAACGTCGGTCGCCTACGGCCAGCACGCCGGGAGGAGGGTGGGCGCTACGATTGCCTGGGGAGTCACCACTTTTGGCATCATGGCGCTACCGATGCTCCTCTCGAAGAAGCGGCGCCATTACCTGACGCTCGAATACACGGATGACGCGGGAGCATCACAGGCCGCGATCTTCGAGTTGGGTAAGGATGCGATCCGAACTACGTTGAAGAGCCTGGAGGTTCGGACCGGTAAAAAGGTCGAGTTTGAGGACGACGAGGCCAGAAAAGCCGGGAACAAGTAACCTATGACCGCAACTAGATCCGTTCCAAGAACAAGCTTGTCATGCTGAGCGAAGCGAAGCATCCCTATCAGCGCCACGACCGATAAGGCGCAAGAGGTTCTTCGCTTCGCTCAGAATGACAACACTTTCCTATTTCAGCTTGGCCGCGAAAAACGCCGCAATCCGCTTCTGCGCATCCGCCGTATCGTCGGGCCGGTAGGCATTTTTGTTCGTGGAATTCTGAAACCCGTGGCCGGCCTCGGGATAGACCACAATTTCCGCACTCTTACCCAGCTTCTTCATCGCGGCTTCGAACTCGCGGGCATCGCTGACCGAAATGCCACGATCCTGCCCACCAAAAATCCCCAGAATGGGCGCGTTGATCTTCTTCAGGGTTGCGTCTTCGGTGGCTAGGTGTCCGTAGTTGACCACGGTTGCAGCCAGGTCGGGCACCTCGATGGCTGTCTGCAGCGAAAAACCGCCACCCATGCACCAGCCGATGGAGCCGATCTTGTTCTTGCGCACGTTGGCCTGCGACTTGAGGAAGGCGACGGCGGCGCGGAGGTCGCGGGCGGCGCGGTCATCCGGCAGGCCGCGCGCCAGTTCGTGAGCCATGTCGGGATTGTTCGTGACCTTGCCGCGATACAGGTCCACGGCGAGCGCGACGTAGCCTTCATCCGCGTAACGCGAGGCCTGTTCCTTCACCCAGTCGGTGAGTCCCCACCATTCGTGGATCACGACAATGGCCGGGAACGGCCCCGTGCCGGATGGCGTGTAGAGAACGCCTTCGATTTTCTCATCGCCGCTCTGGTAGGAAACGGCCTTTCCCGTGGCGGCCAGAGCCGACGTGGCCACCGCAACCAAGGAAACCATACAAATCAGCCGGACAAATTTCATAGACACCTTCAGGAGCGTTCAGTCACCGTGCTTGGAAGGTGAAATTGTATCAGGGGGCCAAGAGCCCGCCCCTACCCTCCTCCCCTCCAAAATGCGACAATAGAACTTCCTCCCATGAGCACAGTCGAGAGTCCGGCCATTACGCCCGAGGTGTTGCAGGAGCACGGCATCACGCCCACGGAGTACGAGAAGCTGAAGCAATTGCTGGGCGGACGCGAGCCTTCGCTGACCGAGCTTGGCATTTTCAGCGTGATGTGGAGCGAGCACTGCTCTTACAAGTCATCACGCGTGCATCTGAAGCGGTTGCCGACCCGAAGCCGGCGCGTGGTGCAGGGGCCGGGAGAAAACGCCGGCATCATTGACATTGGCGATGGCTGGGCGTGCGCCTTCAAGATCGAGTCGCACAATCATCCGTCGTTCATTGAACCGTTTCAGGGCGCGGCCACCGGTGTGGGCGGAATCCTGCGTGACATTTTTACCATGGGTGCGCGGCCGGTGGCGGTGATGGATTCGCTGCGGTTTGGGCCGATACAAGGCGCCGAGCTTCGCTCGGACGGACGGCCGAGGGCGGCCGTCCCCACGCAAACCAACCCCACGCAAGCTGAGCTGCACAAGAACCATTCCATTCTGGAAGGTGTGGTCAGCGGGATTGCTTCTTACGGAAACTGTTTTGGTGTTCCCAACCTGGGTGGCGAGGTCAAGTTTGAGCCCTGCTATTCGGGCAATCCTCTGGTCAACGCGTTCGCGCTCGGACTGGTGAAGCGCGGTCAGATTTTCTACGCCAAGGCGGCGGGGGAAGGCAATCCGGTGATTTACGTCGGCGCCAAGACGGGGCGCGACGGTATTCACGGCGCCACCATGGCCTCCGAAGAATTCAACGAAGAGTCGGAAGCGAAGCGTCCGAACGTGCAAGTCGGTGACCCGTTTCTGGAGAAACTTTTGCTCGAGGCCTGCCTGGAGGCGATGCAGACGGGCGCGATTGTCGGCATTCAGGACATGGGCGCAGCCGGGCTCACGTGCTCTACCTGCGAAATGGGCGCGCGCGGCGGCGTGGGCATCGAAATTGAACTGGACCTTGTCCCGCAACGCGAGACCGGCATGACACCCTACGAAATCATGCTCTCGGAATCGCAGGAACGCATGCTGCTGGTGGCCGAGAAAGGCCGCGAAGAGGAAGTATTTCGTGTGTTCCGCAAGTGGGGACTGGACGCGGTGACCATTGGCCGCGTCATGAGCGGCGGCCACTTGCGCGTGCTCGAACACGGGCAACTGGTAGCGGACATCCCTAACACGGCGCTCACCGACGATGCACCCGTCTACAAGCGGCCGCTGGAGCGCTGGGAACCGCCTGTGCCACAGGAAAAGCCGGAGTGGGTGCAACTGCAATCGTCCGGCAACTTCACCTCGAATCTACTGGCGCTGCTGGCGGCGCCGAATGTGAGCAGCAAGCGCTGGGTATGGCAGCAGTATGACCACATGGTGCAGACCAACACTGTGGAAGCGCCGGGTTCGAGCGACGCCGGCGTCGTGCGAGTGAAAGGCACGCGACGCGGGCTGGCGATGGCGCTCGATGGCAACGGGCGCTGGTGCTATCTGGATCCGCGGTTGGGCGCGATGCACGCCGTGGCGGAAGCCGCGCGCAACGTGGCTTGCACCGGCGCGGTACCGGTGGCGGCGACCAACTGCCTGAATTTCGGCAACCCGGAAAAGCCACACATCATGTGGCAGTTCTCCCAGGTGATTGATGGCATGACCAAGGCTTGCGAAGAGCTGGAGTGTCCCATCACCGGCGGGAATGTAAGTTTCTACAACGAAACGCTGGGCGAGGGAATCTATCCCACGCCGGTGCTGGGCGTGGTGGGAATTCTGGAGGATGTAGAACAGGCAGCGCGCATGGATTTCCGCGAACCGGGGCGGAGCATTGTGCTGCTGCGCGGGTCTGATCCGGGCGATGTAACTGACGCCGAGTCGGAGTTTGGTTCGTCGGAGTATGCCAAGGAAGTGCTGGGCGCAGTGTGGGGATTTCCGCCAGCACTGGAACTGGAAAAAGAAGCGGCGCTGCAAAAGTGCATCGTCGAAGCAGTGCGCGCCGGCCTGGTGGAGTCCGCCCACGATTGTTCCGAAGGCGGGCTGGCGGTGGCGCTGGCTGAGTGCGGCTTTGCTTGTGGCGTGGGCGCGCGCATCAATCTGGCCAGCGGCGATTTGCCGGTGGAGTGCGTGCTCTTTGGCGAGGATGCCAGCCGGATCGTGCTTTCCTGCGCGGCCCAGCACGTGGACGGCGTCCGGCAACTGGCCGCGAAGTATGACCTGGCAGCCGAGGTCATTGGCGAGACAACAGCAGCCCAGTTGACGATCGCGGTGGATGGCGTCAAAGTGGTGACAGCTGCGGTCGCCGGCCTGCGCACAGCGTACGAAGGCGCGCTGGAACAGGCGCTGCGGGGGGATGTGGTGGCGCTAACTTAATCTTTGATCATGCCTGCTTTGGACAAATTTCGCGAAGAGTGCGGTGTGGTGGCCATCTTTAACCACTTCGAAGCGGAGAAGCTCGCCTACCTCGGGTTGCACGCGTTGCAACATCGCGGACAGGAGTCAGCCGGCATTGTCACCTCGGACGGCATGACGCTGCACCTGCACAAGGCCATGGGCCTGGTGGCGGACATTTTCA
Organism: Terriglobia bacterium; assembly: GCA_041495845.1. Taxonomy (GTDB): domain Bacteria; phylum Acidobacteriota; class Terriglobia; order Terriglobales; family Acidobacteriaceae; genus JBGQDM01. The sequence continues at coordinate 23,324 of JBGQDM010000015.1, read as the reverse complement.
CGGAAGAAGTACTGGCGACGCTGCGCGGGCACCACGCCATTGGACACACGCGTTACTCCACGGCCGGTGACTCGGCGCTCCTGAATGCACAGCCCATCATGGTGCAGTCCAACAAGGGCATGCTTGCGCTGGCCCATAACGGCAATCTCGTCAACGCGCACGAAATTCGCAGCCGCCTGGAGAGCCAGGGATCGATCTTCCAGACCAACAGCGATACCGAAGTGATCGTGCACCTGCTGGCCCTCTCGCGCGAACAGACGCTGCCGGAAGCGATGGCGGACTCGTTGCGCCGGGTAGAGGGCGCATTTTCCCTGGTCATGGTCACGCCGGACCGGGTCATGGCAGCACGCGATCCACGCGGCTTCCGGCCGCTGGCCATGGGAAGAATTCCCGCGCCGGCAGGGCAAACGGCGGACACCATTGTGTTTGCGTCCGAAACCTGCGCTTTTGATCTGCTCGGTGCCGAATATGTGCGCGATGTGAAGCCCGGCGAACTGGTGGTGGCGGGAGCGGAAGGCGTGACCTCGCGCTTCTATGCCCCGGCCCAGCCCCAGTCGAGTTGCATCTTTGAGCATGTGTACTTTTCCCGGCCAGACAGCCGGGTGTTTGGCCGCGCCGTGCACGTGAGCCGGGAAGAGTTAGGACGGCAACTGGCGCGTGAGGCGCCCACCGATGCCGACCTGGTGGTCCCGGTACCCGACTCGGGCGTGACTGCCGCCATGGGATACGCCGCCGAGAGCGGCATTCCGTTCACCATGGGCTTGATCCGCAATCACTATATCGGCCGCACGTTTATTGAACCGCAGCAGAGTGTGCGCGACTTCGGCGTCAAGCTCAAACTCAATCCGGTGCGCGCTGTGCTCGAAGGCCGGCGCGTGGTACTGGTGGATGATTCGATCGTGCGTGGCACCACCAGCCGGAAAATCGTCCGCATGGTACGCAACGCCGGCGCGCGCGAAGTCCATATGCGCATTTCCTGTCCGCCCACCATCTCTCCCTGCTTCTACGGCGTGGATACGCCCACCAAGAAACAACTCATCGCCGCGGTGAAGACGGTGGCGGAAATCCGCGAGTACATCGAGGCGGATTCGCTGTCTTACCTGTCGCTGGAGGGTCTGAAACGCGCCTGCGGCGAAGGCAGCCCCACCAACTACTGCACCGCCTGCTACACCGGGAAGTATCCAACACCGCTGGTGGACGTGGAAGAGATCCAGCCCGCGCAAGCAGAAGTAAAGTAGCTGACGATCGCTGCAGCGACGGAACCGGCAATCAGCTCTGTGCCGCCACCACTCGTGGAATCCCCTGTAGGTCGTTGGTGAAATGGACTTCCTTCCAGTCCGCCAGCAACCGACGCGCCAGCGCTTCCTGGGTGTAGCCGATCTCCATCACTAGCCAGCCACCAGTGCGCAACTTTTGCCGCGCTTGTGGAATGAGCCGATCAAAAACTTCGCGACCGGTGGGGCCGGCAAACACAGCGCAGCGCGGCTCGAACTTGCGGACCTCGAGTTGTACCTTGTCCTCTTCCGAATCGCCGACGTAGGGCGGATTGGAAACCACAAAATCGAAGTCACCATCGAGGCCGTGGAGCAAGTCAGTGCGGCGGAATTGCACGCGCGCTTCGAGCTGGTGGCGGGCGGCGTTGGCGCGTGCCACTTCGAGGGCTTCAGGGGAAATGTCCGTGGCGTAGATTTCGGCTTGCGGCATTTCTGTCGCCAGCGCCAGCGCGATGCAGCCGGAACCGGTGCCGACATCAACCAGACGCAGCGGCGCGCTGGCAGGCGTGGCATGCGCCAGCTCCAGCACGGTCTCGATCACGTGTTCCGTCTCCGGTCGCGGAATGAGCACCGCGGGAGAAACGATCAGGTCCATGCCCCAGAATTCCTGGTGACCAGTGATGTATTGGGCGGGCACGCCGCTGGCGCGCTGCCCAATCGCGTCTTCGTAGCGGGCGGCTTCGTCCTCCGTGAGCTCGCGCTCCGGATGCGCGTAAAGGTAAGCGCGATCGCAGCTCAGCGTGAACATGAGCAACAACTCGGCGTTCATCCGCGGCGAGGGAGCACTCGCGGCGGTGAACTCTGCGATGGCGGAGGTGAGGGCGTCGCGGAGTTGCATAGGAACCAATTGCGGAAGTCAGATTGCAGATTGCAGAAGTAAGACCTCGCGCCGCGATCATTTCAACTGCTGCAACCTAAACTGTTACTTCTGCAATCTGCACTCTGACTTCTGCCATCTCAGACGACACTGGTCGTTTCTTCCTTGAGTTTCTCGGCCTGGAAGTAGGCCCCCAGCGCGTCCACCAGCGGCTGCAGTTTGCCGTCCATCACCGCATCCAACTGGTGCAGGGTAAAGCCGATGCGGTGATCGGTAACGCGGTTCTGGGGAAAGTTGTAGGTGCGGATCTTCTCGCTGCGGTCGCCCGTCTTCACCATGGCGCGTCGCTCTTTGGCCAGCGCCTCCTGCTGCTTCTGCATCTCCATCTCATACAGGCGAGCCCGCAGCACGCGCATCCCCTTCTCGCGGTTTTTGATCTGCGACTTCTCGTCCTGGCAACTGACCACCGTGTTGGTGGGAATGTGGGTAATGCGCACCGCGGAATAGGTGGTATTGACCGACTGCCCGCCCGGGCCCGACGAGCAGAAAGTATCAATCCGCAGGTCCTTCGCCTCGATCTTGATGTCCACGTCTTCGGCCTCGGGCAACACGGCGACGGTGCAAGCGGAAGTGTGGACGCGGCCCTGTTGCTCCGTCTGGGGCACGCGCTGCACGCGGTGCACTCCACTTTCATATTTCAGTCGCGAGAAGACGCGTTGGCCGGAAATCATGGCAATCACTTCTTTCAGACCGCCTGCCGAAGATTCCGACGTGTTGAGTACCTCGACTTTCCAGCCGAGCAACTCGGCGTAACGCGAATACATCCGGAAAAGCTCGGCGGCAAACAGCGTGGCTTCGTCGCCGCCGGTGCCGGCGCGGATTTCCAGCACGATGTTTTTTTCGTCGTTGGGATCGCGCGGCAGCAACAGCACCTTGATCTCGGCTTCCACTTCCGCCACGCGCTTCTCCAGCTGCACCAGCTCTTCTTCGGCGTAGGCGCGCATCTCGGCATCAGACTCGCTGATGAGCAGCGCCCGGCTCTCCGCAATGCCCTTGGTCAAATCCTTGAATTCGCGATACCGTTCCACCACCGTCGCAATTTCGCTGTGCGCTTTGGCAGTCTTCTGGTATCTCGCCGAGTCGCCGGTGATCTCCGGTGAAGCCAGCGCTGCGGTCAGCTCATCGTATTTCTTTTCGATTTGGTCAAGTCTTTCAAACATGAGAAACCAGCAGCTTTCGTCCCGGCAACCAGCAAAATTCTATCTTGTTTTCCACGGTGTTCTTGAGAGTAGAAAGGGATTCGCGGAGGGCCCGCTAGGCAATCACGAGTTCGCCGCCGCGCTGTGTTTCCAGCGCCATGGCCTGATTCAGGGCGGAGATGGCGCATTCCACCTGCGCGTCGGAAGGTGGCTGCGTGGTGATTCGCTGCAGCCACAGGCCGGGTGTCGTCATCAGCGCAAACAGCGAGCCGCGATGCCGGGCCGCGTAGCGAATGATTTCGTAGGAGAGCCCGGTGATGACCGGCAACAGCACAATGCGCACCGCAAACTTGGCTCCGAAGGTGGTTACCGGAAATACCGCTTGCACCGCGATGTAAACGGCGATGGAGATCAGCATGACCGTCATCAGAAAACTGGTGCCGCAGCGGGGATGGAAGGTGGAAAACTTCTGCGTGGCGCTGACTTCGAGCGGCCCGCCCGCTTCAAACGCAAACACCGTTTTATGTTCCGCCCCGTGGTATTGGTAGACGCGCCGGATTTCCTGCCAGCGCGAAACGCCCCAGATGAACGCCACAAACAGCGCGATGCGGACGATGCCATCCACCAGATTGAACACCACCTGCCCGCCGAATACCGGATTCACCCGCTTCATTTCCGTGGCGGCGAGCAGCGGCAGAAACTTGTAAACGAAGATGAAAAAGCCCACGGAGATGATCACGTTGAGCGCGGCCAGCCAGCCGCTGAATTCAATCTTCTTGTCGCCCTGGTTACCGGGCATTTCGTCCAGCGCCGCGTTGGCTGAAAATTTGAGCGCCCTGTATCCCAGCACCATGGCGTGACCCAGCGTCATGACGCCGCGCAGCATGGGCCAACCCATCCAAGGATGCTTTTCCGAGAGGCGTTCCAGGGGCTCGGCGTGCGAAACCACTTCCCCCGAAGGCTTACGGCAAGAGATGGCCCAGGCATGCGGCGAACGCATCATGACGCCCTCGAGCACAGCTTGCCCGCCGACGAGGGTTTCCTCGCCGCCTTCCAACGCCGGGAGCAACTGCACCGCCGTCATAAATCGCCGCCATGTGCGCCAGAAGCCCATACCAATTAGATGCCTCGTAAAGCCCTGAAGTTCCAGCCTTTAGCTTAGCGAGCAAGCGGGAGAGTGTCAAACCCGGCCAGCCTGGATTCGCCCCTTCGATTGCGTTCTGATCTCTAGTTTTCTCCATGAGGCTGCTGTCAAACCATGGGCCCCTAATGCGCGTGGGGATGGGCGTGCGTTTCGCCCGCCGGCATCACGCAACCCTCCGCTACCTCGCAGGCCAGGTGCTCAAACTGCACCGTGGTGTGACCGATGCCAAAATCGTGCCGCAGCTTTTCGTTGACCTCGCGCAGGATCTGGTCGCTGGCGGAGAGCGGCAAATCGGCAATGCCGATATGGCAGGAGAGCGCGTGCGTTTCTGAGCCGATGCTCCAGACGTGCAAGTCGTGCACGTAGTTGACGCCGGACACGCTGAGGATGCTCGCTTCGATCCGCGCCAGCGACATGCCGCGCGGCGTGCCTTCCAGAAGAATGTTCACCGTTTCCCGCAGGATGTCGAACGAAGACCACAGAATCAGCACGCCGATGCCCAGGGACAATGCGGCATCAATCCAATACTGACCGGTCATCAGAATGGCGGTGCCGCCCGCAATGACGGCGGCGGTGGAGAGGGCGTCTCCGAGTTGGTGCAAAAACGCGCTGCGAATGTTGACGTCGCGCCGTGTGCGGTAGAGCAGCACCGCAATCACGCCGTTCAGCACCACCCCGGCGGCAGCCACGCCAATTACCGTGGTCGCGTGCACCATGGCCGGGTGGCGCAGACGGCGGAACGATTCGTAGAAGATCAGGAACGAGACCACCACCAACGAGGCGGCGTTCAGCAACGCCGCTAACACTCCCGCACGATGCCAGCCGAAAGTCTTGGTCGTACTCGCCGGCCGCGACTCCAAATACACCGCGAACAGGGAAAGCCCGAGCGCCAGCAGGTCGGAGAAATTGTGCCCTGCCTCGGAAAGCAGCGCCAGGCTGTGGGACTGCAACCCGGCTACCACCAGCAGCAATACGTACAGCAACGTCAGCAGCAACGAGAGGCGCAGCACACGGGCCGTGGCAGCGGAATTGCCTCCAGCGAGAGCGTGCCTTTGCATGGCGCTAGTTTACGACGGTTTGGCGGCCTCGCGAAGGCCGCGCCGGATTCTCGGTAATGGGCTGTTTTGAATGGAAGCTGGTCTTACCGATCACGTTTGGAGTTTGGTAGAACTGGTGGGATTATTGGACCAGAAGGCGCAAGGGGTGGCAGCGTGCCGAGCGAAAGAAGCCGAAAGAGCAAGTACAAGAATTGGAAGCAATTCTCACGCCCTACCATTGCCCATCCAAAGCTGGAAAAGCGACGGGCCTCTGCTCTTTGCCGAGGTTGCGGCAAGAACCCTTGCGAATGCAAGAATCCACGATCTCGGAAAAATTGAAAACAGCCCACTGCCGGATTCTCAGCTCCCCGGCTGGCTCGATTGATTTCGGCATATAATGCCTCCCGATTATTCTTGACGGGCATCGCTGCTCTTTGCCTAGCCGCGTTGGTTACGACGCCCGCACCGTGCGTCCCGCGCAACCGGCCGTAGTTTTGAACTGGGCCCCCTCGGCAGAGCAGCACGCTCGGGAGGAGAAGTGGAAATGGCCCGCGAATCGCGCCACCTCTTGGATTTCATCGAGAAGTACAACCACCTGGCCGACATGCAGATCGTGTTTGCGGACATCGAGAAGTATTCCCAGCGCACGACGGCGATGCAAATTTCCGTGATTCATGCCTTTACCGAGTGCAAACGGGAAGCGCTGGCGGCCACCGAGAGGAGATACGCCGATTATTTCCGGAACGACCGGCTGGAGTTTCTGCAGGACATCATCAAGCTGCCCACCGGCGATGGCGCGGCCACGGTCTTCAGCTTTAAGGGCTTGACCGACATCCATCTGCAGTTCGCCCTGAGCCTTCTGCAAACGGCCAGCCGTCTCCGCCAGAAAGAGCAGTGTGCTGATTTCCAGCGGGAGGGGTGGTGCGATTGCCATCCCTACTTCAATCTGCGCATCGGCCTCTCCGAAGGACGGGGTGTGGTGTACCTGGATATGCGCGAGGACTTCAATGTGGCCGGAAGGGTCGTCAACATGGCCGCCCGAGTGATGGGCCTGGCGGACCGGAACCAGATCATGTTCACCGACGAGGCGCACAAGCAGATCGTGGACGTGACCGCCGATCCCGATTTTGCCGACCGCTTCGTCGAATTTGCCGGCGTCGAGATCAAGCACGGTGTGAAGATCAACGCCTTTCAGTACACGGACAAGTCCTTGCCCTTTCTAGATTCGGGCCTGCCCTCCGCCCTGGAGCATCTACTGTACGCGCGAATGAAAGAGCGACTCGCGGCTGTGCGCCGCATGTGAGCCGCCGGTATAATCGCGAGAATGCACAGCGTGGTTCATGCGGCTTGCCCCCACGATTGCCCCGATGCTTGCGGCGTCCTGATTACTCTGGAAGCGGGGCGCGCGACTAGGATCCAGGGAGATCCCGCGCATCCCGTGACGCGCGGATTCCTTTGCGGCAAAGTCGCCAAGTATCTCGATCGCGTCTATTCGCCCGACCGCGTGCTCTACCCCATGCGTCGCGTTGCGCCCAAAGGGCCGACCACCGCACCGGCGTTCGAACGCATCTCTTGGGACGAAGCGCTCGACCAGATTGCTGCCCGCTTTCGCCAAATCAGCCGTGACTTCGGCCCGGAAGCCATCCTGCCCTACTCCTACGGAGGCACGCTGGGTGTACTGAATGGCGCGTCGATGGACCGGCGCTTCTTCCACCGGTTGGGCGCGTCGCAACTGGAGCGGTCCATTTGTTCCGCGGCGGCGGAAGTCGGCGTCAAGTCAGTTCTCGGCGCAAAACTTGGGACCGAGCCCGAGCAGTTCCCGCACTCCCGCTACATCCTCGTCTGGGCTGCCAACATTCACGGCAATAACATTCACCTCTGGCCGTTCATCGAGGAAGCGCGGCGCAACGGCGCCAAACTGGTCGTCATCGACCCGTATCGCACCCGCACCGCCAAGTTGGCGGACTGGCACTTGCCCATCAATCCCGGCACCGATGCCGCCCTGGCGCTGGCCATGATGCACGTCATCATCAACGAAAATCTCTACGACACCGACTACGTTGCTCGTTACACGCTGGGTTTCGATCAGTTACGGAAGAAAGTTCAGGAGTATTCACCCGAGCGGGTGGCGCAGTGGACGGGCATCTCCGCCGCCGACACGCGCCGCCTGGCACGCGAATACGCCACCACCCGCCCGGCCGTGATCCGTTCCAACGATGGCGTGCAGCGCTCGGAGCGCGGCGCCATGGCGGTCCGCACCATCGCCATGCTGCCCTGCATCACCGGATCGTGGAAGGAAGTTGGCGGTGGCATGCAACATTCCATTTCCGGCGCGTATGGCCTGAATGCCGACGCGTTGGAGCGTCCTGACCTGATGGCGAAGGGCCCCTTGGGGCGCACCGCCCGCACTCTCAACATGACCGAGCTGGGCAAGCTTCTGGCCGGTCCTCTCAGCCCGCCGGTGCAGGCCCTGTTCGTCTACAACTGCAATCCTGCAGCGGTCGCGCCCAACCAGAATTTGGTCATCCAGGGGCTCAAGCGCACCGACCTCTTCACAGTGGTGCACGAACAGTTCTTCACCGATACCACGGACTACGCCGACATCGTGCTTCCCGCCACCACGTTCTTCGAGCACAAGGACCTGCAGAAATCCTACGGCCACTACTACCTGCAGATGTCGGACGCCGCCATCGCGCCGCTAGGCGAATGCCGTTCGAATGTTGAGACATTCCGCGCCCTGGCCGAACACATGGGTTTCACCGAAAGCTGCTTTCGCGAGTCCAGCGAAGAGATGATCGATGCGGCGCTCGCCAGTCCCAATCCGTGGCTTCGCGGCATTGATCGTGCTCGCCTGGAGCGCGAGAACCACGTCCGCCTGAACTTTTCCGGGGCGGAAGCAGGATCTGCCTCCGTTGCGCCCTTCCTGCCCTTTGCCGACGGCAACTTCCCCACGCCCAGCGGCAAGGCGGAACTCTACAGCGAACATTTCAAGGCGCTCGGCTTGGATCCGGTCGCTGCCTTTACCCCGCCGGTGGAGTCGCGCCACAACAAGGTCGCCGCCGCCCAGTTCCCCCTGGAACTGCTGGCCCGCAAGGCGGACAACTTCCTCAATTCGTCCTTCTGCAACATTCCCTCCGTGCAGGCGATGGAGGACACCGGGCTGCTGGAAATGACGACAGCCGATGCCCGAGCGCGCGGCATCGCCGATGGCGATCCCGTCCGCGTTTTCAACGCCTTGGGCGAGCTGCAGCTCAAGGCTCGGGTCAATGGAGCGGTGCAGCCCGGGGTGGTCGCGGCACGGCTCCACTGGGCCAAGCTCTCGCCCGGCGCTCGCAACGTTAACGTCCTGATTTCAGAAAAACTTACCGACGCGGGCAACTCCCCGGCGTTTTATTCCGTCTTGGTAGAAGTGGAGTTGGCCCGGGCCGGTTGACCGCGCCCGCCCGCAAAGCAGCTTTCATCAGACAAACTTCTTGGGGGGCGGTTTGCACCACTCCCCTACCCGTACCGTATAATGACCGTTTTCCATACTCCCAGCGGGCCGAGAGGTACGTAGCCATTCTTTTTCAAGAGGATACCCCTGTGCCGGGCAACCCGGGGCACGTCACTTCGAGCTGGGTGACTCCGGCAGCCTGCGCGGCCAGCAGACATCGCTTGCTTTGCGTCCTGCGGTCGCCGTGGTGTGCGCGGTTCTTCCTCGTGCTCCTTGGGTTCCTCGCCCTCGCCGCCCCCTTGTGGGCGCAACAGGACGTCGTCACCGACATCAAGATCCACGGCAACCGCAAGATTCCAGCCGACACCGTCAAGGCCCGCATCTTTACCCGCCCCGGCGATTCCTTCGACCAGCAGGCTCTGGAGCGCGATTTCAACTCGCTGTGGAACACCAGTTATTTCGAAGACATTCGCTTTGAACGCGAGCCCACGCCCAAGGGCCTGGTGCTGCACATTTACGTGAAAGAGCGCCCGGTAATTCGCGACATCGAATACGCCGGCCTCAGTTCGGTGACCACCAGCGACCTGCTGGAGCGCTTCAAGACTGCCAAAGTCGGGCTTTCCAAGGAAAGCCAGTATGATCCCACCCGCGTGAAGAAGGCGGAAGTGGTGATCAGGGAACTGCTCGCCGAACACGGCCGCCAGTTCGCCAATGTGCGCACAGAAGTCCGGCCCATCCCGCCCGCCGCGGTCGCCGTCACCTTTGTCATCAAAGAGGGCCCCAAGGTGAAGGTGGGGAAGTTCCTCTTCCAGGGGAATCACAATCTGCCCAGCCGCCGCCTGCGCACTGCCATGAAGAACCTGAAGCCGGTTGGCCTTCCGCACTCCATCTTTCTCGAATCTCTTTTCTCCAAGACCTACGACGCCAGCAAGCTGAGCGAAGACACCGAGCGCGTCCGCAACGAATATCAGAACGAGGGCTATTTCAAGGCGGTGATCCAGGACCCGACCACCAAGATTCGCGACACCGGCAGCAGCGGGCCACACATCCCGCTCATCCAGAGAGGTCCCGGCAAGGCGGTGGACATCACCATGGGGATCGAGGAAGGGGACCGCTATCGCCTGTCCGCCATCAATTTCAAGGGCAACAAAGCCATCCCCAACACCAAGGCCCTGCGCGCCCAGTTTCCCATCAAAGACGGCGATATTTTCAGCCGCGAAAAAATCGCCAAAGGCCTGGAGAACCTGCGCAGCGCCTACGGCGAATTCGGCTACATCAATTTCACTTCCGTCCCCAACACCACCTTTGATGACGAAAAGAAAACCATCACCCTGGAGATTGACATCGAGGAGGGCAAGCAGTATTACGTGCGCCGCATTGAATTCCAGGGCAACACCACCACGCGCGACAAGGTCATCCGCCGTGAAGTGGTGCTCGAGGAAGGCAATTCCTACAACGAGCGTTTGTGGAAGCTGGGCTTGCTGCGCATTAACCAGCTCGGCTACTTCGAGCAACTCAAGCCGGAAGATCCCAACACCACCGAACGCAAACTCGACGACAAGAATGGCACTGTGGATCTGACCCTCAAGGTGAAAGAGCGCGGCAAGAACAGCATCGGACTGAACGGCGGAGTGAGCGGGCTGGCCGGCGCTTTCATTGGCATCAACTACTCGACCAACAATCTCTTCGGCCTGGGCGAGACACTTGAAGTCCAAGCCTCGGTGGGTAACCGCCAGCGCAATGTTCTTTTCGGATTCACCGAACCCTACCTCTTCGACCGCCCGCTGCAGCTCGGCTTCACCGTCTACAACCGCCGGTACAACTTTGACCAGGCCCGCCAACTGCGGGTGCTCACCGGGCAAAGCGTGAGCCTTTCGGAGTCGCAGTTGAATAACCTGTTGAATTACACGCAGGCGAGCACGGGATTCACCGCCTCCCTGAGCTATCCGCTGCACCGGTCATTCAAGCGCATCGGCCTCACCTACGCGTTTGACCGGTCCTCGACGCAGACGTTCAGCGACGCCTCGCAGCGGCTGTTTGAGAACATCGCGTTCCGTGGCATTTCCGGCCAGAACGCGCTGGCCGGCATCATCACCAGCAAGTTCATTCCGTCGTTCTCCTTCAGCACGGTGGACGCCGCCTACAGCCCCAAGAGCGGGCATGCGCTCACGCTGGCGGCGGAGATTTCCGGTGTTGGCGGCAACGTGAAGTTCGTGCGCCCCTTCGTCAACTACAAACGGTTCATCCCCATGCAGAACCGGCGCAACACCATCGGCGTCAATCTATCCGCCTCGTATCTCTCGGGCTTTGGCGGGTTGGTGGCGCCGCCTTTCGACCGCGCCTACCTGGGTGGCGAGAACGACATTCGCGGCTTTGACATCCGCTCGGTCACGCCTTACGCCTATCTGCCCCAGCTCCTGAACATCACGCTCACCAATCCCGACGGCAAGCCGGTTCTGCGCAATCCCGCATGTAATCAGACTCCCACGACAGCTTGCCAGCCCTACACCATTCCGATTCCGGTGCAGCGCATCGTCATCCCCGGTGGGGACACCAGCCTGGTGGCCAACATCGAGTACCGCGTCACCATCGCCGGCCCCGTGGCCGTCGCGCCCTTCATGGACATTGGCATTAACCCCATCCTGCGGCGATCGCAATTGCGCATCGCCGATCGGCAGTTCGCCGAACTCAAGAGCCAGCCCTTCGGCTGTCCAGTGCGCGATTTCGCCTTCAACTGCGACCCCAGCCGGCAGCAGACCAACATCGAGTTCCAACGAAACCTGCAGCTTGTTTCTGGCACCAACTTCACGCCCCGCATGTCCACCGGCATCGAACTCCAGGTTTTTCTGCCGGTGATCAACGCGCCGTTCCGCATCTACTACGCCTACAACCCGCTGCGGCTCAACAGTTCCGCCACCACGCCCACGCCGATCACCCGGGACATGTTCCCCGGACCCGGCGACCCTAACGCCGGCGCCGGCGAATTCACCTACCTGCAGGCCATCTCGCAACTCGCACCCAAAGTGCTCTTGCGGGAACCCTCGCACACCTTCCGCTTCACGGTGGCGACCACCTTCTAACGCCAAAACCCGTTTGACGCTGGCAAAACCCGCCCCTATAATGATTTATCCGCACTGAGGCAACGTCCCTCGGGGACTTGCGGCACGCACCGTTGGTGGTGGTGTGCAGTGCTGGGGAAGGGTAGTCCTCACCGGCCGCCAGTCGGAGTCTGGCGCCCGCCCCGGCCGCGGTAAATATTCCCAGTCTTTCCGGAAAATGAAGGAGTTTAACCCGATCCCATGAGCTACCGATTCCTCTGTCTGCTGCTGGCCGTAGCGCTTTGCCCGGCCGCTGTTCTGGCCCAGGCTGCCCCGGCTGCCGCACCCGCTGCTCCCACCGTTGCCCTCGCCACCGGACCCACCCACGTCGGCATCATCAGCATTCAGGACGCCATCGTGGCCACCAACGAAGGCCAGCGCGACTTTGACGCCATGGGCAAGAAATTTGAGCCCCGGCGCAACGAACTCAAGAGCCTCAGCGATGAGATTGAGGGCCTGAAGAAGCAGCTCAACACTCAGGGCGACAAGATGAACGACGAAGCCCGCGCCACGCTGGTGAAGAGCATCGAGCAGAAGCAAAAGGCGCTCACCCGCTCCAGTGAAGACGCCCAGAATGAATTCCAGGGCCAGCAGAACGAGATCGCACAGCGCATTCTGCAGAAAATGGGTCCGGTGATTGACAAGTACGCCAAGGAAAACAGCCTTGGCCTTATCCTGGACGCCTCGCGCCCCTGGCCCGAGGGTCAGGTGCTCTGGGCCAATGAGGGCGTGAACATTACCAAGGCCATCGTGGACGCTTACAACGCCCAGTCTGGCGTCGCCGCTGCTCCCCCGGCTGCTGCACCCAAGCCCGCTGCCGCCGCCCCTAAGCCCGCAGCGGCCCGACCGGCAGCTCCCAAACCGGCCACCACCACCACGACTCCGCCTAAGCCCAACTAACGCTCCGGCTTTCGAAACAGCCAAGGCCTCTTCCGCAAGGGAGAGGCCTTTTGCATGCGAGCGAGCGGGCTGCAAAGAAGAACGAGGTTTGGCACCTGAGTGGTGCTACCCGCCTGGTTCTGCGATGTGCTGCCATCGTTCCAGCACCTCCGGCGGGGCGGGCTGGGCCGGCTGCGGGGCCTGGCCGTGTTTCACCGTCACCGTGGTGCCAGCGGTGCACAGCGTCGCTTCCTGAGTGCCCGCACCCACGATCTGCACCACGCCGCTGAGGCAGATGAACTTCGTCTGCCCGGGGATGGACGAATCCGCGCCAAAGTCGGTGCCAACCACGCCAGCGGCGGCGTCCGGCGTGCGCAAGATGAATTTCCCATTTCCGGTGATCGCTACCACCCGGCAGCGAATCCTGCCGAACATCAGCTCCAGGTAGGTCTGCTGCGACTGCGCATCGTGCTGGCGCACCACCAGCTCGGAATTCGAGCCCAGGGACAGCTGGGACTGGTCCTCCAGCGTCAGTCGCGTCCGACCCTGCTTGTCGGTACGCACGCGGTCTTCCCATAACACCGCATCGCCACGATGCAATGGCTGACCCTGGAGGCTGGGAACGCCTCGGTGGTAGACGCTGGCATTGGGCGCAAGCGCTGCCACCAAACCCGCGCGTCGTTGTGGAGGCCGGGGTGCGGGAGTCTGGGCCGCGGCCACACCCACGAACAACAGCACCGACACAATCCGGTCAACTCTGGGAAAGACGAAGGCGAGGCGTTTCAAGGCAAGGATTGTACCGCGAATCCTGACCCGCCTGAGTCGTGCCCTTCAGTCTTCGTCGTGCCACCGCTGCGAACGCGTCAACACGTTATCCTGGCCGGGAATCACACTGTTTCCGTAAATCCCAAAGTTATTGAACGTGCTGTGCGTATACGTACGGCCGTCGCGGCTGGCGATGCCCAGGTAGTCGCCGAAAAAAAACGCACCCACAATGACATCGGCGTCCGGTTCGTTCAGCGTGGACTGCCTGATCTTCGGAGGTCGCATTTCCTCGGCGCCCGGGCGCAACGTGCTCACCATCAACTGCAGCCGGTGATGCGCCGGATCATTCTCCGAAGAGTAATACGCCACATGCGCTTCTCCCGTCTGGCGATCCGCCGCCACCCGGGGAAATATCTGATCGCCGACATGGTCATTCACCACGCGGACCGGGCCCCATTTCCGCGGCGCTCCGTTCGCCTCCAGCCGGGCTGAGGTGAAGACCACGTCCGCATCCGGACAGCCCGTTTCCTCCAAGAATTGCCCCGAACCAAGGGGCAGGAACGGACTCCGCTTACAGCGCGTCCAAACCACAACTTCTTCCAGTCCGCCGTCCCGGTTGCGGCGTACGTCGTGGGTGGGGATGGCGGCGATGCCGTCGAAACGGCTGTTCGTAATGGCCCGGTACGGCGGCTGCTTCTCCGTCGCGATCGCGGTGGACTCGGAGCATTTTGGCGCCAGCGGCGCGCCCAACGGCTTGCAGGTCACATGCTTGATGTCATAGATGACGAAGAAGAACGGTACCAGGCTGGTGTCAAACACCTGATTGACTTGCGCGTAGGTAAGCGAGATCACCCCGTTGGGGAGAATGACCAGATCGGCAAAGAAAGCACCGGGATCTCCGCCGCTCACCGAGATGGGGTCCGAGCAATCGGCGATGGACTTGAATTCTCCTTTGCACGCCAGCAGCAGAACACTCGTGGTCTGATCGCCGACCTGCGTCCGCGACCAGGTCGCGTAGACGTCACCGGCGCCAGCGCCCCCGGCCCGCTCGTCAGCACGCACCTGCTCACGATCATTGATCGTCGTAAAGTTGCTGGAGAGCCCCACCATCATGCCCACCGGCCAACAGGTGCGCGCGGTGGTATCGTTTCCGTTCTTGTCGGTCAGGTGCGTGCCTGAAGGACAGTCGCGCTCACTGTTCAGGCGCACCGCATTCGTCCGGAACAAGCTCACCCCGGTAACGAACTGGTCGCCGCGCAAATCCGACGCAAAGACATTGCCGTGGGTGGCATCCACCGCCACCGACGGATTTCCCAACCCAAACAGGTCTTGATTCGCCACCGGATCGAAGAGTCGCGGCAAACCGCCTTCAAAATCCGCGCTGCACCCACCGCGCCGGCTCACGTGGTAGCCCGTGCCGCTGTAGCCCCACCCAAAGGCATCCACTACATTTTCGATTCCGTCGAAGGTGGCATTCGCCTCCCACAAACCACGGAAGTCATCGGTGCCGCCGATCACCAGGTCCGCACCACCCAACCCTCCGCCGGGAATGAAGTCCACGCTCTCGGTGTCCTGGGTCACGGGGAATCCGATCTCAGGCATTCCCGCATCCGGCTCCACATTGAATTTTGTTCCGGTGGCAAAGTTGTTACACGGCTGCGGCGGGGCTGGGCGCAAGGAGACGACCGGTGGCCGCCACGTCATGGCGCGGTGCGTCCCTCCGACCGTAGCGGCTGATCTTGGCAGCATCCCGCGCAGGTTAGGATGCGCGCGAGCCAATTCGGCCCCCGCCGGCGAGAGCAGAAACCGCAGCATTCCGGAACGTGGCACCGCCAGGTCCGGCGACGGTTTTGCCCCGGCCGTAACTCTGGCCTCGGCCAAGTCTGCGGCTCTCAAAATTCTTCCGCCAGCGTTGTGCTGGCCGTACGCGGCCACCCCAGTCGCCCCCAGGAGCCACACCGCGATCAACATCTGATTCATCGTTCCCGCCTCCGGCACTAATATCGCCGCCGCATACCGAATTCCGTTTTCTTCAACGTACTGCCCGTCTAAGGCTCGTCCTCGCCC
Source organism: Terriglobia bacterium (assembly GCA_041495845.1). Lineage (GTDB taxonomy): Bacteria > Acidobacteriota > Terriglobia > Terriglobales > Acidobacteriaceae > JBGQDM01. The sequence continues at coordinate 7,611 of JBGQDM010000015.1, read as the reverse complement.
GGCAAGCGCGCCAGCACGTTGTCCTGACTCGGAATTAAAATGTGGTCATAGGTGGACATGCGGTTGATCATGCTGTGCACATAAGTCCGACCACCGTGGCTGGCCATCCCGATGTAATCTCCGATGAAGCTCGCGCCCAGCACCGCATCCGAACCCGGCTCGCTGGGCGTGGACAACACCATGCGGGGCGGGTCCATCTTCTCCGCTCCCGCCGGCAACGTGCTCACCATCAGCTGCAGCCGATGGTGGAACCCATCGTTTCGCGAAGAGAGATAGGCGACGTGAGCCTCTCCGGTCTCGTGGTCCACTGCCAGCCAGGGAAAGACCTGGTCGCCGGCTCCCGCATCGACCACCCGCACCGGTCCCCACTTGCCCGGGACGCCGTCCTTGTTCAAGTGCGCGGTGGTGAACACTACATCGGCATCCGGGCACGCCACTTGTTCCACAGCGCCGATGCCAATCGGCTGAAACCCGTTCTGTTTGCAGCGCGACCAAACCACCACTTCTTCGAGTCCGCCCTCTGGCAGCCGCCGGTAATCGTGGGTTGGGTATGTGGAAACCCGGTAGCTGGCGTTGGTTAAGAACTCAGGCACGGTTTGCATCTCCGTCGTCACCAAGGTTGCCGCCGAGCACTTCGGGGCCAGAGGAGCACCTTGCGGAATGCAGCTCACGTGCTTGATGTCCTTGGCGAGAAAAGCGGCCGGCCTCTGGTTGGGATCAAAGATGAAATTCTCTTGCGTGTAGGTGATGGTCACGACTCCGTTGGGCAGCACCGCAATATGGGAAAATTGCGTGTGCAGGTCGTCGCCGCTGAGTAGGAGTGGCTTGGAACAATCCCGACGCGTTTTGAAATCGGCCGCGCAAGCTGACAAATAAATTTCTGAGGCGAAATGACGAATGCCGAACCTGGTAAAGGTCACATAGACATCGCCCGCGCCTGCCCCTGAGCGCCGCTGGTCAGCACGGATGTGCGGCTTGTCCACTAACGTACCGAAGGGTTGAAAGGGATTCGCCGCCCCGACAAAAATCCCCTTCGGCCAGCAGCGATGCGCAGTCGTGTCCCTGCCCTTGACGTCGGCCACGTGGGTCCCGCTGGGGCACGCGGACGGGTCGTTCAGCAGCGCGGCCGTAGTCCGGAAAAGGCCTAGCGCGGTAATCGCCTGGCCGTCGCGCAGGTCGGCCGCATACACATTTCCCCGGGTCGCATCCACCGCGATCACCGGGTCACCCAGGCCGAACACTTCCTGCTGCGCTTCAGTCTCGAAAATATGTGGCAGCCCACCTTCGAAATCGGCGCCGCAGCCGCCGCTGCGATTCACGTAATACCCGGTCCCACTAAAACCCCAGCCAAAGGAATTGGGAACGGTACCCCCACCCGTCGCTCCCGCATCGAGGAAGCCGCGATAGTCATTGGCCCCGCCAATGACCAAGTCAGCGCCGTGAATGCCGCCTCCGGGAATGAAATCAACACTCTCTTCATTCCGCGGCACGGGAATGCCGATCTCCGGCATCCCTGTCTCCGGCTCCAGGTTGAAGCTCGTACCCGTCCGAAAATTGCTGCAAGGCCGATGTGCCGAAGCAGCAACTGCAACCGGCTGGCGACGAAGTCCTGAGCCGGTCACCGCCGCTGGCGCCGGACCAACCGCAATTCCCCAGCGCTGCAGCAGGTCCCGCAGATTGGGATGGCTCGAGTTTCGCGCCAGCTTAATTCCTTCCGGTGACAAAAGAAACCGGATTGTCCCCGACGGCGTTGCCAGAAAACCCCGAAACGGAGCCGGGTTGAGCGGATTACCTCGACTGGCGGACCCGGTGGCGTCACGGGGTGCTACCTCCACCGTCTTCTTTTCTTGTGCCTGACTCCTCCCGGCGATGGCGGCGACCAGCAAACACAAAACCGGCAAATAGCGCTTCATTCCTGGGGTCCCCCACAACAAGGGCGGAACTCTACCACGGACCCAGGCCGCGCCCAACGGCTGGGTGACGAAGCGCCGGCAATTCATCCCAACCTGAGTGCGTCTCGTCACAGCAAGCTTCTTTGTGCAACTTGTTTCACTCGGGAGACTCGCTCGGACCAGCTCTACAAGAGGCGAAACGGCGCGAGGGCGCCTGAATTCGCACGGCCGCGACGGAAGACATAACACTCGCTGACCGCAAAATTCAGCAGCGAGCACAGCCCAATGGCGATCCCGTTCGCCAAGAGATACGGCACGCGCATTCCACCCACCAGCAGGCGCATCGCCGCCACGTTCCCGAGAATTGACACCGCGCCCGTCGTGAGGTTGAACGTCATCAGCCGTCGCAACGATCCCCGCCCACCAATCGTCAACCGCTCTGCCCAGGTGAAGCGCTCATGCCACACGAAGTTATGCACCACGCTGATCTCGACCGCGAGCGCCGTAGCCCACAGATAGTCGAGATGAAACCCCGACTTCAGCATCGCCAGCGCCGGCATCTGCACCGCGATGCCCACACCGCCAACGAAATAGAATTTTAGTGATCGCTGCGCCAACCCCACGCTTCGCGCCCGCAGGTTCACGACAACTTCTCCTGTTGATACAGTCGCCGCGTGCTGCTTGCGATCGCCGCCAGCAGCATCGCCGTCATCCCGATCAAACCCACGACTGCGCCCACATCGAACAGCCGAAAATGTCCGTGCCCGAAGAGCGTCACATTGGCCCAGCGAAACAGCGCCAGGTTCCCGACGGCCAGCAGAATGCGCAACTCGGTTGGTCCGAAGCGCCAAAAAGAGAGATGGAATTCGCCCAGCGCATACGTCGCCAGATAGGACTGGATGGAGAGCAGCAGAAACGCGATGAGCAACGCGATGGCCAGCGCCGGATGCATGAATCCCGAGAGCGCCAAGCCACCCATGAGAAACAGTGCCCCAAAGCTGTCCACCATGTGGTCCACATAGAAGCCGTAGCGGGGCCGTTGCCGGTTGCGCACCCGCGCCAGGGTTCCATCCAGGCTGTCACCCAGCCAGTTCAACGCGAGGAAGAAAATCACGGCTAGCAGCGCGCCCCGGTTCCATCGTGCCAGGGCATAGGAGACTCCGGCCAGCGCCTGCGCGACCAGGCCTAGCAGCGTCAAGTGATCGGAGTTGATCCACGCCGGCGTCCGCTCCGCCATCCACACCAGCAACTGCTTCTCTCTCCCCGCCAGAAAACTCTCGTGTACTCGCCGCGCGTCTGGCCCAAGCTTTCCACTCACAGATGCGAGTGCTGCCACTGAAGTACTCATGACTACCTCCGGTTTCAAGCGCAGTTTGCCGGCATCCAGCATTCCCGACAATGCTCTGGAGGTAAAACGTGCCACAGGGATAAGTCATCTGCTAAGCAGCTTATGAATCAATGGGTTGGGGTGGATGGTAATCTGGCGGCAACCGCCTCTCCGCGATTTCTGCGTTCCAAGACTTGCGATCTTTCAGGCACGAGGCGATCCACGCTACACAAATCTCAAAACGCGGGAAGACTTTTTCTGGGGGAATTTGCCTGCGAGACATAAGGTGGGCCCGGTTCCTCTGCGACCTCTGCGGCTTCTCTCCGCGACCTCTGCGTTTTAAGATTTGCGATTTTCCAGACGAGAGGCCAGCCCGCTAAATCTCCATCACTTCCTTCTCTTTCACCTTGCTCATCTCTTCCATCTTCTTGATTTCATCGTCGGTCAGCTTCTGGATTTCGTCTAGCGAGCGTTTCTCCTCATCCTCGCTGATCTTCTTGTCTTTCATTGTCTTCTTGATGCCGTCATTGCCGTCGCGCCGGATGTTGCGGACCGCTGTCCGATGTTCTTCCAGAATTTTGTGCAGATGCTTGACCATCTCCTTGCGGCGTTCTTCGGTGAGCGCGGGCACCGGCACGCGGATGATCTTGCCATCATTCATCGGGTTTAACCCCAGATCGGCGCTGCGAATGGCCTTTTCGATGGCCGCGAGTGCCGTCGGATCAAACGGCGTCACGGTAATCAACTGCGGCTCGGGGGCGTGCACCTGCGCCATCTGATTCAGCGGCGTCATGGAACCGTAGTACTCCGCCTGCACGCTGTCGAGCATGTGCACCGACGCGCGTCCGGTGCGGGTCGCGGCCATGGCGTGCCGGAAGTCGTCGACCGCTTTATCCATCCGGGCCTTCAACTGCACATACAACTCACGCAGGGCGGCAATGCCTGCCATCATAGGAGGCGCCATGGGATCAACTCCACAAAACAGAGGAATGGAAACTGTGCATTATATCGGAATTCATTCCGGCGAAGGAACGAGGCTCACGCCCCCACACGCGTACCGATCGTCTCCCCCAGCACCACTCGCCGGATGTTTCCGTACTGGTTCAAATTGAAGACGATGATGGGCAGGTTGTTGTCTTTACACAGGGAAATGGCGGTTGAGTCCATCACTTTCAGGCCGCGTTTCAGCACTTCCATGTAGCTGATCTCAGCGAACTTGGTGGCGTCCTTCACCAACATGGGGTCGGCGTCGTAGACGCCGTCCACCTTGGTGGCTTTCAGGATGGCGTCCGCTTTGATCTCCATGGCGCGCAGGGAAGCTGCCGTGTCGGTGGAGAAATATGGATTGCCGGTGCCGCCGGCAAAAATCACGATGCGGTTCTTTTCCAGGTGGCGAATGGCACGGCGGCGAATGAAGGGCTCCGCCACCTGCTTCATCTCAATCGCGGACTGCACCCGGGTGTAGACACCCTGCTTCTCCAGCGCGTCCTGCAGGGAGAGCGCGTTGATCACCGTGGCCAACATACCCATATGGTCGGCGGAAACGCGGTCCATGTCTTTGGCCTGCTGCGCCACACCGCGGAAAATATTCCCTCCGCCCACCACAATGGCAATCTGCACTCCGACTTTGTGCACTTCCGCCAGTTCCGCGGCGATGGCGTGTACCCGGTCAGACTCCAGACCAAAACCCTGATTGCCGGCCAGCGCCTCTCCGGAAAGCTTGAGCAGGACACGCTTGAAGACAGAACCACCCATGGTTACCAGTATACAAGCCGGGCTGGCGCGAGGCGGGTCGGCGGCGAACGTCCTTGCGCACGGCAAAAAGCAAACGGCAGACCTCGGGACTACTCTTCCTTGGGCTCCACCGGCTTGGTGATGGCAACCGTCTCGGTCCCTTCGCCTACCTTGAAGCGCGCAAAGCGGCGCACGCTGATGTTCTCCTTCAACTTGCCGATTTTGGCGGCGATGATCTGCGAGATGTTCATGGTCTGGTCCTTGATGAAGGGCTGCTCCAACAGGCAGACCTCCTCGTAGAACTTGACCATCTTGCCCTCGACGATCTTTTCCACGACCTGCGGCGGTTTGCCGGTGGCCGCGGCTTGGGCGCGATAAATATCTTTCTCGCGGTCGAAAGCCTCCGGGGTCACATCTTCGCGGCGCACGAACCTGGGATCGCTGGCCGCGATGTGCATGGCAATGTCGTGGACTAATTCCTTGAAGTCGTCCGTGCGCGCCACAAAATCGCTTTCGCAGTTCACTTCCACCAACACGCCGATCTTGCCGCCGGCGTGAATATAGCTGGCGACCGAACCTTCGCTGGTGACACGCGAGGACTTCTTGGCGGCCACCGAGACCCCCTTCTTGCGCAGGATCACAACCGCCTGCTCCAGGTCGCCTTTGGCTTCGCTCAGGGCCTGCTTGCAATCCATCATTGGCGCGCCGGTCTTCTCGCGGAGCTCTTTTACTTGTGCGGCAGAAATATTCACGGTTGTAGTGCCCATTCTCTGATTTCCGATTCCTGCTTTTGATCTGCATCAAAAGCGTTCTCATAAAATTTGACCCGCGCCGGAGAAGCGCGCGGGTCGCAGGTTCTGCGTAACCGGTTCCGCTCGACTAGACCGGAGTCTTGGCTGGTTCTTCGGCGCTGGCCACGCGGCGCGTACCCCGGCCCAGCACGTCTTCCATGCTGATATCTTCCCCGGCTTCGGCGAAGCCGTCGCTGGATGAGCCGGAGGCTTCTGCAGCGCTGAGCACGGCTTCGGCTTCGGGCACTTCCGCTACCGGTGGCTCCACCACCACCGCTTCCTCCGGCGCCACCGCCATCAGCATCTGCTGACCTTCCAGCAGAGAATCGGCGATCTTCGACGTAAACAGCCGGATGGCACGCAGCGCGTCGTCGTTGCCCGGAATCACGTAATCCACTTCACTCGGGTCGCAGTTCGTGTCCACCACCGCCACCACCGGAATGCCCAGCTTGCGCGCCTCACGCACCGCAATCTGTTCCTTGTTCGAATCCACCACAAAAATCGCATCCGGCAGCCGGCTCATGTTCTTGATGCCCGCCAGGTTCGCCTGCAGGTGCTTGCGCGCACGCTCCAGGACGATCACTTCCTTCTTCGGCAGCAGATCGTAACGGCCATCCGTGGCCATCTCGTCCAGTTCTTTCAGCCGCTTCACCGATTTTTGTACGGTCACCCAGTTGGTGAGCAGTCCGCCCAGCCAACGCTGGTTCACGTAGAACATGTTGCAGCGCTGCGCTTCTTCCGCGATGGCATCCTGCGCCTGGCGCTTGGTGCCGACAAAGAGCACGGTCTTACCGGTTCCCGCCATGTCCGACATGAATTTCGACGCTTCTTTGAACATCTTCAGCGTCTTCTGAAGATCAATGATGTAAATCCCGTTGCGCTCGCCGAAGATGAATTCCTTCATCTTGGGATTCCAGCGCTTGGTCTGGTGCCCGAAGTGGACGCCCGCTTCGAGCAACTCCTTCATGGTGATATTCGCCAAACAACCTCCTTTGTAATCTGCATCCGGGATTGCTCCCGGATTGCCATTCCCGTCCCCGCAGCGCGGGATGAATTGAACTCCAAAAACCAGACTCGTCTAGCGCTTGCTGAACTGGAAACGCTTGCGGGCGCCCTTCTGCCCGTACTTCTTGCGTTCCTTCTTGCGCGAATCGCGCGAAACCATGCCTTCGGCTTTCAGCTTCTTGCGTAGTTCGGCGTTGAAGAGCATGAGCGCGCGCGCCAAACCGAGTTTGATCGCGTCCGCTTGCCCGTTCACCCCGCCGCCGCGCACATTGGCCAGCACGTTGAAGCCGGCCGTGGTCTCCGTGGAGGCCAGCGGCGCCTTGGCGGAAGACCGCTGCGCGTCCGTTACGAAGTATTCTTCAAAGGCGCGCCCATTGACCTTGAACTCGCCGCTGCCCGGACGTAAATACACCCGCGCGATGGCCGACTTGCGCCGTCCCGTTCCGTAGTATTGAACCAGTTCTGCCATTTTCCGCTCTCGGCTTTCAGTCGCGGTCCCGCCAACTGATGCCGACTACCTTTCCATGAATTCTCACTACTGAACTCGTTTACGCCAACTGCTTGGCTACCGGCTTCTGCGCCTCGTGCGGATGCTTGTCGCCGCGATAGACCTTCAACTTTGCCGCCATGTGCGTGCCCAGTTTGGTCTTGGGCAGCATGCGCCCCACCGCATCTTCGATAATCCGCTCCGGCTTACGAACCAGACGCTTCTTGTACTCTTCCGTGCGCAGTCCGCCCGGATATCCGGTGTAACGGTGATACGCCTTTGACTCCGCCTTCTGTCCGGTGGTGTGGATCTTCTCCGCGTTGATCACCACCACGTGATCGCCGGTGTCGAGAAACGGCGTGTACTGGGGGTTCT
>JBGQDM010000014.1:0-45608 GCA_041495845.1 Terriglobia bacterium | reverse complement strand
TGGTCCCACTTTCCCCCGGCGCTGAAGCGCCGGGCTATTGGCAGACGCCCCTCCGGGGCTGATTTCAGCAGTTCTCGTCCCAACATCTCCAACGAGAGAGTAGTTCTCACGCACACTCTAAAGCCCGTGTCTTGGAGGACGCCTCGCGGCGCGGCTGAAGCCGCGCCCTTTCAAAGCCGCTCATGGTTAATAGCTGAATGTTAATAGCTGAATTTCTGAGTCCCAGACTAGGCGGCGGGGAAAAAGCCGGAGGCGGACTGGCCGGCGCGTGCAATTTCCACTCGCTCCGGCGGCTGCGTCATGCGGCACGGGTTGCCGGCAAAATAGGCAAAACGTACGGACTCGGGCGTACAGGCAACCTCTGCGTAACTTACAGTTTCCACCTCGCTGCGATGGACGCAGAGACTGAAAGCTTCACCACCCTGGCCATGCGAACTGTGCAGGCGGCGTAACCAGGGAAGCGAACCGGCGTCGTCTTCTTGCCGGGCCAGTTCGCAGTCGGCGGCACGAAAGCGGCGCGCTTGCGCATCGGAGAGGCTGGAGGAAAACCAGTGCCGCGACTGCCAGCCGCGCACCGCGGAGGTGAGCGTCTCCGTGTCCCAGCGCCACTCCCAGATTTCCCGCTCCAGGGGGAAAATGCCAACCATGCGGAAGGGCAAGGTATCGTGCAGTCGTAGGTTGTGAAGCAAGTCGTGGAGACGGCTGCGAGACGGAGCCGGGATGAGTTCAGGAATGACCAGGCCGCGACTACGGGCGGTGACCGTCGCCGCCGGATCCAGCGGCACTTCATTCCAATTGAGCAGCGCCAGGGTGATGCCGTGTTCGTTGGTGGCAATCCAGGTGCCGCCGGCAATGTCGCGCGGGAGGATGGCCAAGGTCGCGCCAAGAGCGACGCGAGTGGGCGCGGAGGCAACGCCGCGGGTGATGCGCTCGTCGCGGTTCATGGCCACGTCGTAGGCGTTCTCCCGGGTTACAACGCTCAGCGTGCACATGGCCAGCTCACGCCGAGATTACGCGGCGGTGGAAGTCTCCAGATGCTTCAACGTAGAAGGAGCGACGCCGAAAGTATAGGGCAGCTTCACTCCAAGGTTGGCACAGAGCAGTTTGAGAATCGCGTAGTGGTGGATGGCATGCCCGATGCAGAACATGACCTCGCGCGCGGCGTTGGTGCGCGCAGTCTCAGGCGGCGCGTCGTACCCTACGCTGTAGATCACCGCACAATCCAACCGCCAAGATTCTTCCGGAATTGCGGCAAACTCAGCGGAAATCTGTTCCGTCACTTCCAGCGCGTACTCGAGCGAGCGCTCGACGTGTGGGTCGCGGCGCCGCTGATCGTAGTTGATCTCGCCGCCGCGCAGTCCCACCAGCAGGCACTGGAAGTGATCGAGCACGTGACGGTAGTGGCCCCCGATCGAGGTGCCGGGAAGTCCGTCCAGCGGCAGAGCGTAAAGCTCGGCGTTCACAGTGCGCAACAACAGGCGGCCCTGTTGCAAGACATCTTCCACAGCACACAACAACGAAGGAGACGACATAAGTCAGAACCACTTTCCAATGATCGGAATCTGCGAGCGGTGGAGGACCAGGACGACGGCGCTGGCGACGAAGACCACTAACGCAAGCTTGAACAGCAGTCCGTGGTCTCCCATCACTTCGACTCCGAGGATCGTCAGGTGGCTAAGGATGGCCCCAGCCATGACGCCTAGCGCCAGGATTGCGCCAGCCCAGGGAAGCCGCGGCGTGAGCAGCAAAATGGCTGCCACTAACTCCACGATACCGGAACCGATACGACCCCAAGGCTCAGCCCCAACTCTGGTGAAGATATACACCGATTCTGGGGCCGCTGTGAACTTGAAAAACAACGTCTGAACCAGAATCGCCGCTGCCGCCAGCCGGCAGGCCCAGCTCAGAACAAGCATTGTAGTGGTGAGCGGCCTGGCAATTCCAGTGGCCATCGCCGGTGCAGTCATGACATGCGCTCCTCGCACGGTTGCGTTCACCCCCGCCGTCAAGGCGGGTCAGGGAGTAAGACTCACGGCGATTAGAAAGGTGACAAGCGGCTGAACCCAAGGCGATTAGCGGGGTTTCGCCGTGTGCCGGAGCGATCCCGGATTGACGCTTAGAAAGAGCTGGGTCCCCCGCCGCAGGACTTCGCCACGCACCGTGATCCATTCGGCGGCGAACTCGCGCAGGGTGGGATGGGGAAATGGCTGACCATCTTCACTTACTAGAAGATAGATTTCTCCGGCGCGGGCAGTAACAAAGCTGGGCGGAATCCCGCCGCTCAGGCAGCGCGCGGCGCAGTCGCGATGGGCCTTACCGCTGCCCGGGTTCATGACACCGTAATAGCACTTGCTGTCGACAATTTCGCCGGTAAGGGTCACCGGGCCGAGGTCCTCCGATGCGACGGGTGGGCTCAACTCGCTGGCGGAGCTAGTGATGGAGCCGGGTTCAACTTCAATCGCGCTGGCTCCGCTGCGGTGGATTAACTTACCGCGAAGGCGGGAGGGGTGGTTGGCAGCGTCGGCAATCAGTTGGTCCGCGCCGTGTTTGCCGGGACCTACCAGCAGCATCTCTGAATTCGCCGGAGTGGATGCGTCCGGTGACTGGGTTACCTGGAGTGCGGGATAGGGCCGGGTCCGCAGAATTCCTTCGAACTGCCGGGGATGGCCGTAGTCGAACTGTACGGATGCGGCGGGGGATTGCGCCATCGCCAGCGCGATGCCGATGGCCACGGCTCCGATGCCGAGGCTGGTTGCGACCACCCTTAGAAAAGATTGCAACGGTGCGGGCACGGGCAGGTATCCGACAAAGAAGGCGCGGGGATCAACCGAGTCTGCGCTGCCGGCGTGGGCGGGCTCGACTGCGGTTCCGGGCGGGTTAGGCTGCGGGTGCACCAGGACTTTGCCCGCAATCACTTGTACGCGAAAGGTGGGAACTTTCTCTTTGAACGGCGGCGGAGAAGCGCCCGTCGTTGGCTCATATTGGTAGCCGTGCCAGGGGCAGGTGATGCAGCCGTCAATGATGCGGCCCTCGCCGAGCGGTCCGTTCTGGTGTTGGCAGGCGTTCGAGACCGCTGAGATTTTTCCGTCGTAGCGGAAAACAGCGACCCGTTCTCCGCTGAGCGAAACCACGGTGGCGCAATTGTCTGGAATCTCGGTGACGGCACAGACTTCGACAAAGGCTGCTTGCGAAGCGCGATGCCGCGCCCGATCAATTCTCCATTCTTTGCAGCCCGCCGCGATGTGCAAGCCGAGGACGGTGACGAGGCCGGCCACAAGAACAGTGGCGAGCACGGGGCTGGTTTCAGACTGCAACGCACCAAGCGTAACGTGGGCCACCAGCAGGCCATAAGCAAGATAGACGAGCATGTGTAGGCGCTTCCACACCGGCGCGCTGAGGTTGCGCAGCCAGAAGTCGTGGCTGGTTGCGGCCATCAGGAACAAGATCAGGAGCGCGGCAAAACCGAGCGACTGAAAGGGAAACTGCGTGAGGCTGCCATAGCGCTGATTGCTGAGGAAAAGGCTGAGCAGCGGATTGACATTGCCGAACGCATGAAATTGAAACAGCCCCAAGCTGGCGTGGGCGAAGCCGAGAAGAAACGTGGTGACGCCGAGATGACGCCGGTTGTAGAGCAGCAGCAAGAAGCGCGGATCCAACCGGCAGAGCGGACCGATGGAGAGCACGAGATGAAGGAGCAGGAGCGCGGCAGTTCCGAAAGCGCGAATGAGCGCAGTTTCGGCGGTGGCATTGGCATCGCGCCAGAAGGTGACCCCGAGGAACACCGCCAGGTAGAGAACGACCAAGCCAACGAGAACGAAGTCGTACCATTTCTTTACCCGGTTCCAGCCGATGGCCTGATACTGCACGCTCATGGGGTTCCCCCAGCCGGTGGTGCGCCAGACGGAGCGCTGCCGGGTGCGGGATGCAAGACGCGGGCGCACAAACCCCACAACAGGATGGCGCAGAGGACGGGCACGAGAAGGAAAATCGTCCAGCGGTGCGCGGTCCTGAGGGGTTGGATCATGTTGATTGAATCATCGGTGCGGGTTCTTCTCGACCGGCGGCTCGGTCACGCCTCGCATCCAACGCCAGAAAAACAGAGGCCAGAATGCCGCCACTCCGGGCAGAATCAGCAGGCGGAAGCCGACTCCCGCGCCGACGGCCTGCTCATCCATCCGCGGAGCGAGCAAAGAAACGAAGACGAGGGCGAACGTGATTCCCAGCGCGGCGTAAGCCACGCCGAACTCCAACATCGTTCGCACCACGCCTTCAAACATGGGGACCGTAGACCGAAATGACGGAGCCATTGACATCGCGACCAGCGCTGCCTGCCAGCCAGACAATCAAGCTGGCGATGTTGGCTGGCTGCACCCACTGGGAAAAATCCGCGTTGGGGTCGGACTTGCGGTTGGCCGGCGTGTCCATGGTGCCGGGCAGGATGACGTTGGCGGTAATGCCGGCGTCCTGATTTTCAGCCGCGACGGTGCATACCAGTGAAACCAGCGCCGCTTTGGAAAGGCTATAGGCACCGACACCGGGCCCGGGATCGAGCGCAGCGCGGCTGCCGGTCGCGATGATGCGACCCTGTTTTGCACTGCGCATGGGCGGAATGACCGCCCGCATCAGGTGAAAGGCACTCAGCAAGTTCAGGTCGAGCATGCGCTGCAAAGTGGCATCATCGGTTTCCGCCACCGTGGCGCCGCCGGCGAACCCGCCAACCAGGTGGACGAACGCGTCGATCCTTCCGTAGCGCGTGAGCACTTGCGCCACCACATCGCGGGCGGCGGCCAGGCTGGAGATTTCCGCTGGCAGCGCGAGAAACGCGGGGCTGGCAAACTCCGACTGCTGAATCTTGCGCGAGACGCCAACCACGGTGGCCCCTGCATTGAGCAGGGCCTGCGTCACGGTTGCTCCCAGGCCGCCGTTAGCCCCGGTCACCAGAGCAATTTTTCCCTTCATGGCAAGCCCCTGTCAGAATCCTGACTTTCTTCACCGGGCGACACCGGATGCCAAGCCCAGCCTCGGTTCGAGTGGTGAAACAAGTTTGAAACCCGAACTAAATGGCGATCTAGGCTAGCACAGGGGCAGGACTGAAAACATAGGAAGGTGGCAGCCCGGAATTCGGGAGCGTGTACGAGCGGCAGTTGCACTTCTCCGACTCGTCGTCTCCTGCTTTTCAACGGCTGGCGGGCGGGACAATGCCGTTCATGCGCAAGTACTCCACCATCTGGCCGTAGTGGTTTGAGGTGTGGGCGATCGCGTCCACTATGAGCCCGAGGCGGGTCCGCTGCCAGGTACCCTGAGTACCGGGGAGCGGCTCGACCGCATTGGTCGCGTCCACACTGGCGGCGGCACGGTGCAGACAGGCGAACGAACCCTGCAGGTAGGCCAGAATTTCTGCTCTTGTTTTCACCGAATCGGGTGCGCGTTCATCCGCTGTACCAGCCGGCGGCTTTTCCCCGAGAGCTCGCGATCCCAGCTGGTAGTTGGCGGCAGCGAGATGCTTGACCTCCTCGGCGAAGGTCCGCACCCCGGCGAATTCACCGTTGCTGGGAGCGAAGCCATACTTTTCCGCCGGCATGGCAGCGGCGGCAGGGACCACTTCCTGTTCGATGCTGGCAATCCGCTGCTCCAGCACCTGACTCGCGGTGACGGCGGGGGTTAATTTTTCCGACTGCGCGAGGATGAAACTACTGAGCGACGGCAACAACAGTGAAACACTGAACCAGATTACTTTCTTCATTGGGTTCTCCTTGGACACACGTGCGTTCCATGACAAATCGGTATTGCCAGCCAGAGCGCGGCCCACCGGACATCACTCCGGGCGGATCACGGCTTGAGCCAGGTAGCTCCTTCAGCGTGAATGAACTGCTTCACGCCATCCCGGCCCGTCAGACGTAGCCAGAGGGGTCCGCCTTCGCGTTCCAGGCGCAGGTCAATATCAAAGAAAGGGCAGCAAACGTGCTCCCCCGCGGCCCACTCGGCCACGAGTTGGAAGGTGGCCAGGTCGGCTGGAAACTCGAAGGCGAATCCGTCCGGCAGTTCGCGGACGCTTTTTTTGCGAGCGCGCAGGGCGGGTCCGAGTTCTTCGAAATGGCGCTTGCGCTGCTCCGCCGTCAACGCCAGGCGGTCGCAGGCGAAAGGGCTTTTTGACTGCTGGCCGGCAGCAGCATCCGGCGGTTGAGCAAAAGCGTTTGGGCAGCACACCACACCGCCCAACAAGGCTAACGCGATGGCAGGCGCAAGAAAGGGTTTCATGTGTCCTCCTCCCAGCGGTCTCGGACCGCCGGTAGTCAAGACGGTACAACTTCAAGTCGACTTTAAGTCAAGGGGCGGCAACAATTATTTTTCTTGGCGTACGGCGGGCCGGGCCGAGGTGACGGTCTAGAATGTGGGCATGGCGGAGATGACCATCTCGGCGGTAGCGCGACAGGTAGGACTGCAGACTTCGGCGATCCGTTATTACGAGCAGATTGGCTTACTGCCTCCGGCGCAGCGCAGCAGCGGGCAACGGCGCTACGACACGACCGCGGTCTACCGGCTGGCGGTGATCCAGCGGGCACGCCAACTCGGCTTCACGCTGGAAGAAATTCGGCAGTTGTTCCTGGGCTTTCGCCCGGTTACGCCCGCCTCGGAACGCTGGCGGAAACTCTCCCAGAAAAAGCTGGCCGAGTTGGACGCGATGATGGACGGGATCAAATCCATGCGGCGCCTGCTCCGAAAGATGATGCAACGGTGCCACTGCGAGACCATGGACCAGTGTGGGCGAGGGATCTTCCGCAGCGGGGCATTCACCGTAACCCCCAAACTCCCCGAGACGAGCCTGCGGCGGAATCGCTAGCCTGGCGCGTCAGCTCCACCCTTGGTGCGACCTGCGGTTGAGCACACTCAGACGGAAGATCTCCGTCATCCCTTTCCGCCGCGTCCAACATTCCACCCGAGCACGACCAGCTGGGGTGGCCTCCCTTACCCTCTCGTTCCTCATTCCCAAGATGGCACTGCTGTTCCGAAAGCAAAACAGGCCCTGCAAACCTGGAAGTCCTAGGCAGCGGTTGAGAAATTGCTGGGTAGTGGGGGGAAACGGCCGACATGATGGGTGGTTGGTCGAGGCAGGCAGAGGCGTTCGCCGGGGATCAAGCGCATTTCTTCTCCTCTTTTGGGAATGGGGCGAACGCGGAGGGCCAGACCGCGGCACTTCGGGAGTGGCAGCGAGGCGACCCATCTAATCCATGCGAATCGATTGTCCTGGGTACAGAAGATGCGAGATCGCAGGCCGCGCGAGTTGATCGGACGGAACGGAATGCCGATGGGCATAGATGCGGGCGAGATAGACATAGTTCTGATCCGGCTGGCTGGCTACCTGCTGGAACATTTCCGGAAGGTGGCCAGGGCATGGGTTGCATGGCCGGAACAAAGTAGTCGGTCCAGCCGCGTCCGGCGCCAGCGCAGGGCTCAAGCCGAATCAGCTTTTCAGCTTTCTGCGGTACGCAAGCGAATGATCAGGAACGGTTTATTTGGATGTCCCAATGTAGCTAAGGTGGCGAAGCCACGTCTGACAAGGGCATGATCACAACCAGTGCAGAGAGTCCGACGGTGGTGCGAGAAGCAGCGGTGGCTGCGTCCTCCGCGTGTCTCCAAGAAGGGATTTGCTGGTATGCCGTCTATACCTGGGTGCACCACGAGAAACGGGTGGCGCAGCAACTGACGGAGCGGCGGATGGACTGTTTTCTGCCGTTGTATCGCAGTGTGCGGCGCTGGAAAGACCGGCGCAAAGAGTTGGAACTGGCACTTTTTCCAGGCTATGTCTTTGTGCGCATGGCTTGGCGTGACCGGCTGCCGGTTTTGCAGTTGCCAAGCGTGGTGCACCTGGTAAGTTCTCGCGGTCAGCCCACCCCATTGCCGGAGAAAGAGATCGATGCCCTGCGTCACGGCCTCGCCCACCAGATCTACGGCGAACCCTATCCCTACCTGAAGGTGGGGCGACGGGTGCGCATCGCCCACGGGCCGATGGCTGGCACCGAGGGCATCCTGGTGCGGAAGAAAGACCGGCTTCGAGTGGTTCTCTCCATTGATTTGCTGATGCGCTCGGTGGCCATCGAGGTGGACGCTGCCGACCTCGAAAGCGTGCGGTAGTACCGTGACCGCGTGATTCCGTTCATCTCTGGTGTTCTTGCGTCTCGCGATTTTCTGGAGGACAGAAATTTCATGAGCACCCGGCAACAGGACCTTGGCAAGAAGGTAAGCCTCGCGGTGGGGATGATTGTCTCCGTTATCTTCTGCGCTGCTCTGGCCAGCGCACAAACCGGCCCCACCCCCTCCGGGGAGCCGAATCGTAGCCGCGCCGTCGACCGTGAAAGCTCGCGCGCCGAACAGCATGCCCAAGAATTGGTGGCACTTTCTGCGGACACCATTATCGGCTTGCTTCGCCAGGAGCCTGGTCTGCTGCTGCAGGCCAAGCGCGCGCTGGTTCGCCAGGCGTATCAGCAGGGCCGATTGGTCGATCCCAGGGACCTGGATGACGATTCGCTCTTTCGCCTGGTGCAGGCCGACGCCAGTGTTCGGGTGCTGATCACTCACGAAATCGAAACTCGTTACTACATTCGCGCCAAGCCCACCGAGGACGAACTGAAACGCGGGCGCGTGGTGGAAAAGGAAGCATTCCGGAGCACGCAAAACACTGCCGCCGAAAATCAGGAAGGCGCGTACTGGTCAAAGCACGAAGGCGCACTGGAATCCAACCTGCCGCGTGCACTCTCTCCGCGCGAGACGGCCCCGGAGGCGGCACCCACTCCACCGGCGCCAGGCGTTCCGCAGGACCAGGACCCGGTGCCGGCGCGAGAGCGACGCCGACAGCTCGATCGGGCCGAAACTCAACCGTTTGCGGACGAAAGCAATGAAGGACTGACCAACGCGTCTCCCAATGTGCCCCGCCTCGGTCCAGAGGAGCCCTTGCTGCCATCGCGCCCGGGGATGAACCAGGCTTCGTTGAATGTCCCCGACTTGAGCCTGGGTGAGAGAGACCGGTACGCCGCGGGCGGGCGAGGTCAGAGTTCTGCTTCCTCCTGGCCTCCGACGCCGGGCCACGATCTCCCCCGGAACCGCCGAACGTCAGGTGCGGAACAGCAGCCGACCGGATTGGGCAGAGCCGAGATGCAGCTCGACCCGCATGGCCTACGGCATCGGCCCAACCCCTACGCCGACGTCCCCGCTCTCTATGACCTGTACTCGCAGTACTCCAAGCGCCCGGCGGTGCTCGAGCGCTTTGGCGCGGATGTGTTTCGGAATGGCACCGGCAACTCCGAGGACCTGCCCATGGACATGCCGGTGGGCCCGGAATATGTTCTGGGGCCGGGCGACAGCGTGAACATCGAACTTTGGGGCGGAGTTTCGCAACGGCTCGAACGCGTGGTCGACCGCGAAGGACGAGTGGCCTTGCCGGAAGCGGGCGTGGTCGAAGTTGCGGGACGAAGTTTGGGCGAGGTGCAGCGTCTGGTGCAGAAAACGCTGCGCACACAGTTTCGTGATGTGGAAGCCGATGTGTCGCTGTCCCGGCTGCGGACGGTGCGGGTGTATGTGGTGGGGGATGTGGAACGCCCCGGCGCCTACGACGTGAGTTCCCTCTCGACGCCGTTGAATGCTCTCTACCTGGCGGGCGGTCCCACCGGGCGTGGCTCCCTGCGCACGTTGCGGCACTTTCGGGGAAAACTGCTGCTCCAGGAAGTGGATGTCTACGACTTGCTGTTGCATGGAGTTCGCTCCGGTCTGCAAGGATTGCAGCCGGGCGACACCATTCTGGTCCCTCCTCTCGGTGCCGAGGTGACGGTGGAAGGCATGGTGCGGCGGCCGGCGGTGTATGAAATCAAGGGGGAGAAAAATCTGGCCGAAGTGCTGGAACTGGCAGGCGGCGTGTTGCATTCGGGCACGCTGCGCCACGTCGACGTGGAGCGCATTCAGGCCCATCTGGGCCGTACCATGTTGCGGCTCGAGGTTCCGGAAGACAACAACCAGGCAGCGGTCACCACGGCGCTCGAAGATTTTCAGGTGCAGGATGGCGACCAGATCAAGATTTCTCCCATCGTGGCCTACGCCGACAAGACGGTGTATCTCGACGGCCATGTGGTCCAGCCGGGCAAGCTGGCCTACCGTGACGGCATGAAGGTCACCGATCTCATCCGGTCCTACGCTGACCTTCTGCCTGAGCCCTATGAAAAACATGCCGAGATTCTTCGCCTCAATCCGCCCGACTACCGCCCGACCGTGCTCGCGTTCAATCTGCGGGAGGCTTTGGCGGGCCAAGGGCAGGCATTGCTGCTCCAACCGTTTGATACGGTCCGCGTGTTTGGGCGTTACGACTTTGAAGACCCGCCGCTGATCACCGTGGACGGCGAAGTTCGCGATCCCGGAGACCATCTGACCAATGGCGCCACCTACCTTCGCGATGCGGTCTATCTGGCCGGCGGCACCACGCTCGATGCCCAGGTGGACGATGCTCAGGTCTTCCGCAAGACGCCCGATGGCAAACTCAAAGTATTGAGCGTCAATCTCAGCAAAGCGCTCGCCGGCGATGGCAATAACAACATTCTTCTCGAGCCCGCGGACCGCGTCTTTATCCACCGCAGCTTGAACCAGGTGGATCCAGCGGCGGTGAAAATCGAGGGCGAAGTGGCGCGCCCGGGAAAGTATGCGCTGGGGGAAGGCATGACGGCGGCAGAGTTGGTCCGCGTTGCGGGCGGATTCAAGCGCGGGGCATACACCGAGATGGCGGACCTGACGCGATATGAGGTGGAGCACCACAAGAACGTGACCGGGGAGACTCTGGAAGTCCCCATTGCGAAGGCGTTGGCGGGCGGGCCCGACACCGATGTCCGGCTGCACGACGGCGACGTTCTCACCATCCGGCAGCTGGGTGGTTGGAATGATGTGGGCGCCACCATTGAGGTCAAGGGTGAAGTGGGTCATCCCGGAACCTATGGCATTCACGCCGGGGAGCGCTTGAGTTCGATTCTGGCTCGGGCCGGAGGCTGGCAGAATGATGCCTATCCCTACGGTATCGTTTTCGAGCGGGCGCAGGTCAGAGCGATTGAGGAAAGTAATCGTACCGTGCTCATTCGTGAAGTTCAGGACGATGGAACGGCTCTGCAGGCAATCCCAGACTCGAACCCTGACGACAAAAGCGTCAAAGAGGCTTCTCTGCTGCAGTGGCAACGGGTGATGGAGAGACTGAAGAACACCCCGCCGAGCGGCCGGCTGGTGGTCCGAGTTTCGAAGGACGTGAAACGCTGGGCCAATACTCCGGCCGACATCGAGGTGCGAGCCGGCGATGTCTTCTACGTGCCCAAGCACCCGAGCTTGGTGATGGTCGATGGAGCGGTCTATAACCCGACTGCGGTGAGCTTCAAGCCGGGAAAAAACGCGGGTTGGTACCTCCGGCAGGCAGGCGGCCCGACCAATATGGCCAACCAGAAAGCCATCTTCGTAATTCGCGCGGATGGCTCGGTGGTGGGTGGAGCGGGCGGGCTGTTTACCGGCGGAGCGGGCAGCGCCCAATTGCAGCCCGGAGACATGGTGGTGGTGCCGGAAAAAGCGTTTGCGGGCACCACCAAGTGGAGAAACACCTTGCAGGTCGCGCAGTTGCTGCAGGCAGTGGCACTTTCGGTCAGCCTGGGCAAGACTTTTTGAGCATCCGGATGGGTTTGATCGCGGGTTTGATGGCGACGTGGTGGCGGCCGCTCTGGGTTGCTGTGCTACTGCTGAGTGCTGGGGACGTTGTTGCCCAAACCAGCTCCGGCCCAGGGATGCAGCCGCTCGATCGACCACCGGGAATCAGCAAGCTGGACTCGATGCGCTCGCCGAAAGCCGAGGTTCGTTCCGCGTGGCTCGAACCGGGTCTCGATCCGGAGAACAACTTGCTCCTGCCCTTTCTCCACCACCTGGCGGATGACCAGCGGCAGTTCTGGAGTAGTGCCCAAGAATTGCGGAAGCCCGCCACCTTGACAACGTTTCTGCCCTTTGCCGGTTTCACCAGCGCCCTGCTCGCGGGCGACCGCTGGATGGTAAGACAGGTTCCAGCCACTCAGTTGCAGCGCAGCCGGGACGTTTCCAACTTTGCCGTGTTCTCACTGGTTGGCGTCGCGGCTGGTTCGTACGCTCTCGGCCGCGTCACCCACAATGATCATCTGCGGGAAACGGGTTTCTTGAGTGGAGAGGCGGCGCTGAACAGCACGCTGATTACGTATGCGTTCAAGGAAGCATCGCGAAGGCAACGCCCGGAGGAGAGTGCCGGGCGAGGACGGTTCTTTGGTGGCGGCAGTTCGTTTCCGTCGGAACATGCTGCGCTGGCGTGGTCGGTGGCCAGCATTGTGGCGCATGAATATCCTGGCCCACTTACGAAGCTGATGGCTTACGGCCTGGCTTCGACGGTGACGCTGACCCGGGTCACCGGCAAGCAGCATTTTCCTTCCGATGTGGTGGTCGGCAGCGCGCTGGGCTGGTATTTGGGGCGGCAGATTTTCCGTGCCCGCCACGATCCGGAACTGGGCGGCGCGGCGTGGGGCAATCTCCGCGAAGACTCCGAGCCAGGGCCGCGCCCGCCAGGACGCATGGGATCCACTTCCGTGCCCCTCGACAGCTGGGTCTATCCCGCTATCGAGAAGCTGGCCGGCTTCGGTTACGTCGAAACCGCGTTCGCCGGTTTGAAACCTTGGACGCGGATGGAGTGTGCCCAGCTGGTCGAACAGGCGGGCGAAGCGATCGAGCGCGGAGACGGTGCGGCGATCGAGTTGGCTGGCTTGGAATCTCGTCTGCGGGAGGAATTCGCCTACGAACTGGGGTTGTGGAATGGTGAGCGCAATGTCATGGCCCGCGTGGAGTCGGTGTATGCCCGCGGGCTTTCTGTCAGTGGACCGGTCCTGACCGACGGCGATCACTTTGGACAGACCTTGTCCAGTGACTTTGGCCGTCCATTCCGGAGCGGCGGCAATGCGCAACTCGGCGGTGTTTTTCGCGCGGCGGTGGGGCCAGCGGCGTTATTTGTGCGAGCGGAATTTCAGCATGCACCCGCAGCGCCGGCGCTCTCAGGACCGGTGCGCAACTTCATCGCGAGCGCGGACCTGGTGCCGGCGCCCGACGCCACGAGTTTCACCTCCGTCAACCGGGTGCGGTGGTTGGATGCATATGTGGCCCTCAACCTGAAAGAGGGCTGGCAACTCTCCTTCGGCAAACAGAGCCTGTCCTGGGCGTCGGGGCCGGGCGAATCGTTCTTGTGGAGCAACAATATTGAACCGGTCACCATGGTGCGGTTGAGCCAGTCCGGCATTCATTTTCCTGGTTTCCTGAAAGCGCTGGGGCCGGCACGAGTGGAGAGCTTCATGGGGCGGCTGGAGGGGCACAGCTATATTCCGCGGCCTTATATCTACGGCAATAAGCTCAACTTCAAACCGCTGCGCAATTTGGAATTAGGTTTTGGGCGCACGGTGACGATTGGGGGCCGTGGGGGCACGCCGTTCACCGCGGAAAATTTTCTGTTCAGCTTCCTGGGACAGCGCCGGCAACAACTCAACTCGGTTCCCGGGGACAGCCATACCAGTTTCGATTGGACCTACGAGGTGCCCAAGCTGCGAAAGTATCTGGTCTTCTACGGCGACTTGTACGCTGACGATGACTTTGTGCCCTTCCAGAGTCTGCCCAAGAACCCGTTCCGCCCCGGAATTTACGTGACCCACTTTCCGCGGCTGCCCAAACTCGACTTGCACCTGGAAGCGGCGTCGACGGAGTCTCCGGGATACGCCTATCGGGGTGACCTGAATTACTGGAACCACACCTATCGTGACGGGTACACCAACGCCGGCAATCTGATTGGCAACACCGTCGGTCGGATGGGTCGGGCGGTGCAGTTGCAGTTCCGCTACTGGCTCTCCCCACAAGACACGGTGCAGTTTACCTACAAGCACAATACGGTGAGCCCGCATTTCATTCCCCAGGGTGGGGCGTGGCAGGACTACGGGGTGCGTCACGAACTGTATCTGCGCCGCGGGATCTATGTGAAGAGCCAGTTTCAGTATGAACACATCTCCCGCTATCCGCTGCTGTTTGCCCGCCCGCAAAGCAACCGCGTGGCGGTGGTAGAAGTCGGTTTCGTTCCGCACGAGGCCAGATGAATTCGCCACTGAGCGCGACGTTAAACATCGAACCGGCGAGCGTGGAACCCGCGAGTGTGGAACCGATGAGCGTCGAAATTGCACGTCTCGAAGGCGAGGAGGAATCGCGACCCGCTTTGGCGACGGCCGGAAACGCGGTGGCCCGCGCCCGCCTGCTGTGGACACACCGGACTGGGCTGGGCAAGGCGCTCGCGGCCGGACTGCTGGTGGGTGCGGTGATTGCCTGCCTGGTTCCCCCGCGCTATGTATCGACGTTGCAGTTGATGCCACCCGACCGCCCGTCAAGCAGTGGCATGGCGATGCTGGCCGCGTTGACCGCCAAATCGGGTGGCGGGGCTGGGGCCATCGCCAGTGATGTTCTCGGCGTCAAGAGTTCGGGATCGCTGTTTATTGGCATTCTGCGGAGCCGAACCGTGGAGGACCGCCTGGTGGACCGCTTCCAGCTGAAGCAGGTGTATCACGTCCAACTCGACGAAGATGGCCGCGAACAGTTGGCGCAAAATACCGGAGTTTCCGAGGACCGGAAGAGTGGAATCCTCATCCTGACGGTGAGTGATCGCAATCCGGAGCGGGCCCGGGCGCTGGCGGCCGCCTATGTGGAGGAGTTGAACCGTCTGGTGGCGGAGCTTTCGACTTCTTCGGCGCACCGGGAGCGGGTCTTTCTGGAAGAGCGCCTGGTCGCGGTCAAACAGAATCTTGACCAGGCGGCGCGCGAGTTAGGTGAATTCTCCAGTAAGAACGCCACCATCGACGTCAAAGAACAGGGACGCGCCATGGTCGAAGCAGCGGCCACACTGCAGGGAGAATTGATTGTGGCAGAATCGCAACGCCGGGCGCTGGAAGCGATCTATACCCCCAACAATGTCCGCGTGCGCGCCGCCCAGGCGCAGGTAACGGAATTGCGCCGGCAACTCGAGAAACTGGGGGGAAACAGCGACCCCACCGAGGACCAAGGGAAGGACCCGGGCGAGAAGGGCCAGGCCGAGGGCAGAGGTGGTGCCGCTGCGGGTCTGCTGTACCCGTCGCTGCGCAAACTTCCCTTGCTCGGGGTGAAATATGCCGACCTGTACCGCGGGGCACGGATTCAAGAAGTTGTGTTCGAGACCCTGACCCAGCAGTGTGAGATTGCCAAAGTCCAGGAAGCGAAAGAAACACCCAGCGTGAAGCTGTTGGACGAAGCCAATCTGCCGGAACGCCGTTACTTCCCGCCGCGCACGTGGATCACAGCACTGGGCGGTGTTGCGGCGCTGTTGGGCGCATTGCTCTGGCTGGTGGGACGGGAGGGCTGGCAGCGGACCGAAGCCACGGATCCCAGGAAACAGTTGGCGCAAGAGATCTTCCAGGCGGTGAACTCCGTCCTGCCCTGGGCTACGCCGAACCGATCGCGTTGGCAGGCAGCGGCCCACCGGGTTTGGGTCCGCTTAGCACACCCCAATGGACAGACGGGCGATACGCGTTCATGAGCGGCGTGACCTTTCCCGAAGCCTCGCCGGCTGCGGTCGTCGAGAGCATGTCCCCGGCCTCATCGCCCTGGAACCGGTTCGCCGCCTGGTCGGCTGCCCGCGGCGAACAACTGAGTTACAGCCTGGCCGACCAGGTCTTGGCCGTCGGTGGGATGTTTATCGTAAACATTGCCTTGGCGCGCCTGCGATCGAAGGAAGAGTATGGCGGGTTTGCGCTCTCCTATTCGATCTTCACTTTCCTCGCGGGTTTGCACAACGCCGCCATTCTCGAGGCCTATACCATCTACGGCGCGGGACGCTATCACCAGCGCTTCGCCGGCTATGGCAGCCTGTTGTGGCGGAGCAATGCCTGGCTGTTGGCGGGCCTGAGCGCGTTTCTGCTGGTCGTGTGGCGCAGCCTGCGCTGGCTGCATCCAGCGTTCGCTTCGCCGGCCTTACTGGGCATGGCCTTGAGCTGCGGCGTGATCCTGACCGCGACCTTTGTGCGGCGTACGTTCTACGTGAGGCGGCGGCCCGATCTGGCCATGCGGTTTTCGGCTGCCTTTTTTGTGAGCTGTATGGCCCTGCTGACGCTGGCGATTCGCGCCGACCGGTTGAACGGTCTGTCTGCCTTTCTGATCGTGGCGGCAGCGTGGACGATGGCCGCCCTGGTGGTGGTGCGGGAGCGTCCGGGAAAAATGGGGCCGGTGGAGGCAGCCGAGTTCCTGCGGCAGGAGTCCGATCACTGGTCCGAGCACTGGAAGTATTCCCGCTGGGTGCTGGTGACAGCCCTGGTGTTTCAGTTCACCACCCAAGCCTACTTCTGGGCGGTGGCCGGGTTCCTCTCGGTGCGGGACGTGGCCGAACTTCGCGCCTTGTACAACCTGGTGCTTCCGGTCGACCAGATCTTCGCCGCCCTTACTGTGCTGGTGCTGCCGCAGATGGCGCTCCAGTTTGCGGCCCAGGAGATGGGAAAGTTGCGGCATTTGTGGTGGCGGTGTTCGCTGTTGTTTCTCGGGATCAGTGCGGGATTTGCTTTGCTGCTGGGGCTGGGCAGTTTGCCTCTGCTTCATTTTGTTTATGCCGGCAAGTTCGATCGAGTGGCCCCGCTGCTGCGGTGGTACGTGCTGTTGCCGGTGGTGCTGAGCCTGGGCCATGTCGCCAATCTGATGCTGAAGGCGATGGAAAAGCCGCGGGCGGTCTTCCACGCCTACCTGGCAAGCGGCGCCGCCACGTTTGTCTTTGGCATTCCCCTGGTCATACATCTGGGGTTGCGCGGCGCGGTGTACGGCATGCTGGTGTCGGCGGCGAGTTATACCGGCGTACTCAGTCTTTCCTGTCATCGATGGCGCGGGCTGAAGATGGCGTCCGCGCCGAGCCTTTGAGCGTCCCGCTTCTCACCGCGCCGCGACCCAGTGAGTACAAAGAGGAAGGGGTCATTGAACGATGATCAATTTTTCGGCGCTACGGCCCGGTTCTTTGGCGGGGCGGCTCCTCCGCTACCCGTTCCAACTGATTCCGCGCCAGCTCGCTCTCCCGGTGTTGCAGGGACCGTTGCGCGGCCAGAAATGGATTGTCGGCGCGCATCTGCACGGGTGCTGGCTGGGAAGTTATGAATGGGAGACACAGCGGCGGATCGCCCAGGAAGTGCGCAGTGGGGCGGTGTTCTTTGACGTCGGAGCGAACGCTGGTTTCTATTCCTTGCTGGCCGCACTTCGGGTCGGCAAGGGCCGAGTGTATGCCTTTGAACCCTTGCCCGCCAATCTCGTGCTCCTGCGAAAGCATCTGGCGCTGAATCGCATCCACAATGTGGAAGTTTTGGAGCTGGCCATTTCCGATGCGCCGGGGAAAGCCTCATTTGTGCGAGAAGCAACGCGCGCTATGGGGAAACTGGAAGCGGGAGGCGACCTGACCGTGGCCACATCCACGCTGGACAAGCTGATTGCTGAAGAACGGATTCGAGCACCCGACTACATCAAGATGGACATTGAGGGTGGCGAGTTCCGCGCGTTAGTGGGCGCAACCCGGTGTTTTCGGGAACACCGTCCCCGGCTCTTTCTGGCGACCCATGGCCAGGCCGTGCACGATGACTGTTGTCGACTCCTCGCCTCCTGGGGGTACGACTGGATCTATACCGCCCGCGACTCGGCCGAGCGCGCCGAGTTGTTCGCGCAGCCGGTGCAGAAATAAACCCGGCGCAATCCTGTGAAGGAGATGACCCAATATTTCTCCGGCGAGCAGCTCTACGGCGAAGATTTGACCGCCGCGGAGCGGGAGCAGTGGTACCAAGACGAGCGGGAGGGCTACGCCGAACTGGTCCAGACCTATAGCCACGCCTACACGTACAACTACCATGCCCGGAATGTGGAACACGGCTTTCGCCATCTGCAACAACCAGCTTTTGCGCGGGTTCTGGGCATTGGCAGCGCGGCTGGCTATGAGTTTGAACCCATTGTGGAACGTTGCGGCGAGATCACAATTCTCGAGCCTTCGGAAGGGCTGACCAATCCCAGATTCGAATATGTTCGACCCGACATCTCCGGACTCATGCCCTTCCCCGACCATCGCTTCGATCTGGTGACCTGCTTGAGTGCGCTGCACCATATTCCCAACGTCAGCACCTATCTGAGGGAAATTGCGCGGGTGCTCGTCCCGGGCGGAGTCGCTCTGATTTCCGAGCCAATTACTTCCATGGGCGATTGGCGCAACCCGCGCCCCGGACTCACGCAGCACGAGCGCGGCATTCCCCTGCCCTGGTTCCGAGCCCGGATCGAGGAGACTGGCATGGCGATTGACCATGAGCACTTGACCGATTTCCCCCTCATGGCGCGATGGCACTCCATGATGGCTACGGCCCCGCACAATATCCGCTGGGTGGTCAAGCTGGACTGCCTGATCTGCCGGCTACCGATCTGGTTTCGCAGGTACCACGCCCGGCGCTGGTGGCAGAAGTTTCGGGCTACGGGCGTATTTTTCATTGTGCACAAGCCCGGATAGAGAACTCGCAGCAGCAGAACCGGTGCGCAGCGAACTACCCTCGTTCCCGTCCGAGCATCTGTCCTTCATCTCCATCGCCTTCGCGGCTCCGATGCAATCTCACCTCAGAAAAGTCGTGTTTGTCATTGTCGCGCTTTACATCGCGTGCTTTCAGTGGATGTATGTTCACTATTTATTTCCCACGTTTGGCTATCTTGGTTTTGAAGAGAATTCTCCTTCCTCTTTCTATCTAGCGCTGGCCTGGGCGCTGAGCCTCCTGCCCTGCCTGTGGATGCCGATCCAGCTCGCCCGGCCATCGCAACTGGCGTACTGGGTTTTGTACATCAATGTGTTGATTCCCTCGATGTTCGTTCCTCTGTATGCGGAGATGGAACCCGCCCGGGAGATTGCAGTACTCATGCTGGTGCTGTTCGCGGCGTTCTGGGTGGTGGGGTGCACGTACCGTGTGCCCTTATGGCGGACCGAACCGACGCAGGTTTCTTCACGAGCCCTGTGGCGGGGTCTGGCGACGGTGTTTGCTGTTCTTTCTTTGTGGATGATGGTGGTCTTTCGCAACCACTTGCATCTTGTCTCCTTCGCCGATGTCTACGATTTGCGGGAGGCGTCGAATGATATGGCCGACGGGGGTGCGGTCAACTACGCCTTCATGTTGCTCACCGGCGCGATCAACCCATTCTTCATGGCGTACGGACTGTTTTACCGGCGACGCTGGCTTTTCCTGGCGGGTGCAGCGGGGCAATTGCTGATCTATAGCGTTGGCGGCACCAAGGGCGCGCTCCTGTCGATTCTCTTCTTTCCGGGGATGTACCTGTTCCTCCGGATTCGGAGGCTTCCCTTTGGGGCGGCGTTCCCGCTGGCGTGCCTGGCGCTGCTGGCTGGATGTCTGGGTGCTTACGTCGCCACCGGGCAAGAGCCCGGGGCGTTCCTCTGGCTGGCATTGGCCGTTGTCGTAGCCAGAACCCTGGGCATGGGGGGACTTCTCACCGCTCAATATTACGATTTCTTTCAACAGAACCCGGTCACTTACTGGTCGCACATCAAAGGGGTGAATTGGCTCATCTCCTATCCTTATCAGTATCCGGTCGGCCAGGAACTCGGCCTGGCGTACGCCGGCACCACCAATCTCAATGCCAGCACCCACTTCCTGGCCACGGATGGCATCGAGGCGGCCGGGTTGCCCGGCCTGCTTTTGATCGCAGTGTTTTGTGGGCTTGTGTTCTGGATCCTCGACTCAGCGGCGCAGCAGCATGATCCCCGGCTGGCCGCTCTGGTCACCACTTATGCCGCCTATAATCTGGCCAACATTTCCATCTTTACCACGCTGTTGTCCGGCGGCCTGGGTCTGCTCATCGTCTTGTTGTACTTCATGAGCCCGGTCGCGGGGCCGCGACCTCTCGGGCTCCCTCCGGAAATGGGGGTGGGATGCGCATCGTCTTGATCTCCGAGATTTTTTCTCCCGGGATGGGTTATCTCGAAAACCGGCTGCCGAAATACCTGGCGCGGTTAGGCGCACACGTGGACGTAGTGGCCTCGTCATTTCCGCCCGACTACCGGCAGGAGCCGGAACAGCAGGCGTATGGCGGGTTTGCGCCGGAACTGGCGCCAGGCTCCGAGGAGACCCTGGACGGGTTTCGTCTGCACATTCTCGGGCACACCAAGACACTAGGCCACGTTCGTTTGCTCGGACTACGGCAAAAGTTGCGCGAGATTCAACCGCAGGTGGTGCAGACCATGACGCCGATTGGCTGGATTGCGGTGGAATCCGCTTTCTATCGTTCCCGGCTGGACTATCGTCTGTTCTCCGGCTGTCATTACCACGCGTCCGTCTTCCCTCTGGCCCGGAAAACGTCCACCGGTCTCCGTCCCGAACGCTGGAGGTGTTATCTCGAGCGCGGGCTGCACGGGCGCATGGTCAGTTGGGCCACGGAAAAGTATTATGCGATTTCTCCCGACTGTGCCGCGTTGGCATCGCAGTTTTTTGGCGTACCCCGCAGCAAGCTGGAAATTTGCCCCTTGGGCGTCGATACGGAAGTGTTTCATCCGGTGGCCGGTCCTGGAGAAGCGCGGGCGCGGACCGCGCTGCGCCGCCGCCTCGGTTTCCGCGAGGACGAAATTGTCTGCGTGTATTCTGGGCGGTTTACGGCGCAGAAGAACCCGCTGTTGCTGGCGCGCGCCATCGCGGAACTGGCCGCGGCCGGGGAACCGTTTCGTGGATTGTTGATTGGCCAAGGACTGCAGACGCAGGAAATTGCTCAATGTCGCGGTTGCGTGCACCTTCCCTTTATGCCGGTAAGCGAGCTGGGCGCGTTCTATCGCGCGGCCGACATCGGAGTCTGGCCGACCGAGGAATCGATGTCGATGCTGGACGCGTTGGCCTGTGGCCTTCCCCTCATCGCGAATGACACCATGGACGCGCCCGAGCGGCTTGAGGGGACCGGGCGGCAATACCGTTTGGGCGATGGAGCTGACCTGGTGGTGCAGTTGCACGCGCTCCGCGATGCTCGGGTCCGCGAGCCACTGGGCGCAACCGGGGCGCGGCGCATGCGCGAAGAATTTAGTTGGCAAGCCATTGCCGCCCGTCGTCTTCTGGACTACGCGGCTGCCCTGGCGGCCAGCAAGATCATTCCGGGACGGAGGGCAAACTAAGATGCCTCTCTGGCCACTCTCCATCGTGTTCCCGGGGGCCGGGTGGGAACAAGCGGGGGTGACGGACCAGAGCCACGCCGCGGTGGGCCCTACGCTCGCTTCGTTCCACGATTTCCCGGTGGCGCAGTTGACCGCTGAAGTGCGGCGACTGCTCGATGAAGCGGCCGGGGACGACTGGTTTCACTCTTTCAGCTTTGCCGGCAATTATTGTTTTCCGGTGGCCGAGCGCGTGTGCTTCCTGACCGATCCGCAAGGAAAAATCATTGACGCTTGTTTCTACCGGGAAGAGCGGCGCTGGGGTTTGCTGCGGGAGATCCATGTCCAAGGACGCGCCTTGCCGGGCAGCGCCGTAGTCCGGCATCTGGTGGAAACCAGAAAACCGGCGAGGATTCATCTTCCCTGGTTGAGGCGCGACGAGATCGAGGCCATGTCCGTGCTTCCGCTCCGTTGCAGTGCTCGACCGGCGGCGGAGGATTTTCTCATTGCCCTTCCCGCTCGCCCGGAACAGTATCTGCAGACGCTGGGCAGCAAAACTCGCAAACATCTTCCTTACTATCTGCGACGGTTAGAGCGGGAATGGGGGGACAACCTGGCGGTGGGGCCGTGCTTGGGGCCGGAAGTGACGCGGGAACTGTATCAAGAGATCCTCGACCTGAACCGCCAACGCATGCAGAAACATCATCGGGAAAGCGCTTGGCATCCCGGTGTCGTCGAGCAACGGTGGCCGCTGGTGCAAGAGCGCGGTTTGTTGTACGGGGTGTACTACCGGAAGAGGCTGGTTGCCGGGACCCTCTCGTTTCTGCACGCCAACAACGCGTATCTGATCGTGCTCGCTCACGATCCGGAATTTGACCGCTTGAATTTGGGGAGCGTGGTGCTGTGGTTGACTCTGCAACACCTCATCCGCTTGCAACTCGGATGTTTTCATCTCATGTGGGGAGCCTCGTTCTACAAAACGCAGCTGGGCGGGAAAATCGAATCGCTCTTCCGGGTCACCGGGTTTTCCAGTCCGGTGCTGGCTGCTGCCGGACTCCTCAGCCATGCGTTGGGAATCGGTCCCCTGAGCGCCCTGGCCAGCAAGGGCGTCCGGCGCCTGGCCTGGGAAATCGGACATCTTGGACGATCTCGGTAGATTCATGCCTGTGGCTCACGACCTCAATTCAGGCCCCAGTGCAGCACCGGAATTTCGCGGCTTCCCGGTGGCGCTGCTGGATGCCGTACGGTGTCCCCACGACGGACAACGCCTGGTCATGGGGGATGGCCGGGGTGACGAGTTTGTCCGCGCAGGCACCGTGCGATGCATTGCTTGCGGCCGTGTCTGCGAGATTCGAGCCGGCATTTTGCGCTTGCTGCCGCTGCAGCAGCCCCTGAGTCGGGTGACCCACGAGGAACAGCAGGCGCGGGACCGGGGCGCGGACGGTTACGATGCCCACTTCTCGGCCTGGTCCAACACGGTGGAAATGAAGGCGGTGTTTGCGAACCCGGCAGCGTTTCTGGGGAAGACCGTGCTCGATCTCGCCTGTGGTACTGGGCGGATGACGGTCCGGTTGCTCGGAATTGCTCAAGCCGTTCTGGCAACGGATTTCTCCGAGTCATCGTTGCTCCACCTGGCGAAGAAGGCGTCCGGCGCGGAGACTCGGCTGGGCTTGGTGTGGTGCGATGTGACTCAACTGGTGCTCTCTCCTGCCTTCTTCGATGCGGTGATTTCTGCGCAGCTGTTGGAGCACATTCCCTCTCAAGAACAGAGGGCTGCACTTCTCGGCCGGGTGCGTACCGGGCTCAAACCGTCGGGCTGCCTGCTGCTCACCGTGTACCACTACAACCTCCTCCGGGAAATTCTTCGCCGACCACGGGATGGAGTGCACGAGAATGGCATTTTCTTTCATCGCTTCACCGGCACCGAACTGGCGCACGAACTGGCTGCCTTCTTCCCGCAGCCGGAGGTGAATTGCTTACAAATCGATCCCCGCTGGTTCCCGGCAGGCGCACCGGTGCGGGGCTGGCTGGCGCGAATCTTGGAGCCCACGGTGGGCACGAGGCTTTTCGGCCAGCTGCTGTTCGCCCGAGTGGTGAAACATGTTTAGCCAGCTGCGTACCAAGGCCGGAGAGCTGGCCGATTCGTGGGAGACAAGCGAGATCCAGAGTTTTCCTAGGGTCACAAACCTGGCGGCTCGATCGCTGCGGGGTCTACAACGACTGGCGCTGGTGGCGGCAGGGCGCGATCTTTGGCAGACCAGGCAGCTCCGCACGGAGACCTTGACCCTGGGCGGCCGGAAGGCCAGTTGGACGCTGTGCCCGTCGCCGTTGCTTCCCACCAGCACGGTGTATTCGCTAGGGGTTGGCGACGACATCTCGTTTGATCTGGAGCTGATCCAGCGCTTTGGGGTCACCGTCCACGCCTTCGACCCAACCCCGCGGACGATGGCCTGGATCAAGACCCAGACTTTGCCCGCTGGCTTTGTCTTCCACCCTCTTGCCGTGGGAGCAAGCGATGGAACGTGCCCGTTCTTGCCTCCATGCGACCCACGCCATATTTCGCACAGTGTCATCCCGCGAGCGACGCCCTGGCCGGCGATTCAAGTGCCCGTCCATCGACTGACCACGATTCTGCGCGTGCTGGGACACGAGAGCATTGATCTGTTGAAGATGGATATCGAAGGCGCGGAATACGACGTGATCCGCGACCTGTTGCAGGCAGAGATTCACGTAGGCCAACTGCTGGTGGAATTTCACCATCGCTGGCGTGAAGTGGGCACCCAACCGACCCGCAGAGCGATTCGTGAACTGAACGCGGCTGGCTACCGCATTTTTCACGTGTCCCCGCGGGAAGAGTACAGCTTTCTCAACACCCGATCGCGGTAGCGGAATGCCGCTGCCGTGGTTTCTCTCGGCACCGCACCAAACATAGGCACCCCCGGCGCGGGCCGAAAACCGAAACTTCTCCGTGATCCAATTGATGACACCGATCGCACCCAACCTTGGCCGGAAGCTGGTGTTTGCCAGTGATGCCAGACTGGCGCGGGCGTGGCAGCGCATCCTTCCGCCCGTGTCGGGACTCTTCATCTTTGCCTTCCACGGCCTGTTTGAGTCCGAGCAAGAAGCCAGGCAAGGCCTGCTGGATCCGCAGCAGGCGATTACGGTGCGGATGTTCCACACCTTTGTCGAGAACTTCCAGGAGCACGGCTTCCGCTTTGTTTCGCCGGAGCAGATCACAGCCGGCCTGGATTCGCCCGGACAATACGCCATGATCACCTTCGACGACGGCTACGCCAACCATGCGCGTGCCATACCTGTGCTGGAGAAATTCGGCGCGCCGGCGGTTTTCTGCATCTCGGCCAACCATGTGGCTACCGGAAAACCATTCTGGTGGGATGTGCTTTATCGGGAAGCCGGGAAACGGGACTGGTCCCGGGAAAAGCTTGATCGAGCGCGGGCTGCGTGCAAACGTTTGCGCACATGCGAAGCCGACCAGCAGATGATGGCTGCATTTGGCCACCCCGCGTTTCAGACAGTTTCGCATCTCGACCGGCCTTTTACGCGCAGCGAACTGGCCGGATTCGCGCGTCACCCTCTCGTCCACATCGGGAACCACACCTGGGACCATGCCATCCTCGCCAACTATTCTGCAGCGGAGGTATGCGAACAGATTCGGAGCGCACAAGAGTCGCTGCAGGCGATGACCGGACGGGCCCCGCAAGTGATTGCGTATCCCAACGGCAATGTCTCGAAACAGATCATTCGGGCAGCCCGCGGCGTCGGGCTCGGTCTGGGAATGACGGTGGAGCCGGGCAGAAATGCCATTCCACACCCGCTCTCGCGGGCTCCAAGTTTGCAGCTCCGGCGCTACACCCTCTGGGGCAACCGTGATATCGCAGCGCAGTGCCACATTGCGCGGTCCCCGCTCTCGCTGCAATCGGCGCTCCAAGCCATCCGCTCGAGAGTCACGGCCACGGTCTAGACATCATGTCGAACGACAACGGAAAACTGCGCGTACTCCAGGTACACAACCAATATGCCCCGGGCTGGGGCGGCGAGGACACGGTGGTCGAGCTCGAGGCCCGGCTGCTCCGCGACCGCGGCCATGTCGTGGATGAGTTCATGGCTTCCTCGGCCGGTTTGAAAAATGGAACCATCCTTCGGCAAATCCTGGCGGTCCCCACCATTCTCTGGTCGCGGCAAGCCTACCAAGCCCTGGGACAAAGAATTTCGCAGTTTCATCCTGATATCGTCCACGTGCATAACACCTTTCCCCAACTCAGCCCGAGTGTGTTCTGGGCCAGCCGGCGGGCCGGGGTGCCAGTGGTGCAGACGCTGCACAATTTCCGGCACGTGTGCGCCAACGCGCTCCTCACTCGAAAGGGCCGGCAATGCGAGAAATGTGTTGGGCGCTCATCCTTACCCGCCCTATGGCATCGCTGCTACGCCGGCAGCCTGGCGCGCACCGCGGTCATGGTCGCGCTCAATTCCCTGCACTCGAAATTGGGAACTTACACTGGTGCCGTTGATGCCTTTATCACGTTGAATGATGTCTCTCGCGAGATTTTTCTGCGGGGAGATTTTCCCCGCCACAAGTTGGCGGTGAAACCGAACTTTGTTCCGGTTTCGGACCTGGGCCACGGCGCGAGAAGCCCCCACGTAGTCTTCGCCGGCGCCATCTCTCGGCACAAAGGTGTAGGTCTGCTGCTGGAAGCCTGGAGTCGGGCTGCCCCGGAGGGGTTCCATCTGTTATTGATCGGCGACGGGCCGGACCGCCAGGCACTTGAAGAACGTTATGCGCAGTTGCCTGGGGTTACGTGGCATGGTCGGCTCAGCCGGCCCGAAGTGATGGCGCACATCGCCGCCAGCCGCTTTCTGGTCTTTCCCTCGCTCGCCTGCGAAAACTGCCCCATGGTCCTGCTCGAGGCGCTGGCCGTGGCCACCCCGGTGGTCGCAGCCGGTCACCCCAGCGTGGGAACGATGATCCGGCACCAGCGCGAGGGCTTGCTGTTCCCACCGGGCGATCTCCCGGCCTTCGTGGAAGCACTGCGCGACGCGCTTCTGGCAGAGAGCTCCACTTGGGCGCGATGGTCGAGCGCTGCCCGTCGCACCCAGGTGGAACGTTATAGCGAAGACTTGAGTTACGGCCGGTTGATGTCGATCTACCAGAGTGTGATGCGGAACCAGCTGGTTCCCGCGCTCGCTCTTGAGACGACTCCATGCGAATCCTGATCCTCGGGATCAATTACTTTCCGGAACGCACGTCGGTCGCTCCCTTCACCACCGGGTTGAGTGAGCATCTCGCCGCCCAAGGCCATGTCGTCCAGGTGGTAACGGCATTTCCCTATTACCCGGAGTGGCGCACGTGGGAGGGGTACCGCGGCCGGATGACGCAGAAAGAAGAGCGCTGCGGCGCGCACATCCGGCGGGTGCGTCATTTTGTTCCGCGACGCGCCAGTTCGCTGCTGCAGCGGCTGCTGCATGATTTCTCCTTTACCGCGGCGGCGCTCACTGCGGGACTCGCGGCGGAGGAGTGTGACCTCATCTACTGTTCCTGTCCCCCACCCGCGCTGGCGTTGGCAGCCTATGTTCTGGGCTGGATCCGGAGCGTTCCTTACATCCTCAAGCTGACCGACCTGGCGTCCGACGCGGCGCTGGCCACCGGCATTCTGGGGGAAGGAGTTCTCTTGCGGTGCGCTCGAGCCATGGAGCAGTTTGTGTATCGCCATGCTGAAGCCGTGGTGTGTCTTTGCGAAGGGTTTCGCGGCCGGCTGGTGCACAGTGGAATTCTCGCTCATCGGCTGCACCTGATCCCGGATTGGGGCGATACGGAAGCGATCTATCCGGTGCGAAGTGATGGCAGCTTCCGGGCCGCCCATGGCATCGCAGTAGAAAAATTTGTGGCGCTCCACACCGGCAACATGGGGAAGAAACAAGACCTGCTCAACCTTGTCCGGGCCGCAGCATTGAGTGGAGGCGATCCCAATCTGTTGTGGGTCATCGTCGGTGAAGGCGAAGAACGAGCGTTGGTCGATCGCGAAATCAAAAGTCGAGGACTGGACAACCTGTTGTTGCTCCCCTTGCAACCGGTGGCCGCGCTGGGTCAGCTCTATGCCGCGGCGGATGTGTTGCTGTTGAACCAGAAAGCGGCGGTCACGGATGCGGTGATTCCCTCCAAATTACTGACCTATATGGCGGCGGGCCAACCGGTGCTCTGCGCTGCCAACTCGAATAGTGTGGCTTCCCGTCTGATTCGCGAAGCCCGCTGTGGGCTGGTGGTGCCGCCCGAGGATCCGGCCGCTCTGGTCAGGGGCGCACAGGCACTGCGCGCGGACACTTCCCTTCCTCTGGCCATGGGACGCAACGGCCGCAGGTATGCCGAGAAAAATTACAACAAAGCGCGAGTGCTGGATTTATACGACCAATTATTCGAGTCCTTATTCGAACCGCAGTTTGAGGCTGCGGCAGCCGCGGGTGCGGCGGACTGATTTTGTCCCTGCGCTGATTCCCTCGGGTCTCCCCCAGCAGCCCGCGACCCTCCAGAACTCGATGAAAGAAGGTTGCATCCGTGTTTCTGTCGTTGCGCTTCTACCGGCTCATCTTGACCCTGTGCACGTATCTCCTGCCTTGGGTGGCTTTTGAAGCTGGCTACCAACTCTGGGTTTTCCTCTGGGGACAGGCAGCCAGGACCGCCAGCTATCCTCGCTCCGGACACCTTGGACTCCTGCTCCTTTGTTCGTTTGTTTGGGCGTTCATGGCCGAACGCTATCGCGTAACCAACGTGGATGACCTCTTTCGGGAGCGTACGGGCGCCAAGGCGGCGCTCTCGGCCCTGGTCGCCACCAGCACCGTTTTCCTGGCGATTGTGTTCTTCAGTCGGGACGCAGTCTTTCCCCGCGGCCTGTTTGTCTGTGGAATTCTGGCCTTGTTTGGCCTGACTGTGCTGTTGCGCGCTCTGCTGCGAGTAACCCTCAAGGGGCTGAGGACATGGGGGAAGGCGACTGCCATCTTGATCATTGGCGCCGACAGTTTCGCGCAGCAGGCAGCGGACCGTCTGCAACGACTTTCCCTGGCATCGTGCCACATCGCCGGTTTTGTCCTTCTTCCCGGCCAGACCCCGGCAGCGGAGGCGACTCCACTCTACGAACTCGATCAGATTGCCGGACTGGACGCCGCCCGCGGATTTCAGGAGGCCGTTGTCGCGGTTGCTCCCACGCAATTCGCCCTGCTTCCGGTCATCGTGGCGGCCCTGGAGAAACTGTCCTTGCCCGTTCGTGTCGTGGTCGATCTGGGGGAAAATGTCGTGGTCCAGGAAAAACTGTTTCAGTTGGGCCGCATTCAGATGCTGGACTTGACGTCAACTCCGGCGGATTTGCTGCACTATGCCGTGCTCAAACGCGGCTTCGATATCGGCTTCTCGCTGCTGGTTCTCCTTCTCACCGCCCCCCTGTTCGGTCTGGTGGCGCTTCTGATTCGGTTCACTTCTCCGGGCCCCATCTTCTTCGCGCAAGAACGGATCGGGTTGAACGGTCAGATGTTCCGCATGTACAAATTCCGCACCATGCATGTCTCCGCCAAGAGTTCGAGCGACACGGTCTGGACGAGCGCCGACGATCCGCGGCGCACGCGCCTGGGGGCCCTGTTGCGCCGCACCAACATCGACGAATTGCCGCAGTTCTTCAATGCTCTGAAAGGGGACATGAGCGTCGTCGGGCCACGGCCCGAACGGCCTTATTTTGTCGACCAGTTCCTGAGCGAAGTCCACCGCTACAACCACCGGCATTCCCTCAAGGTGGGCATCACCGGGTGGGCCCAAGTTCGCGGATGGCGAGGCGACACCTCGATTGAAAAACGCGTGGAACACGATTTGTACTATTTGCAGAACTGGAGTATCGGATTTGACCTGCGGATTGTCGCCATGACGGTGCTCTCCGCCTGGACCAACAAGAACGCGTACTAAGGAAACCGGTAGAAACAAACAGACACCCCGTCGAAAGAACGATCACCATTCGAGGGGAACAGTGTAGGAGAGCGGTGCAGGGCGTTAACTGCTTGAAAAGGTTTGGCGTCCCCGGCGGGATTCGAACCCGCGTTACCGCCGTGAAAGGGCGATGTCCTAGGCCGGGCTAGACGACGGGGACGCTGATTGGAAGGAAGACTACTGTCCAACCTTTTGATAGTAGCAGCCGCGAAAACACAGTGTCAAAGCGGGCGGAGCAAAATTCGATACAATACCAGCAGCGCTCTTGCTTAGCTTGGCGCCGTCCGCCATGGCCGATTCCCTCTACTTGAGTCTGTGGTTTCCCACGTTTGATCCGCCGGCACTGTTGC
This sequence comes from Terriglobia bacterium, assembly GCA_041495845.1. GTDB lineage: Bacteria > Acidobacteriota > Terriglobia > Terriglobales > Acidobacteriaceae > JBGQDM01. Next base: position 16,060 of record JBGQDM010000014.1, on the reverse strand, counting down.
GCCATGCGGTGGCGGTGATGCACCAATTTTCCTTCTCGCAACTGAGGCCCGGAATCACCTACCTTACCCTGCATCCGGTTTCCTGGTCGGAAGCAACTACGCTGGAACAGCGCTTTCACCCGGGCGCAAGCCCTGAAGTGGCAGCCGCCGTGGCCGCCGACATTTTGCATGAGGACCTTGCCTACACCTTTACTGCCCACTGGGACCTGTGGACGCCGGACCTACGCACCGGAAACTGGTTTTCCACTCCGGTGCCGGTGAAATTTATCCTGCAGGGCGGTGCTTTCGAAGACCAGACCTGTGATGAGACCGGCCACGTGCAAGTAGACTTCGGGGTAGACACACCCTTTCTTTACGAAGACGAGCATCCTCGCGCCGAAGCCGACCAGCGAGTGCACGCGAACATTCAGAAACTGGTCGAATTCACCATCCGCGTTGAACGGAATGCTGGCGCTACCGGACGCTTACTCTGGTCTGAATCGGAAGACAACCTGGCGCAGAAACTGATCGACCGGCTGCAGCGGGTGCAATAGGACCTGCCCGGGGCCCTTGCCCTGCGCTCGATTCAGTTTGCCTGGCCACGAGCCGCAGGTGCGCCCTTCTTACTTCGTCCTTCCGCCTTCCACTTTGAGCTTGTCGCTGGCTGCCGCCTGGGCTGCGGCCAGCCGTGCCGTGAGCACACGGAAAGGCGAGCAGGAAACATAGTTCAGCCCCACCTGGTGGCAAAACTCGACGGACGAAGGTTCGCCGCCATGTTCGCCGCAGATACCGACCTTCAAATCGGGACGGGTCTTGCGCCCGCCCTCCGTCGCCATCTTCACCAGCTGGCCTACACCCTCGCGATCAAGCACGGCAAACGGGTCCTGCTTGAGGATGCCGTGTTCGAGATACGCGGGCAGGAACTTGTTGATGTCATCGCGTGAGAAGCCGAACGTGGTTTGGGTGAGGTCGTTGGTGCCGAAGGAAAAGAATTGGGATTCTTTCGCAATCTCGTCCGCCACCAGCGCCGCCCGCGGCAACTCGATCATGGTGCCCACCAGGTAATCCACACGCCGTTCCTTCTCGGCAAAGACTTCCTGCGCCACCTGGTTGACGATGGCCGCCTGGTTAGCCATTTCTTTGAGCGTTCCGGTGAGCGGAATCATGACCTCGGGCAGGACCTTGACACCGTCTTTGGCCACGGCCACCGCCGCTTCGAAAATGGCGCGGACCTGCATTTCGGTGATCTCCGGATAGGTGATGCCGAGACGGCAGCCGCGATGTCCCAGCATGGGGTTGAACTCGTGCAGCTCCTCCACCCGTTGCAGCAGCGTGCGCAACCCCTTGAGCTTCGCGGCTTTCGGCTTGGTGGCTTCGAGCACACCGATCTCGACCATCAAATCTTCGCGGCGCGGCAGGAATTCATGCAAGGGCGGATCGAGCGTGCGAATGGTGACAGGAAAGCCGTCCATGGCGCGGAAGATGCCGACAAAATCGGCGCGCTGCATGGGCAACAGCTTCTTGAGTGCGGCACGACGGTCTTTCTCGGTGCGCGCCATGATCATGGTGCGCATGTGGGGAATGCGGTCTTCGGCAAAAAACATGTGCTCGGTACGGCACAGGCCGATCCCTTCCGCGCCGAATGCGCGCGCCTGAATGGCGTCGCGAGGGATGTCGGCGTTGGCGCGCACCCGCATCTTGCGGAACGGTTCTGACCAACTCATGAGCTTTTGCAAGTCCGGGTCATCCGCCTTGGGCGGGAGCGTATTGAGTTTTCCCTTGATGACGCGGCCGGTGGTGCCATCGAGCGAGAGCCAGTCTCCGGCGCGGAAGACCTGACCTTTGACGCGCATCTCGCGCAGCTTCTCGTTGACTTCAATGTCGCCCGCTCCCGCCACGCAGCACTTCCCCATGCCTCGGGTGACGACCGCGGCGTGGCTGGTCATGCCGCCGCGTGACGTCAGAATTCCCGCTGCCACTTCCATGCCGTGAATGTCTTCCGGCGTAGTTTCAGCGCGCACGAGAATCACCGGATTCTTCCTGGTTTCGTGGCCTGCTTTCTTGACGGCTTCATCGGCGGTGAAAACAATCTGGCCGACGGCCGCGCCCGGCGAAGCGGGCAGCCCTTTGGCCAGCACTTCCACTTTCACTCCCTTTTCATCGAGCCGCGGCACGAGAAAGTCGTAAAGCTGGTTGGGGTCGACCCGGAAGATGGCTTCGTCTTTAGTGATCAGGCCTTCCTCCACCATCTGGATGGCAATGCGCACCGCGGCGGGTCCGGTACGCTTGGCGTTGCGGGTCTGCAACATGTAGAGCTTGCCGTCCTGGATGGTGAACTCGAAGTCCTGCACATCGCGGTAGTGCGTTTCCAGGCGTGAGGTGATCTCGCGAAGCTGGTTGAAGACGTCGGGCATCACCTGCTCGAGGCCGGAAATCGGCACCGGAGTGCGAATGCCGGCGACTACATCCTCGCCCTGCGCGTTCATCAGAAACTCGCCATAGAATTCATTGGCGCCGGTGGCGGGGTTGCGGGTAAAGCCGACACCGGTGCCGCTGGTTTCGCCGAGATTGCCATAAACCATGGCCTGCACGTTGACCGCGGTACCGAGATCGTCAGAGATGTTGTTGATGCGGCGGTAGTGCCGGGCGCGGTCGTTGCCCCAGGAGCGGAACACAGCCTCGCGCGCCATCACCAGCTGCTCGTGCGGGTCTTGCGGAAAATCGCGCTTGGTATTTTTCTTTACAACTTTCTTGTATTCCGCGATCACTTCTTGCAGTGCTTTGGCGTCGAGGTCGGTATCCAGCTTCGCTTTTTTCTGTTTCTTCTTGGCGTCGAACACTTCGTCGAATGCGTGCTTGGGGATTTCCAGCACGACGCTACCGAACATTTGAATCAGGCGCCGGTAGGAGTCACAGGCGAAACGCGGATTGTTGCTGCGACGCGCCAGCGCTTCCACACTCTGATCGTTCAGACCAAGATTCAGGATGGTGTCCATCATGCCCGGCATGGAAAACTTTGCGCCAGAACGCACGCTGACCAGCAGAGGATTGTCTCCCTTTCCCAGTTTCTGCCCCTGCAGCGATTCCAGGCGTTCGAGCGCCTCATCCATCTGGCGGTCGACTTGCGGGGAAACCTGGCCGCGCATGGATTCGCGGCAGGCTTCCGTCTGAATGGTGAAGCCCGGCGGCACCGGCAGTGCCGCATTGGTCATCTCGGCCAGGCCAGCGCCTTTACCGCCGAGATCGTCCTTCATCTTGCCGTTGCCTTCAGCCTTACCCCCGCCGAAAAAGTAAACGTATTTTGTGCCGGATTGTTTCGTGTCCATCGGAGCGTTTTCCGTCAACGTCTGCGTCACCATAGGAGTCCTTTATCAGAGAATCTTGAGAACAAACTTATTTCCCTTCGGTCACAATCTCGGAGAAATCAGCGATGGTGGAGAATTCCCGCTGCAACGTCGCCAGCAGCGCCAACCGGTTGGCCCGCACCTCAGCATCGTCCACCATCACCATCACCTTGTCGAAAAAATGGTCTACACCCGGGCGGAGTTTGGAAATCTCGACCAGCGCGGCCTCGTATTGCCGGGCCGCTCGCAACGCATCGACACGCTTGGCCGTTGCTGCGGCCTGGGCGTGCAGTTCCCGTTCCGCGTCCTGCTCCAGCCGCTCTGGGTTCACGGCCGCCGCCGGTTGTTTGCCGGCCTCGCGCGCCTGCCGCAAAATGTTCTTCATGCGTTTGAAAGAAACCGAGATGGCGGCAAAATCAGCCGACGCACGGACTTTAGTCACCGCCTCCGCCCGCGCCAGCGCATTCTCAACATCCTGCCCATCGGCCGCCAGCACGGCGCTCACCACATCGTAGGCGAAGCCCCGCGCCTCGCGCATGTAGAACTCCACCCGCTCGCGAAAGAATGCAGTCGCCGCCGCGGTGAAATCGGCGCTGGAGAATTTCTTCTCTGCCGCCGAACCCCGATACCCGCTGCGGGCATCCTCCATCAACTGTCCCAGGCTGAGGGGAAGTTTCTTCTCGGCAATGATCCTCACAATTCCGTTGCCCTGGCGACGCAGGGCAAACGGATCTTTCGAGCCGCTGGGAACCAGGCCCAGCGCAAACATGCCAGCGATGCTGTCGGCTTTGTCGGCGATGGCGACGACTGCGCCTTCGATGGTCCGCGGCACGCTGTCGTCCATCGACTCCGGTTTGTACTGGTCGTAGATGGCGAGCGCGATGCCTTCGCGCACGTCGGGCTTGAGATCAGAATCGAGTTCCTGCACTCGCGCGTAGAGACCGCCGACGACGCCCTGCAACTCGGTAAACTCCTTCACCAGTTCGGTCGTCAGATCGGCCTTGGCCAGGGCAGCCGCCTTGTGCACGATGCCGGATCGCACCGCCACGCCGGCGTTCTTGATCTCCTCGCTGAGGCGGCTGGCCAACCGCTGCACGCGCTCGGTCTTTTCGTAGTAGCTGCCCAGATCTTTCTGGAAGGTCACACTTTTCAGCCACTGCCGGCGTTCAATCAGGGGGTGCTTCTGGTCCGTTTGCCAGAAGAAGCGCGCATCGTTGAACCGGGCACGGAGCACGCGTTCGTTGCCGTGGCGAATCAGGCCCTGCGGATCGCCGGCGGTGTTGAGCACGGCCAGAAAATGCGGCAGCAGTTTTCCATTGGCGTCTTCCAGCGCGAAATACTTTTGATGGTCGCGCATCACGGTGACCAGCACTTCTTCGGGCAGGGCAAGGAACTCCGGATCGAAGCTGCCCAGGATGGCGCTGGGAAATTCGGTGAGGTTGACCACGGTGCGAAGCAAATCCGCATCTTCACGCCAGCGCGCGCCGGGAATGGATCGGGTGGCGGCATCGAGGGCCCTGCGAATTTGCTGTTCGCGTTCGGCGGCGCCGAGCACTTTTGCCTGCCGGAGAGATTCGACGTAAGCGCCCGGTTGCGAAATGGAAATCGCCTCCGCACCGATGATGCGATGCCCGCGCGATGTGTTGCCGGCGCGCACCCCGCTCATCTCCAGCGGCACCACCCCTTCGCCCAGCATCGCCACCAGCCAGCGAAGAGGACGAACAAAACGTTCGCCCGCTTTACGCCAGTACATGCTCTTGGGCCAGGAGATGGCCGCAATTTCCTTGGGCAACGCTTCGGCTAGAATTGTCGCTGCCGGCCGCCCCTTCTTGATCACCGTGGCAGCCAGATACTCACCCTTCGGAGTGGTGTGGCGCCGCAACTGGGAAACCTCGACTCCAGCTTTCTTCGCAAAAGCGAACGCGGCGGGCGTGGGTTGGTTGTCCTTGAAGGCGACGCTGACCGACGGCCCGGTTATTTCTTCCGAGACATCCGGTTGGGTGGCGGGAATTCCCGGGGCCATCACCGCCAGACGTCGCGGCGTACTGAGGCAAGTAACGACGCCGCTTGCGGGCAAGCGTTCTCGCTGCAGCAGATCGCTGACGCGCGTGCGTAATTCCTCTGACGCCGCCGTAATCATCCGCGCCGGAATTTCTTCTGTACCGATCTCGAGCAAGAAATCAGGCATGGGCTACACCATCCGCCACCGGCTCAGCCAGTGCCTTTTGCTGCTGTGCGTACAACCGGGCAATCCCCACCGCCAGGTTGCGGACGCGGCCAATCACGCCGACGCGCTCGGTCACAGAAATCGCGCCGCGGGCATCAAGAATATTGAACAGGTGTGAACACTTGAGACAGAGATCATAGGCGCCGAGCAACGGGAAGCGTTGCGTCTCCTCCGCGGAGCGATTCTCTTGGGTCTTCTGCAATTTCGCGTATGCCTCGATCAGGGCCTGACACTCCGCTTCGTACAGATTGAAATGCTGCCAGGTTTTTTCCACATCGGCCGCCTCGAAGTTGTAGACGGAAAACTGCAACTCATCCGCCAGTCGCACGTCCCCATATTTCACTTCGTGGCCGGTGGCAGGATCGCGCGCCCACACCATGTCATAGATGGAATCCACATCCTGCAAAAACGCGGTGATGCGTTCCAGGCCGTAGGTCAGTTCGGCCGAGATCGGAAACAGGTCCACTCCGCCGCACTGCTGGAAGTAGGTAAACTGCGTAATCTCCAGGCCATCCAGCATCACCTGCCAGCCGATTCCCCACGCGCCTAGTGTCGGCGACTCCCAGTTGTCTTCTTCGAATTTCAAATCGTGCAGGCGGAGGTCAATGCCCATGGCGCCGAGCGACTCGAGGTAAAGCTCCTGCACGTTTTCCGGCGGCGGCTTCAGGATGACCTGCAGCTGCATATGTTTGAAGAGGCGGTTCGGGTTCTCGCCATAGCGCCCATCGGCCGGGCGGCGCGAAGGCTGCACATACGCGACCTTGTAGGGCAGCGGCCCGAGCACCCGTAGAAATGTTTCCGGCGCCATGGTGCCCGCACCCACTTCCACGTCATGGGGCTGTTGCAGCACACAGCCGCGCTGCGCCCAGAAAGTTTGCAGTTGCAGGATGAGTTCCTGAAAGGTGGGCGGGTTGGATTTCGATTCTGCCATGAAATCAGAAAGCGCTTCTAGCTGACTTTCTCCAGCATGCCGGCGGTGACCAGTTTCTTTTCCAGATGCCGTTCCAGAATTCTCAGCAAAAACTTCCGCAAATCAGCCGCCTGCGACTTGGGCCACTCCTCGCCGGAAAATGCCTCCACGGGAGCACGAAACATCAACGCCGCCAGCGCGCGCGACTCCGCGGAAAGCTCGGATGAAGCCAGCCGCTTGTCCTGGGCGCAGGTCAGGCCGTCGGCGAGAGCGTGATAAAACGCCCGGCTCCCAGTCAAATCCAGCCCGCAGGCCACACACACCGAAAGCTCGGGCAGAAACCCCGTCAACCGCGTCAACCACAATTCAAAATACGTCACCGGCATCCAGATGGTGCCGCCGCGCAGCGCACCCAGCACCGAAAGCGCCAGCCGGAAGACGTCATCGTTCTTCTCGTGATCCGGTAGCAACTCGTCGAGCAACTCCGCCACATGCCCCAGCGCCACGGCGCGCGCGTATCCGACGGCATCGTGCAGCGGCGATTCCAGCACTTCGCATGTGTCCAGCCGCGCCAGTTCCTGCCGTTCGCGCTCGTCATAGCTGGCGCGCACATAAGTCAACGGTTCCAGCGCGCCACCAAAACGGCGCCGCGAGTTCTTGGCCGACCGCGCCACGCCTCGCACTTTGCCATCCAGGCGCGTAAACAGAGTCACCAGCAAGTCCGCCTCGCGCATCGGATAGGTGCGCAGGACAATCGCTTCCGACTCTCTCAACGCCATGAAAAGCCTGCCCGCGGAACGGTCCGCGCCGCTCGTGCAAAGAGAAACTTCGATTCTACTTGACTGGACGTGACAGGGAAAGCGGACCGCATCCGCCCCAGAAACACGAAAGCGCACGCCGCAGAAGACGTGCGCTGAGAATCCTGGCTCCCTGAACCGAGAGTCAACGTCCGAAATACTTGGCGTTGCGCTCGGTGTATTCCTTCCACTTTTCCGGCAGGTCGTCGAGGGCAAAAACCGCCGACACCGGGCAAACCGGCACACACGCCCCGCAGTCAATGCATTCCACCGGATCAATGTAGAGGATCTCTTCGGCCTCGTGCTTGGGATCACCCTTCTTCGGATGAATGCAATCTACCGGACAGGCGTCCACACACGCCGTGTCTTTGGTACCGATGCAGGGCTCTGCGATCACATAGGTCATAAGAATTCCACTTTCCCCCAACCTCCGCGCAGGATGGCTGAATCATTAAGTTTAGCAAGAACCAACGCCCGCGACTACTCTTCCGGCTGGTACTCGCACACATAACCGGCCACCGCGCTGGCCGCGACCGTCAACGGACTGGCCAGGTACATTTGTCCGGGGCCGCTGCGCCCGGGGAAATTGCGGTTCTGGGCGCTGATGACGACCTGGTCCGGCCGCGTGGAGACGCCCGGGCCGGCATTAATGCAGGCCCCGCAGCTGGGCTCAATCACGCACGCTCCGGCCTGCTCAAAAATCTTAAGATAGCCTTTGCTCACGCAGTATTCGCGGGTTGCCTGCGAGCCAAACTGAATATAGAACGGCGTGGCCACACGCTTGCCCTGCTTGAGAGCGTCGGCCAGCACCCGGGCATAGAGATCCATGTCTTCATTCTTGCCGGCAGTGCAGGTGCCGCCGTAGGCCAGCTCCACTTTCACCGGATCTCGCAGCTCGTGCACGAATTTGCCGTTGCCAGGGTCGCCCGGCGTGGCCACCATGGGCGCAATCTCAGCGGCGTCAAGTTCGATCGTGTGCGTGTACTCGGCATCGGCATCGCCCATCAGCCCGATAATCATGGCCTCCACTTCGTCGCGCTTCATGCCCCGACGCTCGACCAAGAACTCCACCACCCTCGCATCCGGCGCGACAATGCCGGTGAAGCCGCCAATCTCCGCCGCCATGTTGGTCATGGTGGCGCGCTCGTCCACGCTGAGCGCTTCCACCGCTTCGCCGGCGTATTCGATGACTTTGGCCAGCGCTTTGCCGCTGCGCACATAGTCGAGACTGAGAATCTTGAGAATGAAGTCTTTGGCGGTCACGTTGGCCCGGCGCTTCCCGCGAATCACCACCCGCACCGACTCCGGCACGCGCACCCGAATGTCTTTGGTGATCCAGGAATTGAAAACGTCGGTCGTGCCAATCCCAAAAGCAATACAGCCCACCGCGCCCGAATGTGGCGTATGCGAATCCGAGCCGACGATCAACTGTCCCGGCAGCGCGTAGCTCTCCGCCACCACCGAGTGGCAGATGCCTTCCGACCCCTTGCGGTCTTTCAGTTCGCCATGCAGCCGGATGCCACGCTGTTTGGCGAAGTCCTCCTGCTTCAGTTTGAGTTGCGTGGCCAGATCGAGCAGACCCAGCTTGCGTTTTTCGTCGGAAATCACGTCGTCGAGAAAAGTAAGGTGATCGCGGAAAAAGAGAATGGAGCCAGCGTCGTTGACCGGCGCCTCGCGACCCACCAGGCGATCGAAGAAAATGGCCGCCATGGGCGTGACGTATTCGTGGCTGAAGCGCAGGTCGGTACGCGCAAAACCGGCATCGCCCGGCCGCACCGCCGCCACGCCGACTTTGCCCTCGGCGGACACCATGTGTCGCGCGAAAATCTTCTCCGCTAGCGTCATGGGACGCGGCGCTGTCTGGATGACCGGCAAGAACACCTTACCCTGCAGGCGCGCCACGTTGAAGCTGAAAAGTCCACCGTGTTCGATGATCTGCCGCGAGATTTCATCCTCGCCGCGGGTAAATTCCGCCAGCGCAATCTCCTCGCCGCGACGAATGCGCGCGATCAGCGAAAAGTCGGTCGAAGTGAGCACGCCCAGGTTCTGGCAATTCTGGCGGTAAATGCGCTCGATGTTCTCCGCGATCACGAGTTGAATTCCGGCGCAGCGTTCGGCGTAGGGTGACTGCTCGCGGCTCGAGCCCTTGCCCCGCCGCTTGCCGCTGACGCAAGCCACGAAGCCGCCCTGCTTCACCTCGCTCCGGCCCACCGGCATCTGCTCGCCGCACTTCAAGCCCACGTACGGAAACTCGCCCAAGGTCTCGTCGAAATAAAAGCAGACGTGCGCCGGCGTGATCTCGTCGGTGGAAATGTCATCGCGGAGTTTGGGATTATTGGAAGGAGTTTCCAGGTCCCAGGGCAGGTCCCAACCCGCGAGTTGGCGCCGGATCAGTTCGGGATCTTCGGTCAGGAAAAGCACGCGCCCGCTCAGCCGAACCCGATCCGGGCGTTTTTCAATCTGGCGTTCGAGCAGAGACGGAATCACAACCTGCCCCTCAAAAGGATGACCCCACTGCTTCCATTGTAGCTGCTAGCGCGGGCGTTCGCGGGCGTAGTCCACCGGGCTGGCCGGCGTCTCCAGCCCACGGCCGGCAAAAATGGCGGCGAATTCGCTAAGTAATGCTTGGTGGATCAAGCCGTTCGAAGCGGTGACTTCCCGACTGGCAATCTGGAACGGGCCGCCGGAGAAATCGCCGACTGTGCCGCCGGCCTCCTCGGCAATCAGCACACCCGCCGCCGTGTCCCACGAATTCAGATTGAACTCCCAGAAACCATCGTAGCGGCCGCAAGCCACGTAACACAGATCGAGCGCCGCCGATCCCGCGCGGCGTACACCGTGCGTGCGCAAGGTCAGCTGATGGTAGAAGTAGATGTTCGGATTCTTGTGGCGCTTGTGGCTGGGGAAACCCGTGGCCACCAGGGCCTCAGCCAGCTTGGCGGTGGTGGAGACGTGGATGCGAGTGTCGTTGAGAAACGCGCCTGCGCCCAAGCCGGCGGCAAACATCTCGTCGCGCGTGGGATCGTACACGACACCCGCGATGCGCTTCCCGGCACGCTCCAGCCCCAGCGACACGCAGAACACAGGGTAGCCGTGGGCAAAGTTCGTGGTGCCGTCCAGCGGATCCACGTACCAGCGAAACTCGCCCGCGGCGCCGGTCTCGCCGCCCTCTTCTCCCAGAATCTGGTGGTCGGGAAAGCGCTCGCGAATGCGGCGTATGATGAGCGCTTCTGATGCCCGGTCCGCTTCCGTCACCAGATCGGCTTCGCCCTTGTACTCGACCCGCACCCGCCGCCGGAAATACTCCATGAGCAGAGTGCCCGCCTCGCGGGCAATTCCGGTCATGACCGCAACGTAATCAGAATTTGAGGGTTTGGACATAGCAGGCAGAAAACCCGGCGCTACGACCCGTTGGACCGTGACGTCCGCTTCCCCGCCGCTTCCTGGATGTACAGAATCTCGTGCTTGAAGATAAACAGATTGGGCGCGTCTTCGCGCGTCAGGCGAATCATGTTGCGGTCGTAGTACTCAATCCAGCCGTGCACCACTTCGCCGCCAGCCAGCTTCACGCTCACCGGACGCTGCTTTTCCCCCAGCATCTTGAGGTACGACGCTTCTTCAAACGTTTCTTCCGGAGGCGGGATCTTGCCCTTGCGAGCGTGGTTGCCCATGCCTTCCTGCCGGTTTTCGCGATGCGGCTCGGGACGACCGTCCTGACGAAACGACATGCGGGCATTGTACACGGGTGGTTGCTTCCGGGGATGGGCGGGCCAGCTAGGGGTGAGGTCAAAACACACGAGCCGCCGGCGCGCCGGCGGCTCGTGTGCTAAGACTCTCCGCTCAAAAAGTGAGCCGCAAGCCAAACTCCAGCGCTCGCGGCGAACCGAGGCCAAATACTCCTGTGCCGACTCCTGTGCGGGTGCCGCCGACGGACCGTTGGGCCGCGGTGGTGCCGTTTACCGAACCAGACGAGCCGTCGAGGATGCCACTCACCGTATTATTCACGCCGTCAAAGTTAGCGAAGTTGAACGTATTGAAGAACGCGATGCTCGGCTCGAATGCAACCCTGTCGCGAACCTTCCAACTCCAACCGAAGCGCAGGTCGAGGGCGCGCAGCCAGGCCAGGTTCACCTGCCCCTCTGGAGCGCGGACCAGTTGTTGCTGGACGCCGCCCAGCGTCGCCAGTTGGCCCGGAGTCAAGACGCCGGCATTAATCAGAGCTGCTCCCGCCGGTGTCGGCTGCCCGGCGAAGTTCTGGTTGTAGTTGTCAATTAACTTGTTCAGCCCGCTGACGGAAGTGTCGCGACCGAATGACCCCAGCTTGGTGCCCGGCAACAGATCGCCGACCCCACCGTTGGATACTCCTGTACCGTCGCCCGTACCGTCGCCGGTCACGTCGCTCACAAAGAGGCCACCCGGTTCACCCGTCGTGGGCAGGCGCAAGTCAAGGGGAAGCGGGCTGTAGAAATGCGAAATGACGCTGAGGCGGAAGTGCTGCGGCAATTCCATGGTGCCGCCAAACGAAATCTGGTGGGTGCGATCCAGCCCATTCGGTCCCAGGAACCGCGAGGTGAGGTTGTTGTCTTCAGAAAAGTTGATGAAGTCGGTGTCCCGGGCTGTGGCCTTGTAGCGCGAGAAGGCGTAGGAAACCTGCAGGTTCATGGATTTCACGCCACGGAAGGGATTGCTCTTGTTCTGCTTGAGCGACATCTGCAGGCCGTTGTAAACCGAGCGTCCGATGGGAAACAGCATCTGGTTCGTGCCCAGAAATTTATTTTTCCCTGGAAACGCGGCGTTGGGGGCGAGCGTCACAAAACAGGGGACACCGCCGCAGAAAGAATTGGCGGAATCCAGTCCGTTGGAGGCCAGATCGGCAATCCCGGTGCTGATTCCTTGGGGCAACGTTACATTGGCGGCGATGTAGCAATTGATCGCCGCCTGCGAGCTTGCTCCAGCGCTCACGGCCTGCGGGCAACCCGCTGTCTCCGCCGGGTGCGCCGCCAAGGTCGCATTGATGGCATCAAGCGCCGCCTGTGGATCCAGATACTTGGCGTCCCCGACGTGGTTCACGTCCACGGTGAGCTGGTTGTGGCTGGCCACGTTGCGGATGTAATCCACGGTGAGCACCATGCCGCTCCGAATCTCGCGCTGGATGCCGATGTTCATCTGCACCGAACGGGCGGAACGGTAGTTGGGCGCGAACAGGTTGGTACCGGTCGCGTCAATGCCGGCTGCTAGAACGTTGCCGATGAATACGCTGTTGACTGCGGCGCCCGCGGCGGCCGTGGCTACCTGGTAGTCGTGCTGCAACTGAGTGATGTCGCTTACCACGGAGCCGATGGGCTGGCCGCAGAAGGCGGGGTCAACGGTCGTGGTGGTGCCCGGCAATGTAAACGACTGGGGGTTACCGCTTGTGCAGGCTGTCTGCTGCGCCAAGAAAAGTCCTTGTTGCAACCGTGGCGGCCGGTTGAACAGGTTGTTGTTCCAAAGCGCATTCTCGTAGAACAAACCGATGCCGGCGCGGATCACCGTCTTCCCGCTCTTACCCGGGTCCCAGGCAATCCCCAACTGCGGAGCAAAATTTGTATTCGGCTGACGCACCCGGTTCCCCAAGCCCGCGCCCCACAAATCCAGAATGTTGCCGGTGCAGTTGACGCCGTTCGCCTGAAATACTGGAACGACATTGACCGGATCCAACTGCGAGCAGGGAGTGGGCGCAATGTCGCTATCAGTGCGGCCGGTGTCGCGCACGTAGCGCAGGCCGACGTTGATGGTGAAGTTGGACTTCCATTTCCAGGCGTCACCGATGTACCAGGAGAAACGATTGTCCGGCCCCAGCGCACCGCCGGGAAGACCGAAAGCCGGCTTCTCGGAAGAAAATCCCTGCCCATTGCCGAGCGTCACCTGCTGCACGGGAAAGTTCAAAGGATTGGCGGCACCGCCCGGAAAACACGGCTGCTGCCCGGTGATCAAGTGGCCCGGGTCGCAGGAATCAGCGGCAAATGTCTGAGTTCCTTCAACTCCCTGGTTATCGGTGGTATTGACCGACGAAACCGCCGGCGCACTCCCCAGAAAGAACGCAGCGCCGCCGCCCTGCAAGCGGTTATACCCCACGCCGTAGCGGATGATGTGGGCCCGGAAAGTCCTGCTGCCGTCGTACTTGAACTGCTTGTCGGTCTGGAAGGTGGATTGCGGCGCCAGAAAATTCGGTCCCGAGCAAAAGTCGTTCACGCCGGGGGTCAAGCAATTCGGGTCCTGACCGATCGCGAGTTCGATTCCGGGAGCGGGGTCAAAGATGCTGCTGCCGGTCACCGCGTCCGTGATCCCGTTGCGGAACTTCGAGTAACCGAAACGAATGCTGTGGGTGTAGTTGCCGGTAGTGAAATCGGCCCCCACCACGTGCGCGGGAGTATGGTTGTTGTTGTTGAAGGGCTGATATGTATTGGCAATGAAGCCGCTGGTGTTCCGGCTTTGGTCGAAGGTAAAGCGGTAAAAAAATCGGGTCGAGCCGCGGAGTTGATAGTCCAACCGGCCCGAGACCTGCGACTCACGGAACGGCGAGCTGAAGTTTCCCTGCAGAGGCCCGAACTGATTGCCGGGCACCACCGGTGCCGACAGATCCTGCTTGGTACGCTCCCCATCCATGAAGAAGAACAGACGGTCCTTGATGATCGGACCACCTACGCGCGCGCCGAACTGGTGACGCTGAAAGGGGCTGGGCGGGCCGGGAAGATGTGCCGATACCCGGCTGTCGCGGAAAAAATAAAACCCTTCCCCGTGCCACAGGTTCGAACCCGACCGGGTGACCACGTTGACGGAGCCGGAAGAAGTCAGCTCCGTCGACAGGTCGAGCGAAGACTGGCCAATCTGGAATTCCTGGATCGCACCCTGGGGAATATTCTGCGTGGTGGTGCCCACGGTCTCGTCGCTGATGTCAATGCCATCGACTTCAATCCGCGCCGTGCGCCCGAAGCGCCCACCGAATGAAATGGAAGAGAAACCGTTCTTGGTGGGATCGAAGTTGCCGCCGTCCTGAATCTGCACTCCCGGCTCCAACTGCGCCAGGTCGAGGAAGTTGCGCCCGTTGATCGGCAGATTGTCAATCTGCTGTGCGGTAAGCACGCCCTGCACCGTGGCCTGCTCCGTGTTCACGCGGATAGCGGACGCTTGCACTTCCACCACCTGCGCTTCCTGTCCCACCTGCATGCGTACGCTGCCGCCAGCAGTCACACCCACCTGCACCGTGACTGATAGATCGGCGGTCTTGAAGCCTTTGGCCTCGACGCGAACTACATAGTCGCCGGGAATCAGCGCACCCGACGTGTACGCGCCCGAGGCACTGGTGGCGAGGTTGATCACCTGGCCGGTTGCCTTGTTGCTGATGGTGACCTTCGCGCCCGTTACCACCGCGTTCTGCGGGTCGACCACCGTGCCCTGAATGCTGCCGGTGGAAATCGTGGTCTGCGCAAAGAGAGCGCCCGCGGCGCCAAGGCAAACACACAGCGTGACAGACAGAAACCGGATCCAAGCAGACCGTCGAGACATGCCAAACCCCCAATGAACGTTACTTACACAAATAGCCCGCAGCAGTGGCCAGGCACCGCCCATGGTGCACACTCTGGTGTGGCTGCAACTCCGGAAGCAACCGGAAGACCAGGATGGGTGGCGACCATTCTACCTTTGCCGTCAAGCCTTTAGACGAAGTCACGCGCACATCGCGGCCACGACATCCAGGATGGCATAGTTTTTCTCCGTCATCCGGAAGGGAGCTGCGGTTCAAAAGTGTCCGCTGCTGGTGTAATACCCGGTGCGATGACGGGCCTGGTATGTCTGCCCAGGTGAGGCCAGTTGTACCTCGATGTGCCGGAAGTCTGAGTCCGATGTGTGCTGCGCCGGGTAATAGGCCAGCAGATACTGGGTGCGCAGCTCGTCACTGATCTTTTCAAAGGCCGCGTCCAGCTCGGGCAGCGACTTGGCGTAGAAATACTTGCCTCCGGTGTCGGTCGAGATCTGGATCAGCGCGTGCTCGCCGCCGGTGTCGCGGCCCGCGCTGGCTTCGATAGGCACCACGATAACGCTGTAAACAATCGCTTCCGCCTGTTGCGCCTCGCGTAGCGCCTCCTTGTAGCTGGTCGCGCTCAGAGTGTCGCCGCCGTCGGTGATTACCACCATCACTTTTCTTCCCTGGCGCGCTTCCAGCGAGCGCGCACCCAGGTAAATGGCGTCGTAAAGCGCCGTTGCCGCACCCGTGCGGATGTGGTCCAAGCCGCGGTCGATCACCTTCAGGTCCGCCGTGAACGGCACCACCTCGCGCACCGTTTCACTGAAGGAATACAAAGACAGTGCGTCTACCGGACGCAATACCGCCCGGGCAAACCGGCGCGCGGATTCCAGTTCCAGCTTGATCAGGGCCCGCGTGCTCAGGCTGGTGTCCACCCCCAGCACGATCGAAAGCGGCAGCGCGGACTCGCGTTCGAAGACCGCAATCTTCTGCTCCTGTCCGTTTTCCCGCACTCGAAAATCTTCTTTCTTCAAGCCACCCACTGGAGCGCCGCGCTGGTCGTTGACCGTGACGAACACGTTCACCAGCTTGACGTCCACCTTGACCGTGGTTTCGGGCCCCTGCGCGAGAGAGATGGAGACGGCGAGAGTGAGCAGAAGTAGTGGGAAAAGCTTTCTCATGCGGCAGTCACTCGGATGCCTGAGGCGCGGTGGGAGTCGCCTGCGCTCGCGAAATCTCCGCCGGAAACGGCTCTCCGTCGGCCCACACCGCGCCATCTTCGAAATATTCCTTCTTCCAGAT
>JBGQDM010000013.1:0-46554 GCA_041495845.1 Terriglobia bacterium | reverse complement strand
GGTCGCGCGGATTATCTCTCTAGACTGATTATAGAGCAACAGCCAAAAGCAGAGCCGTACCGGAGTGACTGGCCTCACGACTCGGCAGCCTCTTTCCCATTTTGGGCCTCCCACCCCTCACTTTTCCCTTGACACTAACCCCGCGACCCTGCATAAAAGATATAGCAGTAACGTACAAAAGTAGCTCGTAGATATAAGTCCTTACACCTCTAGATTTTCCGTGTAAGTCCCTATTCCTCTAGGATCTACATTCGATTCTCCCGCCAACCCCATGAAAACAATCAATCAGGGGGAGGGGTAGGGGGGTAGGGGTGTCACGATGCCTTATCTCGACGTTCCTCGGTGCCAGCACATAAAAGTGAATGGCACTCAGTGCGGCTCACCCGCTCTCAAGCGGCGCCGCTTTTGTTTCTTTCACCAGCGCTGGCATGAACAGCGCATCTTGCTCAACTCCGCCCGCGCCCGGCGCGCCCGCCCCGCCCTCGACCTGCCCGTCTTGGAAGACGCCAATTCCATCCAGGTCGCGCTCATGCAGGTCATGCGCCTCATCCTCGCCGGTCAAATCGACCCCAGAGTTTCCGGCCAGATCCTCTTCGCCTTGCAGACCGCATCCGGCAACCTCCGCAAAACCAACTTTGAGCCCTTCCGTCCCACTCACATCGTGATCGATCCGCGATCGGTCAAAGGTAAGTTGCTCGGCGAAGATACCTGGTCCACCGATGACTACATGGTGGATTACTCGGACGAGGGAGAAGCCGCGGGGTCGGATGCCAGCGATGAAACCTAACGATGCGGCGCCGGTGGCCTCACATCGCTCCGCAATTGCTGCAGATCGTAAACGCCGTTGGTGTGCTTCTCCGTTTTCCAGTTGTGGTACTGGTGACATTCGAAGCAGCGGCCTTCCGCAAAATCCTTGGCCGGGCCTGCCGAGCGATGGCATTGCTGGCACGTCTTGATGGACGGAATCAGCACGTCGGCGGTGTCGTGGCTCGCGGGCGCTTTCGTGTGGCACGACTCGCACTTCATGGCGCGGTGGGCGCGGTGGTCGAAGTCCGAGTGCGGCAGCCAGCGCACGGTGATGTTCGACTTCACCACTTCCGGCAGCGGTGCGGCAGCGGCGTTGGGCGTGACGCAGCCTTTGTCCTGCAGCAGTGCGCCGCCTTGTGTCAGCGTGTGGCATTCCTTGCAGGTCTTGATCCACAAAACCCACTCGGTTTCTTCCACGCGCAATGTCACCCACTCAGCCGGGTTGTGGGCCACCCGCAAAGCGCAGGCCCGCCCGGGAATGCGACGATCAGCTTGCACTGGTTCGCGCACGGCTGCCGGGTTGGCGGCAAGGTAACTGGTGAAGCGCTTGGTCAGGAAGTCGTGAATGACGTCCGCTTTGTCGTGCGGGACCTGCTCCGCGCCGAAGCGGGAGTCGAAGTCGAGCAGATGGCAGCCGGCACAAGTTTCGGTAAACTTCGGCGGCGCCATGTAGGCGCGAGAATATCTCGGGCGCAGCACCTCGGGAACGTCAGCCGCCGCCGCCGCCGCGGGCTTCAGCGCGCCTGGATACGGCCACGTTTCCTGCACGGCGACCACGCGATGGCAGTTGTCGCAGGTCATCTGCACCCGCGTATGGTTGGGGCCGATCAAGTTGGCCTGCAGGTGGACGTTGTGATTGAGCTTGACGCCGCCCGGATCCGCAACGCGTTCGCGCAGCGGCAGGAACTCAGGATGATTGCCGTCGAACTTCTCGATGGAGCGCGCGTAGAGAAGCTTGCCGTCGCGGGTCTGGAGATTTCCGTGACACTGCACGCAGGTCGCGTCCGCCGTCGCTGCCATTCGCATCGCGCCTTTGTGCTCGATGTGGCATGAAGCGCAAGTCGGAGTGAATTTCTGGCTGGCCTGGTGCACCGGCGCGTCGTGACAACTGAGGCAGGCTTTGTCCTGCACGTATTCGAAAAAGCTGGACGCCTGCACCACGTGGCACAGTGCGCACTTGCTGGTGAAGGCGGCATGCGAATGCGCGAGCGGGCCGCTGCTCAGCTCCTTTTGCCCGCCGGCGCGCGCCGTCAAAAACCAGCCCAACGCCAGTACCGGAATGCCCACGGCGAGCCAGTAGCGCCAGTTGCGCAGCCAGTGCGGCCGCGAGAAGTACATCAGATCAATTCTCTTGGCCCGGTCTTTCGTTGTGCGTACGCGTCGCATGCAAGTCTCAGTATTTCAGCGCCAGCACGGCATGAAAGGCGCCCAACAGCAGTACGGCATAAGACAATGGAATATGCACCAGCAGCCATCCGTGCAACAGGACGTGATAGCGCTTCTGCTGATCAAGCTGACGTTTTTCCTCCGCCAAACTCTCCAGATCGCCCACCGCCTCGTGCATGCCGTCGGGCAAATTGATGCGCAACTGCTGAAACATGTCGCGCGCGGTGGTGGCGGAAGCGAGCGGCGACTTTCCGCCGCCGGAGGCTTCCAGATATGGCGACAGTTCCTCTTCGAAGAACTCCCGGAGATGATGGGAAGCGGCTTCATCAGCCTCCAGTCCGCCGGCAACGGTGATGTCCCAATGGGTGCCGGCGGCGGCTGCGACCGCCAGTTGCTGTTCGCTGGCATGAGACAGTTCCCCGTCAAGCGTGGCGCAGTTTTCCTCGACGATCTCTCCGGCCTCGACTTCCAACTGGTCGCGCACGTGATCAATCTGCTCGAAGATGGTTTCCATGGGCAGATTGGCGGTGTGCTGGCGCGGCATGTAGTGCTGCAGCACCGCGCCAAAGATGCCGCTGATGAAGATGAAGACAAACATCCACATCATGACGCGGGTCAGCGTGCCGCCAAAATGAAAGGCGCCGTGCATCAGGATGATCGGGAAAGAGAGAAAGCCAAGCCAGAGATGCCCACGCATCCACGACTGCGCGCGGCCGATGCGCCAGATAGGGAACTTCTTGCGCAGGCCAAGCAAGCCGGCAAACAGCATGCAGGCGAAACCAATACTGCCGTAGACAATGCCGAGGGTGCTGCCGCCGCTGGGTCGCTCCACGGCCTGCGCGTAAGGAATGTAGACGACCACGGCGATGGCGAGCGCGACCAGCGTGCCGATAAACCAACTGCGATGCGACTGATCAATCAGCATGGCGCACTCCTTTCCCCGCGGGCGCCTGTTTGAGCAGGCCGGCGAAAAATTCGGGTGGATTCACGCGATGCGCGGCGTCGTGCGGGCAAGCGTAGACGCAACTCGGTTCTTCGTGGTCGGTGCAAAGGTCGCAGGAAGTAGCTTTCAAGCGCACGCCGGCAATCTTCCGGCCCGGCCGTTCGGGATCGTCCAGTTCAGCCGGGAAGGGATGCAGGTTGATGTTGCCGTACGGGCAATTGTTGGCGCAGAGACCGCAACCCACGCACCAGTCTTCAATAATGACTTCGAGTGAATTGCGGCGGCGGATGGAACCGACCGGGCATCCGACCATGCAGAGCGGGTCGCGGCACTGCCGGCAGGACGTAGCCACCAGATATTTGTCAAAGCGCAAGCCGTCGCGAACCAGGCGGCTGACTCCCTCGTGGGCATCGGCACAGGCATGCACGCACTGATCGCAGCGGGTGCAGCGCTCGAGATCGAGCACGAGCAGGCTCTGCGCCTCCATCAAACCTTGCGCCAGGAACTGATCCACCGGGACATTGGCAAGTTGGGTGAAGCGCTGGCGGTTCTCCTCGATGCGCTCGTGGGCCACACCTTCCAGGCTGGCGCGCACCTGCGGGAACTTATCCAGCATGAGCTGGAAATCGTCGCGGGAAATACGGACAACTTCCACGTGATCGAGGGCGGTGCAGGTGGCGGTGCGCGGGCTGCCGGTAAGCAATCCGATTTCGCCGAAAAAACCGCCGCGTCCGAGATAGGCGAGGACCATTTCGCCGCCGGGACGGTTTTCGGAGACTTTGACGAAGCCGATGCGGACGAGGTAGAAGGCGTCGGCCGGATCGCCCTGCTTGCAGATGACCTGCCCGGGCTGGAAGCGGATGAGTTCGACGCGCTCGCGTAAGTGGTCGATAAAATCTTTGGTGAGGGGCGTGAAGATGGGCACACTGCGCAGGTGGGAGTCGAGCGCGCGGGCGCGGTAAGTGCGTTCCAGCTGGGCGCGGAAAGTCTTGTTGCGCTGCAGGATGTCGAGCACATTGCGCAACATCTCGTACATCACGCAGTCGGTGGTGGCGCGCACCGTGGCCGAACGCGGGTAGTAATTCATGCAGGTCATCTCACCGAAGAGATCGCCCGGAACCAGCTCGGCCACGGGATTGCCGTAGGGCAGGTCCACCGAGGCATCGATGGGAATGAACTGGCGTACGGATTCTTCGGAACGCTGGTGGTCTTTTCGTGGTGCCAAGAGGGAGCTCAGCTTGCGGAAAAAACCGGCGCCGGAGTCCTGCGTTTTGACGTGGGCGATGGGGCTGGCGAGATACACCTCGGCCTTGCCCTGCTGGATATAAAACGCAGTGGAGCCAAACTCGCCCTCGCGGCAGATGATGTCGCCGGCGCGGAAGTGGCGCTTGACGATGGCCTTCTGGTTGAGTTCGAGGAAGGTGCCGCTGACGTTGTGGAAGATGGGCAGGTCGAGCAATTCTTCCGGATTAACGACTTCGCCACCCAGTTCCTGTCCAATGATTTTCTTGTTGGTGAGCGCGCCGGTGGGACAGGAAACCATGCACTCACCGCAGGAAACACAGGACGAGTTCCCCATAGGCAAGTTGGTGTCGAAGGCGATGCCGGCCTGATAGCCTTTGCCGCGACGGGCCAGAACCCAATTGTGGCGAATGTCGTCACAGCCGCGAATGCAGCGGTCGCAAAGAATGCAGGACTCGTGGTCGACGGCGATGGCGAGCGAGGAATCATCCTTGCCGCGCGGGGTGGCGCGCTTGGCGAAACGCGGTTGCTTGATGCCGGCGCCGGCGGCGAGAGTTTCGAGTTCGCAATCTCCGGAGTGCTGCTGGCGGGCGCACGGCGCGGGATGGTCGGACATGAGCAGTTCGACCAGGGTGCGGCGGGCGTTGATCACGCCTTCCGTGCTGGTCTGGACTTTCATGTTGGCCTCGCAGGGCCGAATGCAGGACGCGGTGTAGACGCGTGCGCCGACATCCACCACGCAGACGCGACACACGCCAACTGGATTTTCGTTCTGCTGATGGCAGAGGGTGGGGATGGCAATGCCGTTGAGACGGGCGGCATCGAAGACAGTGGTTCCGGCGGGGACGGTGACGGTCTGGCCGTCGATGGTAAGCGTGATGTCGGCGGGCCGGCCTTCGGGGCTCATGCGCCCTCCTGGAAGCAAACGCCCGCGGGACAGCGGCGCCGCAGGATGTGATCATCCACCACGTCGCGAAAATGTTTGAGCACGGAGGCGATGGGCACGGGGACGACCTGGCCGAGGCCGCAGATGGATGTGAGGCGCATGGCGTTGGCCAGTTCGTCGAGCAGCGGCAAATCACCCTCCTGATAGCGGCCCTGGGTCCAGCCGATCAGCATGTCCGTCATTTTCTGGGAACCGACGCGGCAGGGCACGCACTTGCCGCAGGATTCGTTGCGGAAGAAGCGGACGGCATTGAGCGCCATGTCGACCATGCAGCGGCCTTCGGCGCAAACCACAATGGCGCCGGAACCGACCATGGAACCGGCGGCAGCAACGGCATTCCAGTCCAGGGGCAGGTCCACCATGGAGGCGGGCAAATATCCCGCGGAGGGACCGGAGGGCGCGAAGGAGATCATCGGTTTGTTGTCAATGATGCCGCCGGCATATTGATAGATGAGGTCGGAGTAACTGGTGCCCATGGGGACTTCAAAAATGCCGGGCTTGTTTACGTCGCCGCTGATGCCGACAAACTTCAGGCCAGTGGCGCCATTCTTGCCCTGAGCCTTGAACCATTCGATGCCGCGCGCCAAAATCACCGTGGCGAAAGTGAACGTCTCAACGTTGTTAATGGCGGTGGGCATGTTCCACAAGCCATTGGTGCCGGGAAATGGCGGCTTGTTGCGCGGCTCGGAGCGCTTACCTTCGATCGCTTCCAGCAGCGCGCTTTCTTCGCCGCAAATGTAACCGCCCGGGCTGACGAAAATTTCGAGATCAAAACTGTAGTCGCTGCCCATGACGCGCGGGCCGAGAATGCCGCGCTCATAGCAGCGGTCAAGCTCACGCTGCAGAACTTCTTTTGGCCCTTCGTACTCGTGACGGATGTAGAGAATACCTTTGCGCGCGCCCGTAACCAGGCCCGCAGTGATCATGCCTTCGATCACGAGGTAAGGGAGTTGCTCCATGATGAAGCGATCTTTGATGGTGCCGGGTTCGCTCTCATCGGCGTTGCAGACGATGTAGCGCTCTTTGCCGGGAGCGTTGCGTACGATTTCCCACTTCAACCCGGTGGGGAAGCCGGCTCCACCCATGCCGCGCAGACCGCTTTCTTTCAGCACCTTGATGACGCCGGCCCAGTCGTTGGTTTCCACGAAGCGCTTGACCACGGCGTAGGTGGGAATGCCGCTGTAAGGGTCGCAGGCGAGCGGGACGTGCTGCACGGCGTGAGGCTCGGGAGGAAGCTGGCGTCCGGCCAGAACTTCGCGGCAGAGGCCGACCGTTTCCGCCGGCGACATATGGGGGTAGATGGAGTCGTTGATGGCGACCGCGGGGGCCTGATCACAGCGTCCGAGGCAGGAGACGTCACGAATGACCACTTCTTCGGCGCGCCGGGTGCGGAAAGCGTTGTGCAGCGCGGCCTTGACTTGAGGGCCGCCGCGGATGTGGCAGGTCATGTCGGCACAAACGCGAACATCCACGCGCGGAGGGGGGGCGAGACGGAAATGGGGGTAGAAGCTCGCGACCGCGTGGATCTGGCTGATGGGGACTTCGATCCGCTGCGCGAGCAGCGCCAACTGTTCGGCGGGAAGATAGCCGAACTCCTGCTGGATTGCCCTCAATTCGTTGAACACGAGGCGGGGGCCCCCTTGTGCACCCCATCACAAGCTTTGCTGGCAGGCGGGAATCTTAACGTGGAAGGAGCTTTCGGGGAACGAAAATTTTTTGTGGGGTAGGAGCGGCGAATCCCGGGGCAGGAAAATCTTAAACCGCAGAGTACGCTGAGGGACGCAGGGAACGGCCCACCAAAGGCCACCACCAAGGCCACGGAGGAACACGAAGTGGGTCTCAATCGGCCCCAAAGGAACACAAGGCTTGTCTCATTTCGACACGCCTGTGGGGGGTGGGTGGTCCCCGCCGACGGCCGCGCCAAAGCGCGATCTGAGGGAATTCATTGATTTCCGGACGCAGAATGGGTATAAGACGGGGGCAATCGCTAGGGCTCAAGAACGTGCAGGGAAAACCATGAACTGGGCAAAGAAAAAGCGCAGCAGACTGGTATGGAGCGCGCTGGTGCTGACGGCGGGCACCCTGCACGCGGCCGATGTCGTGGTGGGCAAGTACAACGGGCCGGGAGGCTGTGCCGCCAGCAGTTGCCACGGCAGCATCCAGCCGAAGACGACCACGCACATTCCGCAGAACGAGTACAGCATCTGGGCGGGGCAGGACAAGCATGCGCGGGCGTATCAGGTGCTGTCGAATTCGGTTTCGGTGCGCATCGGCAAGATTCTGAAGTTGAAAAGCGCGCCCAACCAAGACGCGCGCTGCCTGGCGTGTCACGCGCTCGCGCCGGCGACGGAAATGCGGGCGCAGAGTTTTGACGTAGGCGATGGAGTGAGTTGCGAGCATTGCCATGGGCCCGCTTCGGGCTGGCTCGGTCCGCATACGGTCAAGGACTGGGAGACCAAGCCCGCCGCCGACAAGCAGCGGCTCGGCATGGACGACACGAAAGACTTGATCGCGCGCACGGAAAAGTGCCTGACATGTCATCTGGGGACAGCGGAGAAGTTTGTTGACCATGAACTCATCGC
Source organism: Terriglobia bacterium (assembly GCA_041495845.1). GTDB lineage: Bacteria > Acidobacteriota > Terriglobia > Terriglobales > Acidobacteriaceae > JBGQDM01. The sequence continues at coordinate 38,648 of JBGQDM010000013.1, read as the reverse complement.
GGCGGGGCATCCAGACTTGACGTTCGAGTTGAATTTGTTCAGTGCGGTGCAGCCGCGACACTGGAAAGAGCCCAACGACAATGCCTGGCACGGAGTGCAGATCTGGGCGGTGGGCGAGGCGGTACAACTGCGCGATGGGATGTCGCGGTTGGCGCGGCTGGCGCAGGGAACGGTATGGCCGGAGTACGCTGAACTCGATTGTTTTGCCTGCCACCACAGTTTGAGCAAGCCGGACGAAAGCTGGCGGCTGACCTCGGAGGGTTATTACGGCGAGCGCAAGGTGGGTGTGCCGGCGTGGAACACGTCGCGCTACGCCGTGTTCCGGTTTGCGGTACAGGAGTTGAACGGCGAGATGGGACGGCAACTGGACTCCGACGTAAATAAGTTGCAAGGGCTGTTGGGCGTGTTGAATGGCAACCGCGAAGAAATTGCGGCGACAGCGAAACATGCGTCGGGGCTTGCGGCAGAGCTGGCGCGGCAGCTTAATAGCAAGCCATTTGACCGGGCGTATACGGTACGCGTGATGCGGGACATCGCGCGGGAGAGCGGTACGATTTCGTTTGCCGGGCAGCGTTCGGCGGAGCAGGCGGCGATGGCGCTGGATTCGCTCTATGCAGCGTATAAGCAGAACGTGAAAGAGGACGGCGAACTGCGGGCGGCGATTAACGGGTTGTTCCAGCAACTGGATAATCCGTCGTCGTATGATGCGCCACGATTTGCGGCGCAGATGCAGCGGGTGGGGTCGTTGCTGGGGCGCGAAGGGATGGCGGGCGGAGGTTCGCGGTAGGACAGAAACCTTCAACCGCTGAGAACGCGGAGAGCGCGAAGAAAAGCGAAAAGCTTGAACCACGAAGGGCACGAAGGAACACGAAGGGGAAAAATCTTAGAACGCAGAGATCGCTGAGGAAGGCGCAGAGGGCGCAGAGAAAAGCGAAAAACTTTAACCACCAAGGGCACGAAGGAACGCGAAGGGAAAAGATCTTAGAAACGTAGAGTTCGCGGAGAACAGCCCCGGAGGGCGCGGAGAAGAGCCATTCTTGTGCCGCAGTTGCTCAACCATCATGTTTCAGGTGTTGTTTTCATTTGCCCCGTAAGAAGAGCAGTCGTCGCCGGTAGGTTCCACCCAGTGAAACCATGAGCCCAAAGCCAGAAACCACTTTGTATCCCAGCAAAGAACATCAGCGTTTAGCGGAGCCGTTTGAAGGGTTTGTTGTGCCTTGGCGCAAGTGGGGGCCGTATGTGTGCGAGCGGTCGTGGGGCGGGGTGCGCGAGGATTACAGCCCGGATGGTTGCGCCTGGGAATTTACGCCGCATGACTGGGCGCGGAGCAAGGCGTATCGCTGGGGCGAGGACGGAATCGCCGGCATCTGTGATCGCTATCAACTCCTGACTTTTGCCTTGGCGCTGTGGAACGGGAAAGATCCGATCCTGAAAGAACGCATGTTCGGTATTTCAGGGAACGAAGGCATTCACGGCGAAGACGTCAAGGAATATTGGTTTTACCTGGACAGCACGCCCACCCATAGTTACATGCGGATGCTCTACAAGTATCCGCAGCGAGAGTATCCCTATAGCGAGTTAATCGATCGGAACCGGCGCGACCGGCAAGGGCCGGAGTACGAGTTACTGGACACGGGAATCTTTGACGACGACCGCTATTGGGACGTGTCGGTGGAGTATGCGAAAGCTGACCACGAAGATATCTGCATCCGGATTGAGGTAGCCAATCGCGGACCCGAGGAGGCGGAGCTGCATCTGCTGCCGCATCTGTGGTTCCGGAACACCTGGGCGTGGGGAGAAAAGCCGCTGCAGGAGCCGATTATCCGGATGGCTGGGAAGGAGTCAGGCGGGAGTCGCGGCGAGATCGTGTTGCTGGCGGACGACACCAAAGCAACACCACTCCAGAACCTGCATTTCCATTACTCGTTGGGCTGGTATTACCTCTACGCGCCCGCGGGCGGGCAGGCGCTGTTCACCGATAACGAGAGCAACGCGGAACGGCTGTACGGGGTGAAAAGCCGCAAGCCGTTTGTGAAAGATGCATTTCACCGGCACATCATTCACGGGGAAAACTGCGTGAATCCGGCGCAGCAGGGAACCAAGGCGTGCGTGCACTATCGGATGCGCGTGCCGGCGCGGAGTTCGATGACCTTGCGTTTGCGCCTGGCGGCGGCGCCGACGGCGCGGGCGCTGCAAGGGGTCGATGAGATTGTCGCCCTGCGAAAAAAAGAAGCGGATGAGTTTTATGCGGTGATCCAACCGCCCAAGGCAACGGCCGAAGAAAAGATGGTGCAGCGGCAGGCGTTTGCGGGAATGTTGTGGAGCAAACAGATCTACTTGTTTGATGTGCAACGGTGGCTGGAGGGCGACAACCCGAACTCGCCACCGCCGGATGGCCGCAAGCGCATGCGCAACCAGCACTGGCGGCACCTGAACTCGATGCGCATTCTCAGCATGCCGGACAAGTGGGAGTTCCCTTGGTTTGCGGCGTGGGACTTGGCCTTCCAGTGCATCACGCTGTCTCTGGTAGACCCGGAATTTGCCAAAGAAAATTTGTGGCTCCTGTTGTTTGAACAATTTCAACATCCCAACGGGCAGATCCCTGCGTATGAATGGGAATTCTCCGACCTGAATCCGCCGGTACATCCCTGGGCCTGCTGGCGGGTGTACCAGATCGAAAAACAGCGCACCGGGAAGGGTGACCTGGTCTTTCTGGAAAAGTGTTTCCACAAGCTCCTGATCAACTTTGCCTGGTGGGTAAACCGCGTCGATAGTCAGGGAAACAATATTTTTGAAGGCGGATTCCTGGGGCTGGACAACATCGCGGTGGTGGATCGGGGAGAGAAATTTCCCAACGGAGCGATCCTGGAGCAGTCGGACGCGACCGGATGGATGGGCCTGTTCTGCCTGTACATGATGCGGATGGCGCTGGAACTGGCGGGCACAAACCGCGTGTATGAAGGGCTGGCGACGAAGTTTTTCGAGCACTTCACTTACATTGGCGGCGCCATGAAGAATGTGGGCGGGCGCAACTACGCGCTGTGGGACGAACGCGACGGGTTCTTCTACGACACGTTGCGTTATCCCAACGGCGAGTTCCACAAATTTCGCCTGCGGTCACTGGTGGGATTGATTCCACTCTACGCGGTGGAAGTGCTGGAGCAGGAAGACCTGGAGCAGTTTCCGACTTTTCTGCATGACGTGGAGTGGTTCATCAAGAACCGCGCCGACCTGGTGGGAGACGCCTGCTACAAAGTCGGGAAGAAGGACTTGCGGTACGTGCTGGCGATTGCGGATGCCAACCAGTTTTCGCGGCTGCTGACGCGCATGGGCGACCCGGACGAATTCCTTTCGCCCTATGGTTTGCGCAGTCTCTCCAAATTCCACAAAGAAAATCCGTTTCGCTTCGGCAACAGCCAAATGGGCTATGAACCGGGGGAAGCGGAGGTCAACATCAAAGGCGGAAACTCGAATTGGCGCGGGCCGTTGTGGTTTCCGACAACGTATCTGCTGATTCACTCGCTGTTGCGCTTCGGCGATGCGCTGGGGCAGGATTTTTCCGCCGAGGGTGCGGGGAGTGGGGCGCGGGTGACCGCGGCCGGCATGGCGAAGGAGCTGGCGAACCGGATGATTTCCATTTTCAAACGCGGGCCCGACGGCAAGCGGCCGGTAGCCGGGCCGTACAAGAAATTCCAGGAAGACCCGCACTGGCGCGACCTCATCCTGTTCCACGAGTACTATCACGGCGACACGGGCATGGGACTGGGCGCGAGTCACCAGACAGGTTGGAGCGGGTTGGTGGCCAACCTGATTGACGAATGGCGGCGGTAGTGCGATGAACCTGGGCAAGCGCCTGGCTTTCGCGGGGATTCTCTTCTTTGGGCTGATTTTCATCAGCGTGATTGGGTACCTCACGCTGGGCGGGCCGGACGTTACCTTCCTCAAAGCACTCTATATGGCGGTCATCACCGTGGCCGGAGTGGGCTACGGGGAGATGATCAACACGGAGCCTTATCCCGCGCTGCGCATTTTCAACATGTTCATCGTGGTGTTTGGTGTGGCCACCACGGTCTATGTGTTTGGGGTGGTGGCGGCGCTGATCGTAGACCTGGAACTGTCGAACCCTTTTTGGAGACGGCGTATGCAGAATCGCATTGATGCACTGAGCGGACACGTCGTGGTCTGTGGTCTGGGCGATACCGGACGCTATGCGGCGCAGGAGCTGCAAAAGAGCGGGGCAGCGTATGTGGCCATCGAGACTTCCGAGGAAAAAATCAAGCGGCTCAAGGAAACGCACCCGGGCACATTTGACGAGATGCTGTACGTACTGGGCGACGCGACGGAAGAAGAAATTCTGGAGCGAGCCGGCTTGTCACGGGCGGTGGGACTGGTGATTGCGCTGCCGCAGGACAAAGACAATCTGGTGGTGACGGTGATGGTGCACCAGCGCTATCCCAAGCTGCGCATCATCGCGCGGTCGGCGAGCCGGCGTTTTGCGGAGAGGATGAAGCGAGCGGGTGCGAATTCCACCGTTTCGCCCGCCCAGATTGGCGGCCTACGCATGGCCAGCGAAGTAGTGCGGCCGCACGTGGTGAGCTTCCTCGACCTGATGTTGAAAGAGCAAAGCAAGACCCTGCGGGTGGAAGAAGTGGAAGTGGGGGCGTCGTCGCCCTGGGCGGGGAAGACACTCCGCGACCTCGATCTGCACGGGCGCTACAATCTGCTGCCCCTGGCGCTGAAAGAACATGCGCATGGCGAGGAGCCGAAGTTGCAGGTGAATCCGCGAGACCATACCGCGGTCCCCGGCGGGAGCGTGGTGATTGTGATTGGGGACGTGCTGGACGTGCAGCGGGCGCGGCGCGACGCCAAGGGAGCGTAGGAGGCAATTTGTAATTTTGTAATTTGGTAATTTTGCAATTTGATACCCTCGGACTCTTCCATTACCAAATTAGACAAAGCTACACAATTGTTTTCGGCTGTTCTCGTTCCCTCTCTAGGTTGAGGTGCGGTGACGTTTCCCGTTGGGGCGCGTCTGAGTCCGGGGCCGCTTGCAGACGACGAGCAGGCGACGAACGGAAAGGAACACAGCATGGAGACTTCTTCAGCGGCGCCGGCGGAGTCAGGACTGTATCGCAGGATTGCCCACCCGCTGCACACCGTTCTGGTATTGGCTTTGATGGGCCTGTTGGCGTGGCGCGGGGCGATGCGCGCCGACCACATGCGGGCCATGGTAAATCCGGACCGGGTCGCAATGTATACCCGCACAATCGTGTTCCAGTGGCTCGAGTTCGCGGTGGTCTTAGCGGGCGTGCGATGGAACGGGTCGCCCCTGGCCACCGTGCTGGGGGACCGGTGGCGGTCGGTGCGCGATGTGCTGCGGGATATCGGCATCGGTGTGGTCTTCGCGGTTGTTTCGACGTTGTTGATTTCGGTGGTGAGTGGACACGGGCACAGCAACGGCCCCGATCCGGCAGTGCAGTTCCTGCTGCCACACGGGCGAACGGAAATGATGCTCTGGGTGGCGTTGTCGGTGACGGCGGGAATTTGCGAGGAGGCGCTATATCGCGGCTATCTGCAGCGGCAAATGACGGCATTGACGAAGAACGCCGCGGCGGGAATCCTGATTTCTGCCGTCGCCTTTGGCCTGGGGCACGCGTATCAGGGTTGGCGGCTGGCGGCGCGAATTACGCTGGGTGGTACGCTACTGGGAATGTTGGCGCATTGGCGGCGTAGCGTTCGTCCGGGAATGATTGCGCATGGTGGGACGGACGCCTTGGCACCGGTGTTGATGGGGATGATGAAGTCTTAGCGGTTGTAAGGAAGAGAAAATCTTACTGGTGCATCTTGGTCACGGTTGGATCGGGTCGAGCCCTTGGCGATTCGACGCGATGGCACAAGGGTGAGCGCAGAGGCACCGCTGGTAAGGAGACGCCGGTTCCGGCATGGTTGCGTGACGTCTTAACGGCGAGCTCGACCGCGGTGGTCTATTGCAACTCGCCCGGCTGGCGGCGAACGAAGCGGGCGAAGGAGGCGCGCTGGACGCGGATGACCGCGCGGGGTGCCGCCAGCGCTTCAAACTGGACCTTCTGCAGCCCGTCACGGAGTTCCGGACGGGACGCACGGATGGGTGCGCCGTTGTCGCGGTGGAGGTGGCGAATGCGGGTGACCGCATGGTCGAGCACGCGGGCTAGCTCAGCGGCGTCATCCGGGTGACGGTCGTGTTGCAGCGAGCGGCGGGCTCTCTCAGGAGAAAACCAGGTACGGTCGCGGTCGGCCTCCTGCGGCGGGCTGAGACGCAGGACGTAGCAAAGGTGGGCGCTGATCACCAGCTCACTGGCGCGGCTTTTTTTCCCCTTGCGGCGGGTGTAGCGGGTGAAGGAGTCTTCCTCCATCCAGCCGTGGGCGCCGGCCTCTTCAAAGGCCTCGAGCGCGGCGGCCTGCGCGGGCCTAAGACCAGGTTCGATGCCCCCCTTGGGGAAAGTCCAGCGCCCGCTGCGAGTGCGCACCAGCAGAAACTTGATGCCACGGCTGCCGACGCGATAGCAGACCGCCGCAGCCTGGGCGCATTCCTGGAGCTGGCGCAGGCGGGAGATGCGGAAGGTGTGCCTGGGCGAGTCTCGATCAGTCATGAGAGTAGAGTGCGCGAAGGATGGACGCCCGGGTAGAGCACAACTTGGTTCCGGCACACGGCAGGAATCCGCGGACACACTTGCTCCCCGGCAAGTGGGCCCTTATGGCAACCTGACCTTTAAGGGCCACGTGAGTCTTCCGGGCGGTGCCCGTCGCCAATCCCGCGGTTTACACCCGGGGGCGCCCAAGCCCGCCCGGCGACGCCATCCCACACCGATGTTCTGAAAACGGAACATACTTGTTACCTTCTGTTCCCGCTGCCATTTCCCGGGTTATGCTGCCCCTCCCCGGAGGCCCCATGGGCAACTTCTTTACCGATACCATCTCTACTGATCCTCGCTTCAACTCGACCGCCCGCGTCGACGATCTCGCCCTGCTCGAGCCCGTCACTCGGGAGTTGGTGCAGCGAATGGTGGACGCCGCCAAGGTCATGGGCATTTCCGTTCGCGTGTTTGAGACCTATCGCAGCCAAGCCCGACAACAGGAACTCTTTAACCAAGGCGCCAGCAAGCTCCGTACGGTCGGGGTGCACCACTATGGCCTGGCCGCCGACATTGTTCGCGTGGTCAACGGCGAGCCCTCGTGGAAAGGTGATTTCTCATTTCTTGGCCAGCTGGCGCACAGCGCCGGCATGATCTGGGGTGGAGACTGGGGCAACCCCAACGTCCATCACAACTTTGTCGATCTGGTCCACGTGCAGCGCTGCACCATTGCCCGCCAACCGGCACTCTTTGCCGGCACCTGGTACCCTGACCCGGCCTATAACCCGTATGCCGATAGCCCGCATTCCATCTTTGAGGCTGTCACCGCGTCGCTACCGCCAAGACGCCGCAAACGAGGAAAGGCCAGGCTCTAGCAGGTCGTGATAAAACTCCACTCTCCGGCCGCAGCGCCTGAAGGCGCTCGCATCACGCAGCACTTACGCTATGCCTGAAGGCATAGCCTGATGCGAACCTCGCTTGCGCCACGGGCTGCTAGCGCTTCAATTTCGCGAGGTAGCCGTTTTGTTGGTCGTAGGATTTGGTGGTGCCTTCGACAAACTTGAGGAAGAAGCGCAGCGTCTCGCGCTCGCTGGGATCCATGTCGGTGTACTTGATGCGGATCCCAAAGCAGGGATTGGACTGAATGACGACGCCGTTGATGACGATGCCTTTGACCCAGATCTTGCCGTTGTTGACCCAGAGGCCGATTTCAAGTTTGAGGCCGTTCTGCAGCGGGGCGAGGGTCTCGATGTAGCAGCCGCCGGCGCTGGCATTGGAGAGGTTGCCCCAGACCGGAGCGGCAGCGCCTTCTTCGCGCAGTTCCACCGCCACAAAACACTTAATGCGCGGGTAGCGGCGGCGATCCTGGCCATGCGAGGGCGTGAAGATATCGGGCTGAAAAGGTGGTTGGGGTTCAGGCTCAGGAGCGCGAGCGACCGCAGCGGCCGCTCCAGCGGCGGCAGGCTTGGCTTCCGAGGCGGCAGCCGGTTTCGGCTCGCCCGCTTGCCGTTTGATGTGGTGCATCGCTTCCAGCAGCGCGTGCTCGCGGCGGTCGGGTGGCGCGTCGCGATAGGCCTGCAATAGCTGGCCGATATGCGCGACCAGATCAGGATCGGTAAGCAAGCGGCTCCAGTCGTTGGAGCCCTTGGTGGCTTTGGAATCAGTCATGACAAGCGTGGTTGCGGCGAGCGGCAACCGTCGCATCTTCCAATAGATTGAAGCACGAGCGAAACCCTCACAAGATGACTGAAGTCATAGGCCGGAGGACCGTCCGGCGGCAGGGAAATGGTTATTCGGTAAAGAGGAGTTCAATCGTCTCGGTAGTTTCCTGGGCTGCCGGCTCGAAACGCCAACGCTCGACGGCGCTCTGAGCGGCGAGGACGAGGACGGGGCTGCCGCCGAGGACCTTGGTAGATTTGACCTTGCCGTTAGGTGCGACCACGGCTTCAATTCTCACCGCACCTTTGAGGTTCATGCGGCGTGCGAGCTCCGGAAAGACTGGAAGGACGCGGTCTTTGACCTTGCGGCCCGTGCCCTGGGCCAGGACTGGAGTGGCCAGCAACACGGCCAGCAAAACTGTGCGTCTGAAGATGGTTTCAAGTGTCATGTCGTGCGCGGGTTGCAGCCTCAGGGCGAGCAGGCCGTACCCTGCTCGTAAGTTACCGCGAGGACTTTAGCAAGGGAAGGTTACGGCGGTAACGAAAACTGATTTCCAGCGGAGAAGCGAGAAAAGTGTTGGTCGGGGCCGGGAAAGAGGTCAACGCGAGGCGGCGGGTGCTGCGCTCGCAGGGTTTTTTCCAGCGGAGGCCAGGAGTTCCTGAAACTTGGGGTAGTCACGAAGGGATGTCAAGTCTTCGTCTTTGGCCATGTGGTCGGCGTTCGTGTATCCGCGGTCGATGGCGTGGCGGAGATACTCGGGGGCCTCATCGCGGTGGCCGGCGAGGGCAGCGCCACAGGCAAAGTTGTACCAGGCGCCGGCAACGTCGCCCTGGCCTGGCTCGCGGCCGGCGGCCTCGACCAGGTCGTTACAGAGCGGCCGATCGCGAAAACGGGCGCGCTCGTACGGCGGCAAAGGAAGTGGTGGATGCACTGGTTGAAGAGTTGGTCAAGGTTCACCGCACTCGAAGGTGAAACGCAGGCGGGGCCTGCGCTGCGCGGCAGATATAGATGATTTCGGGCGTTTCCTTCGGGATGATCCAGAACGCTGCCCTTGGAGCTACCTGGCACTGAACCAGGTCCAGAGTTCCCACCACCTGCGGTTCTTTTGTTTTGACTGCCGCTCGGGGTACCACCAGCCGTCGAAATGCGCGACGTATTCTTTTCCGCGCGAATCCGTGACCCGAACGTTGCAAACATAGGGACTCTCAACGAATTCAGGGTTCCTGGCCACCGGGCGCTGTGTAGCAATATCGTAGCGTAGGTTCAGCGTTGCACTTCGAACATACGCTCGATCGGAGCCTTGTCGCTCAACGAGGTCCCAGAACCACTTGGAATACCGAGCGGGAACTTCCGAAACTGGCGCGCGCAGTAGCTCGGGAGGTGCGGCCTCGCCAGTCATTAGATTGATCGTAAGACAGTCGTGCCCTGTGAGTCGGGAAAATCGCAGAACGTGCCCCATGACGTAGTCATCATCGGCGTAGTTCATCAGACTCACGAAGGAGTGACCGACGTTGTGGGCGACACTCTTCAGAACCTTATAGCTAGCCATGAGCGCACCAACTTCCAGGAACCTGCCGCGCGCGGGTCTAAGCAGGCTTATACAGCTAGCACTATCCCCTTTGGAAGTTCTTGGGGCAAAAAGCAGGGTAAAGTGGCGCGCCCGAAGGGACTCGAACCCCTAACCTACGGCTCCGGAGGCCGGCGCTCTATCCATTTGAGCTACGGGCGCGTGCAGTAGAGTCAGTGTACATGCCGGGCGCGCCCGGCTTCAACCGAGGGAAGACGGGCGCTGAGTGGAGCGGAGATTCGTGGAGCGGAGATTTAGTAACGGCCGCGGCCGCCACGACCGCCACCGCCGCCGCCGCCGCGGTCGCCACGATCGCGGAAGCCGCCGCCGGAAGGTTTTTCGGTTTTCGGGCGGGCCTCATTCACGTTGATCTTGCGTGAGCCCACTTGCGATCCGTTGAGCGCGGCGATGGCCCGTTCAGCCTCTTCGCTATTGCCCATCTCGACAAAGCCGAAACCGCGTGAGCGGCCAGTGTCGCGGTCGGTCAGAATGTTGACGCGGTCCACCTGGCCAAAGGGTTCAAACAACTGACGGAGATCGTCATCGGTGGTGGCGAAGTCCAGATTGCCGACAAAAATATTCTTCACGAGAGTGCCTCGAACGGGTTAGCGAATTTGCAATGGCGGCGCTTCGGAAAACAGGAGCACATCCGAACCTGAGACCGAGGGGCGGACCGTCAAACGCGGGGAGAGTATAGCAGTGGTGGGCGCGGTCTGCTAGGGTGAAGTCGCGGGAGGGAAAACGCGGATGGGATGGCGGAAATTGCGGGTACAAGGAGCTGCCTTCGGCATAGCGCTGATGTGGTTTTTCCTGGGGGCGATCATTGCCCAGTCCGGCGGCGGGGCGAATCTAGCGCCGGAAAAGCGCAGCCGGATGGAGGCAGTCACCCAGAAGTTCATGACGGCGAACCATGTGCCGGGTGCCTCGGTGGCGATCGTCGAAGACGGGAAACCGGTGTGGGCCAACGGTTTCGGGAATGCGGACCTGGAGAACGGGGCGCCGGCGACGGCCAGCACGCTCTACCGTTTGGCCTCGGTTTCGAAGCCGGTCACGGCGGTGGGTGCGCTGCAGCTGTGGCAACGCGGCAAACTGGGGCTGGACGATCCGGTGCAGAAGTATTGTCCGGGATTTCCGCAAAAGCCGTGGCCGGTCACCACCCGCGAACTGCTCTCGCACACGGGAGGCGTGCGGCATTATCGCGAGGGTCCCGCGGATATGGAGATCGGAAACACCAAACATTTTGACGACCCGATTCAAGGTGGGCTCGGATTTTTCGCCGACGATGCGCTGGTGGCAGAGCCGGGAACCAAGTTTCGTTACTCGACGCAGGGCTTCACGGTGGTGGGGTGTGCGATCGAAGGCGCGTCTGGCGCCAAGTACGTGGACTACGAGCGGGAGAACGTGTTTCTGCTCGCGGGCATGACGCACACGGTCCCCGACAACCGGTTTGCCATAATTCCGGAGCGGACGCGTTTTTATCAAAAGGATGATTCCGGGCGGGTGTTGAACGCCGACTTTCTCGATTCCAGTTACAAGGTTCCCGGCGGCGGTTGGCTGTCTTCGGCGGAAGATATGGCGCGGTTCGAGGTAGCGCTACTGGGAGACAAGTTGCTGGACCGCGCAGTCCGCGATCTGATGTGGACGCCGCAACCGCTGGGCGACGGAAAACATTCCCACTATGCGCTCGGCTGGGGGACGGGTAGAGAACTCGGCGTCCTCGACGTGGGCCACGGCGGCTCCCAACAGGGCACGAGCACCTTCATCATGCTGGTGCCGGAGCGAAACGCCGGCGTGGTCGTGCTGATCAATCTGGAGGGGGTGGAGGCCTCAGACCTGGCAACGGAGTTGATGCGCATTCTGCTCGGGCTGCCTGTGCCGCCCGCGAAGAAATAACTCAGCAGCCATCGGAGCGCCAGTAGCGAGAGTCTTCATATTGCAGACGAATGGCGCGGTAGTGGCGGTCGTGCTGCTTGCCGCACTGCGGGCACTGCAGGTGACGACCGTGCGGGCCGGAGGGCGCATCGCCGTCGCGGACGATGAGGTGGCGGCCGCAGGAGCAGGGAACGAAAAACAAGGTCACCGCCGGCTGCGTGGGTGGAAGTGCGGACTTCACGCGTTCTCCTGTACCGCTACCACCGGGTGACGCTTGCGTTTATTGGACTGCAAGACTTTCTTTCGCAGGCGCAGCGACTTGGGCGTGACTTCCACGAACTCGTCGTCGGCAATGAACTCGATGGCCTGCTCGAGATTGAGGTTGCGGAAAGGGACGAGGCGGATGGCTTCGTCGGCGGTGGAAGCGCGCATGTTGGTGAGTTTCTTTTCGCGCACCGCGTTGACGTCAAGGTCGGTGTCTTTGGCGTTCTCCCCGACAATCATGCCTTCGTAGAGCTCGATGCCGGGACCGAGGAAAAGTTCGCCACGCTCTTGCAGGCCCCAGAGGGCATAGGCAGTGGAGGGGCCGCCCCGGTCGGCGACCAGCGCGCCGGTAAGCCGATGCGGAATTTCACCTTGCCACTCGGTGTAGCCGTCGAAGAGAGAGTTCATGACAATGGTGCCGCGGGTGTCGGTGAGCAAGTGGCTGCGCAAGCCAATCAGGCCGCGGCTGGGGACACGGAACTCGATGCGCACCCGGCCATAGCCGTGGTTGTGCATATTCTTGACTTCACTTTTGCGCGAGCCCAGTTGCTCCATGACCACGCCGACGAACTCTTCCGGGACGTCCACGGTGAGGTGCTCGACGGGTTCCATGAGTTTGCCGTCGATGCGCTTGGTGACGATCTCCGGCTTGCCCACCATGAGCTCGTAGCCTTCGCGGCGCATCATTTCAATGAGGATGGAGAGTTGCAGTTCGCCGCGGCCGAGCACTTTGAAGGAGTCAGTGGAGCCGGTCTCTTCCACCCGCAGAGAAACATTGGTGAGCAGTTCCTTCTCCAGGCGCTCGCGCAGGTTGCGCGAGGTGACGTACGCGCCGTCACGCCCGGCGAAGGGCGACGTGTTTACGGTGAACAGCATCGCAATCGTGGGCTCGTCAATGGCGATGTGGGCGAGCGGCGCCGGGTTCTCCACGTTGGTGATGGTCTCGCCGATGGTGATGCCTTCGACGCCGGCAACGGCGATAATGTCGCCAAGTTCCGTTTCCGTAATGTCGGTGCGTTTGAGGCCGGAGAAAGAGAATAACTTCGTGATCTTGGTTTTGTGAAACGTGCCGTCGAGCTTGGCAATGGCAACTTCTTCGCCGGTGAACATGGTGCCATTGAAGACGCGGGCGATGGCGAGGCGGCCGAGGTAGTCGCTGTAGTCGAGATTGGCGACGAGAATCTGTAACGGCCCGGCGGGATCGCCCTTTGGCGGCGGGGTGGTGCGTACGATGGCGTCAAACAAGGGCTGCAAATCGTCGCCCGGCGTGGCGTGGTCGATGGTGGCGGTGCCGGCTTTGGCGTTGGTGTAGAGGACGGGGAAATCGAGTTGGTCTTCTTTGGCGTCGAGATCAATAAAGAGGTCATAGACTTCGTTGAGCACTTCCTGTGGGCGAGCGTCGGTGCGATCAATTTTGTTGATGACGAGAATCGGCGGCAGCTTGGCTTCGAGAGCTTTACCAAGGACGTAGCGGGTCTGCGGCAACGGGCCTTCGCTGGCGTCCACCAGGAGCATGACGCCGTCGACCATCTTCAGCGCGCGTTCCACTTCGCCGCCAAAATCGGAGTGGCCGGGCGTGTCCACGATATTGATTTTCACGCCGTGATAGAAGACGGCGGTGTTCTTGGCCAGGATGGTGATGCCGCGTTCGCGTTCCAGTTCGTTCGAGTCCATGACGCGCTCGGCGACGGTCTCATTGGAGCGGAAGGTGCCGCTCTGCTTGAGCATGGCGTCAACGAGCGTGGTCTTGCCGTGGTCGACGTGGGCGATGATGGCGATGTTGCGCAGGTTCAAAGACAAACGGGGTGCTTCCTCTCGTGTGGGTCTACCTCTACTTTACTATGGAGAAGGGGAAATCGAGCGGGTGTAGCATGAGGTTGATTCAAGCAGGAATTGCTATGACCGGGCTTCACAGTGACATCGTCATTCGCGACCCTGAAGTGCTCGGGGGAACGCCCGTTTTCAAGGGTACGCGGGTGCCGTTTCAAAGCCTGCTCGACTACCTGGAAGGCGGGCAGACGCTGGATGAATTTCTGGCTGATTTTCCCTCCGTGACGCGTGAAGCGGCGGTGCGGGCGCTGGAACTGCACGACACGTTGAAACTGGGACGGACCGAACGCTGCGCGTTCGTGGAGGGGCTGTTGAATCCGCCGGCCCCCAACCCGGCACTGCAGCGGGCGGTGCAGCGGCACCGACGGTTAAGGGTGTTCTGATCCCGGTTGATTTGGCAAAGGGGGACAAGGAGATTCAGCCCGCCACATCTTCTTCGCTAGCCTCCTCATGCTTGTTTCTCTGCATTCGGACCTTCACCCTCAATCGCGAGAATGCGGTCGTACAGTCTTTTTCGTGCGTCTTCGGGGGACTCATAGGCTATGAAGTTGAATTGACGGATATCGAAGTGTAACCCGCCCTCTTTATTGAGCTCTTCTTTAGCGCACATCCAAATAACCCGTCGGCCAAGCCCTAGCATCAGGCCGGCTTCGAAGTAAACTCCATGCCGCTGACCGGTGAAGTCGGCGACCATAAACCGCGACCGCCTGATCTGGCCGATTATCTCGTCGTCGATGCGATTGACGTGTTCATGCCGGTCAATCCGAAGCGGCTCATACCCGGCGCCGACGATAGCTGGTTTGATCGACTCGTCGTAGACGCTGTTCATCGAATCATCAAACCACATCGCTACAAAGGCTCGCGAGGTTGAGGCACCAGATCTCCTGATCTCCTCCAAATGCTCCCAGCCCAGCATCGTGAGGGCTAGTCCGTCGTGCGTCCCGTCGAGGTACCCGCGTTTCTGTAGTTCCAGGGTCAAATAATCCACTTCCTCTGGCCCAGCTGCAACGAGGAGGGGGTAGTCCCGCCGCGAATCAAACGTTGAGTACTGATCGAATCTCGGAGACATGGCAGCCATCAGCTGAAGAAGGTTGTCCAATTTTTCGGGTGGGCTGTACTTGGGCAGCGAATTGATTAGTTCTTGGATGTTTGCGTATGTAATTCTGACGATACTTTTCCCCGGAGACGCTCTCCGGCAGAACGCCGACAAGCCAGGCTTGTCTTCGGGTCTAAGGACGCTGAGTGCGGTTGAGGTGATGGAGAACCGTCCGCAGCGCTCGCAGTCTGTATCCACCGCATCCTGATCAATATCCATGCGGCAGTCTCTCGGTGCTTGGCCGCAAAGATGGCATGGCACTGGCGCGGTCATTGAGGCTCCTGTAAATCTGCTCTGGTCAATTCTAGCTCCGCTGCTCCCTCCCGGGACCTGCCTACGCCTTCCTGGCCAGCTTCTCCTCTGCTTCCTTCAGCGCGCGACGGGCGGCGGCAATCGCTTGTGGCGTGGTGGAGACCGGACCTTCGCTGTCGGCGTTCGCGAAGAAGATGCGGTCGAGCGGGGTGCGCGTGAGCGGCTGGACTTTCTGGAAGAGGCCGGCCTCGGGGACGTACATGGGATGCCCGCGGCGGTAGATGTGAACTTCGACCGGATCGACATTCGAGCCGGGAAAAAGTTTCTGGAAATCGCGCAGCACGTTTTCCGCGATGTGGCGGGCGCTCGACTCCGTCATCAGCAGGGCGCGCTGTTTCTCGTGCAGCGGGGTGTAGAAGGTGAGGATGTTGTTCTTGGGTTTGTAGTCGGGCTGGTTCTTGCGCAGGACCCAGTCGGCAACGATGAAGTCGGTGAAGGTGTAGCCTCCGGGGCACCAGGTGTCATAGCCCTTGCCGAAAACTTCCTTGTTAAAGATGACGCTGACGACCGGATACGGGATGTAGCGGATGCGAGCCATGGCGTCGGCCTGTTTCTGCGGCAGGCCTTCCACGATGCGACGGGTGATGAACTTGGGCGTGGCCATGATGACGGCCTTGGCCGCGACCGTCTTCAGTTCGCCATTGTGGGTGTAAGTGACATGAGCTTCGTTCTTCTCTGAAGAGACGGCGACGATGGTTGCACCACCGTGCATGCGGGTAGCGGCCTTGGCGTTGAGAATTTCTACGAGGCGGGCGCTGATGGCGCCATTGCCGCCGGGCCAGGTATAACGTTTGTCTTCGAGATCGGCGCCGCCAATTTCCTGGATTTCGTAGATGCCGAGGTTGGCGGCTGTGTCTTCGCTGATGCCGCCCCAGTTCGAAGGACCGTAACCGTCCCACCACGCCTTGACCTCCGGCGCGTGGCCTTTGAAGAAATCGGAAAAAGGCCGATTCATCAGTTCGTCGCTGCGGCCCTTCAGATCGATGGCCAGCATTTCCTTCTTCCACTTCTTAAACCCCTCGCGGACAGGCGCGGAATAAGGAAGTTCGTCGAGGCGGCGCCAAGTGTCGGGGACGAACTTGCCGTCGAAGATAGTGCCGTCCGGGGAATCGATGCGCAGCGGGGTGAGGCCAATTTCTTTAGCGAAGGGGAAAGACTCGTCTTCACTGGAGATGAAGGCAGTACCCGTAGCGTAGCCATCGCCCTGGTATTCCATGCGGTAGGCGTTGCCGCCGAAGTGAGGTTCCTTTTCGAGCAGCAAGAAGTCACGGTCGCGTAGTAGGTAGGCAGCCGCGAGCCCGCTGATGCCGCCGCCGACAATGACGAAATCGTGGTGCGCGGAAACGGGTGGGCGGGAGAAGTGCTTGCCGTCGCGAACGGCGTGACAAATCTCGTTGTGTTCGCCCTCCACGGCAGGGGGTGTGGTTTCGGCGAGCAGTTGGAGGTCAACGGGACAGCCGGCGGCGACAGAACCAGCGACCACAAACTTGATGAAGTCACGACGATTGGGAGACATGGGCCCTAACCTTTCTCGACGAGTTCGGCGGCGATTTCTAAATGCCCCTGGGCACGGATTCGCAACCGGTACCAAACCACGATAGCGACCAGCGAAAACGCGAAGATAATGGTAGAAACGGCGTTGATTTCCGGGGTAATGCCGCGGCGCAAGCGGCCCCAAATTTCCAGCGGGAGCGTGTTGTCGCGGCCGATGAGGAAAAAGCTGACGGCAATTTCGTCCATGGAGAGCGTAAAGATGAGGAGAGCGGCGCCAATGATGGCCAGCTTCAGATTGGGCAAGGTGATGCGCCAGAACGTCTGCCAGTAATTGGCGCCGAGATCGAGCGAGGCCTCCTCTTGTGCGCGGTCAAGTTTTTGCAGTCCGGCGAAGACCTCGGTGGTGGCTACGGAAATGAGCGCGGTGCCGTGTCCCAGAATGATGGTGATCAGGCTCAGCTTGACCTGCAGCAAGTTGACCAGCATGAGCAGCGAAAGGCCGGTAATGATGCCGGGCAGAATCAGCGGCAGCAGGACGAGGCGACGGAAAAACGCTTTGCCGGGAAAATTTGCGCGGTCGAGGGCGAGCGCGGCGGGAATGCCGAAGGTGAGCGCGATGACCACGGCAAAAGCTGCCACCAGCAGGCTGTTGTAGACCGCGGCCCAGATGGCTTCATCCTGAAAGAGGATGCGATACCAGTTCAGCGTGAAGTGGCGGGGTGGAAATCCGCCAACGCCTTCCCCATTGAACGAGTAAATAATGAGCGTGGCGATGGGGAGATAGAGGAAGGCGAAGACCGCCGCCGTGTGGAGCGGGAGGTAGCGCGATCGGTGGGCTGCACGGGCGCGGCTGCTCATGTGTAGCTCCATTTCTTTTCCAAACGCTCGGCGACGAAGAGCAGCGAGACCACCAGCACCAGCATGCACAGGGAGACGGCTGCGCCCAACGGCCAGTTGTAAGCAGCGCCGAAGAGGCTGACCACGATGTTGGAAATCATGATGCCGCTGGGACCGCCGAGGAGCAGCGGGGCGAGAAAGTCGCCCAGGCTGAGCACGAACGCGAAGGTGGCGCCGGCGATCATGCCGGGCGCGGAGAGCGGGAAGATGACTCGCCAAAAAGTCTGCGTTGGCGAAGCACCGAGATCCTGCGAGGCTTCCACCAGATTGCGCGGGATGTGCTCCATGGAAGCGTAGATGGGCAGGATGACGAACGGCGTGTAGATGTGGGTGAGCGTAAGCACGACGGCAAAAGGCGAGTAGAGCAGCGACTCGACCGGATGCTGGGTGAGATGGACGTACTGCAGCATGGTGTTGAGGACGCCGTCGGTCCCGAGGATCGTCTTCCAGGCATAGGCGCGCACGAGATAACTGACCCAGAGCGGAATGATGACCAACTGGTAAAAGAGGTCTTTGCGTTTGCCGGCATAGAAAGAAAGGAAGTAGGCGAGCGGATAACCGAGGAGTAGAGCAAACAGGGTGACGCGGGCGGCAATCCACATGGAGCGAAACAGTGTGGCGCGGTAAACGTCTTTGGCGAGCAGGTCGGCGTAGTTATGCAGGTTCCAGGAGTGGACGATGTTGCCCTGTTCGACAGCCCAGAAGCTGTAGGCAAAGAGCAGCAGGTAGGGAACGAGCAGAAATGCGACCACCCAGGCCAGCGGCGGGACCGTGACGGCGGCACGATAGGCGCGGGAGAACATCAGGCGGCCTCCTCGCGCACGGGGATGGCGTCGGCGGGCGAGAACTGGAGTTCGAGTTCACTCTGGGGAGTGGTACCGCCAGCGAGGCGGACGGCCAGTGCGAGGCCGTCAGTAGTTTCCAATTGGAGAATTTCCGTGGCGCCATGGAAGGCCTGGGTCTTTACGCGGGCGCGGAAGCGGACGGCGTGGTCGCCGGGGGCGAAATTAGCAAGGCGGATGTTTTCGGGGCGAAGAGAAAACGTCGCGGGGCCGTCAGCGAGTTGCACTGGCCAGGTGAGCGGGCCGCAGCGGGCGATGCCGCGTTCCACTGTGGCACGGAGTAGATTGGTGTGGCCGATAAACTGCGCCACGTAGGTAGTGGCCGGCCGCGCATAGATTTCACGCGGCGTGGCCACCTGCTCCAGGTGGCCGCCCTTCAGCAGCGCGATCCGATCGGACATCACCATGGCCTCTTCCTGATCGTGGGTGATGAAGACGAAAGCGATGCCGACTTCGCGCTGCAGTGATTTGAGTTCGAGTTGCATCTGGCGCCGGAGATTGGCGTCCAGGGCAGAAAGCGGTTCGTCGAGCAGAAGAAGTTTGGGACGGTTGACCAGCGCGCGGGCCAGGGCGATGCGCTGCTGCTGGCCGCCGGAAATCTGCGATGGTTTCTTCTTGGCGTGGACTGTCATCTTCACCATTTCAAGCGCCTGCTGCACCCGCGACGCCGCTTCCGCTCTTCCCACGCCCGCGATGTTCAGGCCGTATCGAATGTTGGCTTCTACCGTGAGGTGAGGAAACAGAGCGTACTGCTGAAACACCGTGTTGACGGGGCGGCGGTAGGGTGGGAGCGGATCGAGGCGCTCGCCGGCCATCCAGAGTTCGCCAGAAGATGCCTGTTCGAAGCCGGCGATGATGCGGAGCAACGTAGTCTTGCCGGAGCCGGACTCACCGAGAATGGTAAGAAATTCGCCTTGGGCGATGTCGAGAGAAACGTCGCGCAAGACTTCCGTCTTGCCGAAGCGCTTGGCGGCGTTGCGGATCGAGAGCAGCGGCGGGGTGGGCGGGTTGGTCATGTCAGGCAGAATGTATCGCGAAAAAGCTTAAAACGCAGAGTTCGCGGAGAACTGCCGCAGAGTTCGCTGAGTAAGTCCCACCGCGTTGATCGCACTCCGCCACCACGCCGCCACCTCAAAATCCAAAATGCTCGCGATCACTGCCGCCCGAGTCGCCTACTGCGCTGCCTTCACTTCGTTCCAAATCTCGTTGTACTTGGCACGGCGCGGGACATTCTGCCAGAAATAGATGCGCTTCTGGTAGTTGTCCACGTCGTCGAGGTGCAGGTTCTTTTGTTCTTGTGCGGTCATGAGCTGCGCGGCTTGGGGATTGGCGGGCGTGTAGCCGGTCACGTCGGTGACCCTCTTTTGGGTCTGCGCCTGGATCATGAATTCAAGGAAGCGATACGCCAGGTCCTTGTTTTCGCTGGCGGCTGTGATCATGAGGTGGTCCATCCATCCGGTCGTGTTTTCTTTGGGAATGGTTTCGCCCGCCGGGAAATTAATCTTGCGCAACTGGTTGGTCATCAGCGGCCAGCCCATGGCGAGAACCACCTCGTGGTTTTGAAACAGATTGGTGAGTTCGCCGCCGGTAGACCACATCTTCCGAACGTTGGGTTTCAGTTCCAGCAGCTTCTTTTTCACGGCTTCGAGCTGTGGGTCGCTCAAATTGTAGAGTTGAGCAGGATCGGGCTTGTCGTACCCAAGAGCCTGAGCAGCCATGTAGACGGTGGAGAGGTCATCCCAAACGGCGATCTTCCCTTTGTATTTCGGGTCCCACATCACGCTCCAGGAATCGGGTGGCGTGGCGAAAGCAGTTGTGTCGTAAATCATGGGGTCCGGTCCCCACATGAAGGGCACGCCGTAGACTTGGCCGTTCACGCGGACCAGGGGCAGGGACCTGAGTTGGGGCGAGAGCTGGTCGTAAGTGGGAAGCTTCGTGAGGTCGAGCGGAGCGGCCAAGCCAGTGCTGGCGATCATGGTGGCGACATCGCTGGAAGGAGAGATGACGTCATAATTGCCGGCGCTGCCGCCACGCAGCTTGGCCACCAGCTCGTCGCTGGAACCCATGTACGAGGCGGTGATCTTACAACCACACTGTTGCTCGAAGCCTTTCACATAGGAAGCGTCGGCGTAGCCTTCCCAAACGAGCAGGTTGAGGGTGGGTGTTTTCTTCGCGCAGGAGCCGAGCAGCAGCACTGCAGTCAGAGGTAGAAGAGCGACCCAGCGTTTCATTGTGCGTTACCTCCGCTCTTGCTTTCCGGCCGGTGCGTCTCGAGGAAAGCGGCGGACTGGTAAACAACTTTGCCGCCGGCAACCGTCATCAGCACTTGCGTCTTATAGACCTCGTTGGCGCTGGTGTTGAAGAGGTCGCGGTCGAGAATGATGAAGTCGGCGAGTTTGCCGGGTTCGAGCGAGCCTTCGGAAGTTTCACGATGTCCGGCAAACGCCGCACCCAAGGTATAACCCTCGATGGCCTGCTCGAGGGTCAGTCGCTGCTCGGGGAGCCAGCCGCCACGCGGCTTTCCGGCCTGGGTCTGGCGGGTGAGCGCGTTCTGCACGCCGTGCCAGGGATTGAGCGTGACCACCGGCCAGTCGCTCCCGAAGGCGAGACGTCCACCCGACTTCGCAATGCTCTGCCAAGGCCAGCCGCGGCTGGCGCGGTCGGGGCCGGCGTTCTTTGCCCACACGTTCAGCGTGTCGGCATTGGGCTCGGCGTGCAACGGCTGAAAGCTGGGGATGACGCCGAGTTTGCCGAAGCGCGGAATGTCCTGCGCCGAAATTGTTTCGATGTGTTCAATGCGATGGCGGCGGTCACTGGTGCCGTTGACTTTGGCGGCCTGCTCGTAGGCATCGAACGTAACGCGGACGGCACGTTCCCCGATGGAATGGGTGAAGATCTGGAATCCGCGTTTGTCGAGTTCGGTGACGGCCTGCTTGTATTTGCTCTCGTCCCAGCGCAGCTCACCAGATTTTGAGGGATCATCCGAATAGGGAGTGAGCATGGCGGCAGTGTGGGATTCAACCACGCCATCCATGAAGAACTTGACGGCGCCGGCTGAAATCCAGTCGTCGTGATACTGCTGGCGCGCTTTTTCCATGACCGCGATCTGTTCAGGCGTGAGTGCCGGCGCGGGCTGATTCGCAGCAGCATACATTCGAATGGTGAGCTGGCCGGCGCGGCGGAGTTCGTCGTAGGTATCGAGGTTCTGTAAATCGCCGATGGTGTCCTGTGAGTTGCTGGCGCTGTGGAGGCGTACCAAGCCCACACGGTTCGCTTCGCGCATGCCCAGGCGCAGCGCATCGAGCTGCTCGGCGCGGGTGGGCTTGGGGGCTTTGCCGGCCACCAGATCGTCCGCGTCTTCCATCAGCGCGCCGGTGGGGTCACCTTTTTCGTCCTTGACGATCTCACCGTGGGGCGGGTTCGGGGTGTCGCGCGTGATCCCGGTGACGGCCAAGGCTTTGCTGTTGACCCAGGAAGTGTGGCCGTCGAAGCCAACGAGGTACACGGGGCGGTCGGGGACGACGGCGTCGAGATAGCGCCGGTCGGGAAGCGCGGCCTTGCCAAAAATCTCGTAGCTCCATCCCCGGCCCATGATCCAAGGGGCATTGGGGTGAGCGTCGGCAAATTCCTTGACCCGCTTTTTCGCCTCAGCGATCGAGGCCACGCCATTGAGGTCTACCTGAGTGAGCGTGAGGGCGCCTTCGAGAAAATGGATATGGCAGTCCGTGAAGCTCGGAAGAAGAAGCTTGCCGGCGGCATCGAGTACGCGGGTTTTGGGGCCACGAAGCTTTTCGATTTCGGCATTCGTGCCGATGGCGGTGATGCGGTCGCCGGAAACAGCCATCGCTTCCGCCCAGGGTTGCTTGACGTTGACGGTGTAAACGCGGGCGTGGGTGACGATGAGGTCGGCGGGAGCATCGGCAGCCCGCACGCTGGGGCCGGTGAAAAAAAGAGCGGCGAAGAGCCAGCCGAAACCGCGGACGCGCTGCCCGAACCAGTAAGTCATCACGTTCCAGTGTTCCTCGGCCGCGACCTTCAGAAAGTCGGCGGCGTGTTGATCCACAGCACCTGGGTTTCGCTGGTACCGGGATTCGACCAGCGATGGGGCGTCATGCTTTCAAAATAAAAACTATCTCCACCTTTGAGGCGGTATTCGTCCTTCTCCAGCGCAATCTGGAACTGGCCGCGGAGCACGAACAGAAATTCTTCGCCCTCGTGGGTGTAGCTCTCACCGCTGCCCGCTCCGGGCGCGACCCGGAAAAGATGGGCTTCCATCACCGGGTTGCCGAAGGCCAGCAATTCCATGCAAATTCCCGGTGCGACCTGCAACACTTTGCGCTTGTCGGGCGTCACAATGGGCGTGTTGGACTGTTTCGGGTCGAAGAACTCCAAAATGTTGGACCGATAGAAGCGGGCCAATTTTCGCAGCGTGCTGATGGAGGCACTCATGTGCGAACGCTCGATGGCGCTGAGAAACCCAACCGAAATGCCTACGGCGCGTGTGACCTGGGCCAGGGAGAGGCCGCGGCGCGTGCGCAACTGGCGTAGACGCGTGCCGATGGAGCGGGAAGCGCCGTTCTGATTGGCGCGGACCAGACCGTCGCGACGCAGCGCCTCGATGATGGCCGGCGCATTGAGGCCGCGAACTTTGCGGAGATAGCGGGCGCGTTTGAGCAGTTTGACATCTTGATCGCTATACAGGCGGTAGCGGCTGGCGGTGCGCTGCGGGCGGGTGAGGCCGAGGCTTTCCCAGGAACGGATGACCGAAGGGGAGACGCCGACGAGACGGGCCACGTCGCCGATTTTCAAGTAAGGTTTGGCGGCCGGCGAATTGTGCGGAGTGGCGGTCACGGGATGCGGGAGCGGCGGGAATGCGGGCATTTTTCGCTTGACAGTCCGCCGCCGGTTCAATAACCTTGCGCGATTATAGCAAGGTTTGCGCAGTGCGCAAGCTGCTACCGTCGTGAAAACGCTCCACCCCGGAGGGTTCCCATGCATCCGTCGAAGTCGCGGCGCGTCAAAGCGCTGCTAGTGTGCCTGTTCGCAGCCGTTCTCACCGTCAACTTGTTTGCCCAGGGCACCAGCGGCCGTATTCAAGGCCGGGTGAGTGACCAGACCGGCGCGGTACTCGCCGGAGCGAAGGTTGCTCTGATCAACGAAGAGAACGGCATCAAGCGCGAGTCGGTGACCAACGAGGGCGGGGATTACATTTTTCTGGAAGTGCCGGTCGGCGATTACCGGGTTGAGGTGGACCTCCCAGGGTTCAAGAAGGTGGTGCGGCGGCAAATCACGCTGCAACTGAGCCAAGTGCTGTCCTTGAACCTGACGCTGCAACTGGGCGAGGCCAAAGAGGTAGTGGAAGTGACCTCGGAAGCGCCGCTGGTGGATACCAGCAGCACGCAGCTCGGAGCCGTGATTAATGACCGCTCGATTGCGCAGCTGCCTTTGAGCCAGCGCAACACATACCAGTTCCTGTCGTTGCAGCCGGGGGTGCAGTCGCAGGTGGGCGCGGATCTTTATGCCGGGAGTGACAACGCAGGATCTGTTTCGGTCAACGGTGGCCGCGGGCGCGCCAACAACTTCAGCGTGAACGGTGGCGACGCGAATGACCTGTTTGTGAATACTCCAACCGTGCAACCGAGTCCCGATGCGGTGGAGGAGTTCCGCATTTTGACGAATGCGTTTGACGCCGAGTATGGACGGAATTCCGGGTCGGTGGTCAACGTGGTGACCAAGTCGGGCGGCAATCAGTTCCACGGCAACGTGTACGAATTTCTCCGCAACGACAAGCTCAATGCCAGAGGCTTTTTCGACAATACCAAGGGCGCCTACCACCAAAACCAGTTTGGGTTCACGTTCGGCGGGCCGGTTCGCAAGGACCATACCTTTTTCTTCCTGACGTACGAAGGCGATCGGATTCGACAGGGGCGGTCGGGAGATACGGTGGCGGTGCCGACGGGGGACATTGGGGGAACCACCGGGGAACGAAACGGTGATTTCTCTGCGGACGGCCCCAACCCAATGTTCGTTGGTGCGATCAAAGACTCGACCGTGGCGGACTTGCTCAATGGGAGGCCGGGCTGCACCGGCGCGATCAATGCACTCGGCGGGCTGACGCCGTCGCAGGGAGCGAACTGGAGTGCCATCTTTCCCACCAACGCGATTCCAACAGAATGTCAGGACCCCGTGGCTGTGGACCTGATGAACCGCTTCGTGCCCGGAGCCAACGCCGGCGACTTTTTCCAGGCGGTGTTGAACCGGAAACACCGGCAAGACCAGGGGACGCTGCGCATTGACCATCGCATCAACGACAAGCAGAATTTTTCGGCGTACTACTATTTCACGGACAATACCAATTTTGAGCCCTTCAACAACTTCCAGGCGGCAGGCGCAAATGTTCCGGGGTTCGGTGCGGCCGCGCGCAACCGCTACCAGCAAATCAACCTGAGCCACACGTGGACGGTGAGCAACGCCATTGTGAACGAAGCGCGCTTTAGCTTCATGCGGGAAGGACAGAAGACGGCGAACCATTCCGAGAAGACAAACCTGGTTACGGATTCGTGCACGTCTGCGGCATCAGCTTTTTGCTTTACCGGCACTTCGGACTCGCAGGCAATCAACGACATCATTACGGCGAGCGGTATCGCGCCGGGCAAGGCCGGCATTACGCCGGGGCTGGGTGCAGGACGGGAAGGTGTGCCTGACGTTGCAGTGTCCGGTGGCTTCACCCTCGGCAACAACTTTGAAGGCGAGCTCCCTCAAGTGGGGAACTCCTTCCAGTGGACGGACAGCCTGACCTGGGTCAAGGGCAACCACACCATGAAGTTCGGGGGTGACGTTCGCCGTATGCGCTTTGACCAAACGCTGTACTTCGAAGTCAGCGGATTCTACAACTACTTCGGGAATTGCGTGTTGGACGACACCACTCAGAAGTGTGACCCCAACCAGAGTGGAAATGATCCCGGGTTCTTTACCGCGACCGATACGCAAGACATCAACACGTTCACCCAGAATTTTTATCCGAACTACCTGCTGGGCTTGCCAGACCAGTATCAGCAGGGATCTGCCAACAGCGAGAACGTGCGCACGACTTCGCTGTATCTGTTTGCGCAGGACAGCTGGAAGCTGCGGCACAACATTACGTTGAATTACGGACTGCGCTGGGAGCTGAACACCCCGCTCAAGGACGTGGGCAAGCGTCTGCAGACGTTCCGGCCAGGGCAAGCAACGCAGATCTACCCTTGCCTGGACACGGGATCAAACGATTGCGCTTCAGTGTTTCCGACCGGGCTAGTGGTGCCTGGAGATAAAGGAATTCCTGACGGGCTGACCCAGACCTACTACCACTCCTTTGCGCCGCGAATTGGAATTGCCTGGGACCCGCGGGGTAATGGCAAGACCAGCATCCGCGCCGGCTGGGGACTTTTCTATAACCCAGTGGAACAGTTGGTCCTCGAACAATTCAGCGCGGAGCCACCGTTTGGTGTGAGTTTGAGCCTGACAAGCCCGCTGTTTAATACCCCGTTTGTGGCCCAGGACGGAAGCGTCGCCCCCAACGGCGCCAACGGAATCCTCGACCCACCGCGCAATCAGCCGCTGGACTGGGCAGTGTACCGGCCCATCCTGTTGTTTGGTCAGTTCCAACCGAAGCAGCGGTCGCAGTATGCCGCCCAGTACAACCTCAACATCCAGCACGAGCTCACCAGGGACCTGCAGTTGCAGATTGGCTATGTGGGTTCACAAGGGCACCGGTTGTTGGCAAGTTATGACATCAACCGGGCCAATCCGCAGACTTGCCTCGATATCCACAACCTCGGCGTGCAGGGGGTGGTGGATGTCAATGGTAACAAACTCGGTTGCGGACCATTTGGCGAAGACTCGGCCTATCAATTCACGCTGCCGGCGGGGCAGACGCTAACCCTGCCGAACGGATCGGTGGTGACGGGCGCCGCGGCACCCGTTGTCAGAGGGGGCGGTGTCCCCCCAGGCGGAACCCCGATCACTCTGGTGGGCATACGACCGTTCTCTTCGCCCAACTGCAATCCCCTGACGGGGGCGGGCTGCCCGGCGGACGGAATTCCGGTGTTTTCGAATATCTTCGCCGAGGACAGCATCGCAAATTCGTCCTATAACTCGTTGCAGGTGAGTCTGGACAAGCGCTTCTCGCGTGGCTTGCAGGCCCAGGTGGCGTACACGTGGAGCAAGTCCATTGACCAAGCCTCGAGTTTCGAAGACTTCCTCGATCCCAACAATTTCCGGCGGACGCGGTCAGGCTCATTGTTTGACGCTCGGCACCGGTTCGTGGCCAGCTACTACTGGGAGCTGCCAATCCGCAAGTATTCCGGCTTCGCCGGGAAGTTGCTCAACGGCTGGGCGGTTTCTGGGATCACGCAGTTCCAGACCGGGTTCCCGATCCGCATTTTTTCTTACGGCGACGAAACTCTGCAAGGCAACTTTGCGGGGTTCGCCTCCGCCACCTATCCCGACTTGGTAAAGCCGTTCAAGAAACTCGACCCGCGAGCCGAGGGTAACCTTGGGTTCGACCCCAGCTCATTTGATGTCCAGACTAGCGGCACCCAAGGCAGCGCGCCACGCACGATCTGCTGCGGTCCTGGCCTGAACAACACCGACATTTCCGTGCAGAAGA
The DNA here is from genome assembly GCA_041495845.1 of Terriglobia bacterium. GTDB lineage: Bacteria > Acidobacteriota > Terriglobia > Terriglobales > Acidobacteriaceae > JBGQDM01. Next base: position 11,557 of record JBGQDM010000013.1, on the reverse strand, counting down.
ACACCACCATCAATGAACGCTTTCGCACAGAATTTCGCCTGGACATCCTCAACGTGGGCAACCACACGAAGTTTTTCAATCCGGATGGAATTTTCAGCGACGGGTCGGACTTTGGCCGGGTGAAACGCGCTGCTGATCCACGATTGATGCAACTTGCGCTGAAGCTGTACTTCTAAGTTCTAGACCCGGGCAGCCCCTGCGGCTGCCCGGGCATTCTAATGGCCGCCCTGCCGGCCGGTGATTCCTGGAGCAATCTGATGTATCCCGATCTGAAGAAAGAGCTCGCAACCTTCGAGCGGCGGACTCCGAAGTCCGCCGAAGCGTACAAGAAAAACCTGAAGCGTTTACCGCTGGGAGTGGCCAGCAATTACCGCGCTTACGATCCGTATCCGATCTTTGTCAAAGACGCGAGCGGCAGCAAATTCCGCGATCTCGACGGCAACGAATACATCGATCACAACCTGACCTTTGGCGCGCTGATGGCTGGGCATTGCCACCCGGCGGTGATGAAGGCGGTGGAAGCCCGGCTGCATACGGGCACGATGTTTGGCATGCCGCACGACATGGAATGGCAACTGGCGGAGGAAATCTGCGGGCGCTTTCCGGTGGAGATGGTGCGCTTTGGCAATAGCGGCACGGAAGTGACCATGCATGGCATCCGCATGGCGCGGGCGGCAACCGGACGCGACAAGATCATCAAATTCGAAGGCGCCTATCACGGGCTGCACGATGCGGCGCTGGTGAGTGTGAAGCCGCATGCGCCGGACTATGGCGACATCAATGCGCCAACGTCGGTGCCCGGCGGCATGGGTGTGCCCAAGGCGAGTCTGGCCAATGTGGCGATTGCGACGTTCAACGATCTAGCCAGCGTGGAACGGCGGTTCCGGGAAAATCCCGGGCAGATTGCGGCCATCATTCTGGAACCGATTCTGATGAACGTGGGCTTGTGCATGCCGCGGCCGGGTTTCCTCGAAGGCCTGCGTGCCCTGGCGACCAAGTATGGCGCGCTGCTGATCTTCGACGAAGTTAAGACGGGCGCAAAGCTATGCTGGGGTGGTGCGTCGGAATATTTCGGGGTGAAGCCGGACATGGTGTGTCTGGCGAAGTCCATTGGCGGCGGCTTTTCGCTGGCCGCGTTTGGTGCGCACAAGTCGGTGATGGACCTGATTTCGCAGCACAAAGTCTTTCACGGCGGAACCTACAACACCAACCCGGTGGCCATGGCGGCCGGGCTTGCGACCTTCCATCATGTGCTGACGCGTGAAAATTACGCGCACGTGGAAAAGCTGAGCCAGCAACTGGTGGAGGGATATCGCAAGACCATCGCCAAGGTCGGATTGCAGGCCTACATCGCCGTGGCGGGCGCGAACGGCGCGCTGATGTTCTATCCCAAAGAGATCATGAACTATCGCGACTGGGAAGCGATTGACATTGATCTGTGGCGGCACTACTGGTTTGGCATGGTGAACCGGGGCGTGATGCCGCAACCCTACTGGTGGGATGAGCAGTGGACGATTTCGGTGCAACACACCGAAGCGGACATTGCCAAGCACGTGGCGGCGTTTGCCGACATCGCAGCATCGCTGGCGGCAGCGCAACAGGAGCGGCTGGCGAATCCGGTGCCGGTGGGCGCGCACTAGAAGCAATCCGGGGCCAAGGAGCAGCGTTTGACAGCTAGTGAAGCCGAGGCGAACCAGCCCCACCTGAAACGCGTCCTCGGGCGTTGGGACCTGGTGCTGCTGTTTGTGGTCGCGGTATTCAACCTCAATGTGCTGCCCTCGATCGCCGCCAACGGGGGCGTCACCATCTGGCTGTGGCTGGTCTCGCTGCTGCTCTTTTTCTGGCCGCAGGGGATTGCCGTGATTGAGTTGGCACACCGCTATCCCGGAGAGGGTGGAGTCTACCTCTGGGCCAAGGAGGTGTTCGGCGACTTCCATGGGTTTCTCTCCGGCTGGTGCTACTGGACGAACAACATGTTGTACGTGCCGACGGTCATGCTGTATTTCGTCGGCGTGTCAGTGTTTGTACTGGGGCCAGGGCATGGCGGGCTGGCGGACAACAAGCTCTTCGCGCTGGGGGCTTCGGCGGCGCTGCTGGCCGTGTTGGTGGTGTTGAACATTGTTGGCTTGGGTGTGGGCAAGTGGATTAACAACGTCGGCGGCGTGGGCACGGCGATTGCCGCGGCGGTGCTGGCGATTCTGGGCGTGGCGGTGGCGCTGAGGCAAGGACTCTCGCTGGCCAACGTGGACTTCAGGATTCCGGCGGATCCGCGCTTTGTGCTGAATTCATTTGGCGTGATTTGCTTTGGGCTGGTGGGTCTGGAACTGGCGTCGGTGATGGGAGATGAGATTCGGGACCCGCGGCGGACTTTGCCCGGCGCGGTCGCCTGGGGCGGCGTGATCTCCGGAGCGCTGTACGTGACGGCCACATTGACACTGCTAGTGGCCGTCGGAAAAAACGACATCAGCGTGTTGCAGGGGATTGTGCAGGCGGTCCAGCATATGGCGGCTGGAGTGGGCGTGAATTGGATTGTGGCGCCGTTTGCCCTGCTGCTGAGCTTGTCGATCGCGGGGATTGGATCAGCCTGGCTGGCAGGATCGGCGCGCATCCCGTTTGTGGCAGGATTGGACTCTTACATGCCCGCGTGGCTGGGGCGAGTCCATCCGAAGTATGCGACGCCGTATGGAGCGTTGATTGTCCACGCCACGGTTTCGATGTTGCTGGTAGTTTTGAATTTTCTGGGCGGTGCGGGTGTGCAAGAGACGTTCCAGACCATGCTGTCGCTGGCGGTGGTGCTGCAGTTGGTGCCGTTTCTTTACATGTTCGCTGCGCTACTCGTTTTTGCGGCGCGGGCCAACGAAGGCAAAGGCGTGTATCGGCGGAGCACCCTGGGCCTGGCGGGAGCAAGCGGCCTGGTGACAACAACGCTGGGGATTCTGCTGGCGTTTTTTCCAGCGCAGCAGATTACGTCGCTGAAGTTGTATGAGCTCAAGATGGTGGGCGGAACCGTGTTTTTTGTCGGGCTGGCGGCGTTCTTCTTTTTTGTCTATGGGCGACGGAAGAACGTGGCCCTGGAGCTGAGCCGAGCAGAGGAAGTGGTCAAGCATTCGTAACAGGACGATTGCGGGAGGTTGCGATGGCAGGCGGAGTGAAAGCGGACGTGCAGACGTATCAGATGTACATCAACGGCGAGTGGGTGGCGAGCCAATCGGGCAAGACGTTTCCAGTTTACGACCCGTCCACGGAAGAAGTGATCGCACAGGTGCCGGAGGCGAACGCCGCGGACGTGGACCGGGCGGTGGCGGCGGCGAAGAGCGCGTTCGAAGACGGGCCGTGGGCCACGACCACCGCGCAGGACCGCGGGCGTGTGCTGTACCGTCTGGCGGAGAAAATTCGACAGAACCTGCCCATGTTGGCCGAACTGGAATGTCGCAATAGCGGCAAGCCGATTGTCGAAGCTGAATTCGACATTAACGACGCGGCCACGTGTTTTGAATACTACGGCGGACTGGCCAACAAGATTACAGGGTCGGTGAACCCGGTACCGGACAATGCGCTCAGCTTGTCGCTGAAAGAGCCGGTGGGCGTGGCCGGACAAATCATTCCGTGGAATTATCCGTTGGTGATGGCAGCGTGGAAGCTGGCGCCGGCGCTGGCAGCGGGTTGCACGTGCGTATTGAAGCCAGCCGAACAAACCCCACTGACCGTACTGGAAGTGGCGAAATGGCTGGAGGAAGTGGGAGTACCGAAGGGCGTGGTGAACGTCGTCACCGGATTCGGTGAGGGCTGCGGCGCGCCGCTGGTTGCCCATCCGGACGTGAACAAGATTGCGTTCACCGGATCGGCGGCGGTGGGGAAAAGGATTGTGAAGGCGGCGGCCGATACCGTGAAGAGAGTGACGCTCGAACTCGGCGGCAAGTCGCCAAATATCTTTTTTGCCGATGCCGATTTTGAGGCGGCGATTGACGGCGCCCTCTTTGGCGTTTTCATCAACCAGGGGGAAGTTTGCTCCGCAGGCAGTCGCATTCTGGTGCAGAAGTCCATTTACAGCAAGTTTGTGGAAGCCATGGCGGTGAAGGCGAAAACCATCAAGTTGGGTCCGCCGCTGGAGCGCGAGACCAAGATGGGTGCGTTGGTGAGCAAGGAGCAGTATGACCGGGTCTGCTCCTATCTGGAAATCGGAAAGAAAGAAGCAAAAGTTGCGGCGGGCGGTGGACGGGCGGAACAATTCGCCAAGGGTTACTACGTGCAGCCGACAATTTTCTACGACGTGACCAATAACGCTCGCATCGCGCGCGAAGAAATTTTTGGGCCGGTGGCGACGGTGATTCCGTTCGAAGATGAGAAAGACGCGTTGAAGATCGCCAACGACTCGCCCTATGGATTGGCGGCCGCGGTCTGGACCCGCGATATCTTCAAAGCCATGCGCACGGTGAGGGCCCTGCGGGTCGGTATCGTCTGGGTCAACCACATGCAGCCAACGTATGTGGAAGCGCCGTGGGGCGGCTACAAACAGTCGGGCTTCGGGCGCGAGTTGGGCCTGCATGGGATTGACGAATACCTCGAAACCAAACAGGTGCACATCAACCTGAACGAAGCTCCAATTGGATGGTACTGAAAATGGCGAGCATACAAATTCGTACAGCGATCCCCGGGCCGCGTTCGCGCGAGCTCATGCAGCGGAAGAACAATGCGGTGGTGCGCGGCACTTTCCATGCCACGCCGCTGTTTGTGGCCAAGGCAGAAGGCGCCGTCATTGAAGATGTGGACGGCAACCGGATGATTGATTTTGCCGGCGGCATTGGCTGCCTCAACACGGGGCATCGCGCGCCCGGCGTGGTGGAGGCGATTCGCCAGCAACTCGACCGCTTTCTCCATACCAGCTTCAACGTGCTGGCCTACGAGAGTTACGTGCGGCTGGCCGAACGCCTGAATGCGATCACGCCGGGAAAGTTCGCCAAGAAGACGTTGCTGGTGAATAGCGGCGCCGAGGCGGTGGAGAATGCCATCAAGTTTGCCCGCGCTTATACCAAACGTCCGGCGGTGATTGCGTTTGACGACGCCTTCCACGGGCGCACCTACATGGCGATGGCGCTGACCAGCAAGACGCATCCCTATAAGGCCGGGTTCGAGCCATTTCCTGGCGAGGTCTATCGCATCCCCTATGCGTATTGTTATCGCTGCGCCTATTCGTTGAAGTATCCGGCCTGCGACGTGCATTGCGCACGGCATTTAGAAGACACGTTCAAGCGCGTGGTGGCGGCGGAAACGGTAGCGGCTGTGATTGTGGAGCCGGTGCTGGGGGAAGGCGGATTCGTGACGCCGCCGGCGGAATTCTATCCCGCGCTGACCGAAATTTGCCGCAAGTACGGAATTCTGGTAATTGCGGACGAAGTGCAAACGGGGTTTGCCCGCACCGGCGCCATGTTTGCCTGCGAGCGGCTGGGATTGGTTCCCGATCTGATCGTCATGGCAAAGTCGCTGAGCGGCGGCCTGCCGCTGGCGGCGGTGACGGGGCGAGCGGAGATCATGGACACTCCCGGGAGCGGCTGTGTTGGCGGGACGTTTGGTGGAAATCCGCTGGCATGTGAAGCCGCGCTGGCGGTGCTGGACATCATTGAGCGCGAGAATCTGTGCGCCCGAGCCAACGTGCTGGGCGAGCGTTTCCGCCAGCGGGCCAGTGCGTGGCAGGCAAAATGGGAACTCGTCGGTGACGTGCGTGGCCTGGGTGCGATGCAAGCGTTGGAACTGGTCCGTTCCAAGCAGACCCGCGAACCTGCAGCCGATGAAACCAAGCAGCTTGCCCAATACTGCTACGAAAATGGAGTGGTGACGATCACCGCTGGGACGTATGGCAATGTGATCCGGCTGCTCATGCCTCTGGTGATTACTGACGCACAGATGGATGAAGCGATGGATGTGCTGGAGGCCGGCATCGCGTCCGTGTGCGAAAGCAAGGTGCCAGTGGCGCAGACGGTCTAAGAGTACGAGGTCGATTCTTCGCGATGGTTGAGGCGGGTCCATGAACACTGCGGTTCTTACGGCGGCGAAAATTCCGAACTACATCAACGGTGCCTGGGTGGAATCAAACGCCCGGGAGTGGATGGATGTAATCAATCCGGCGACCACGGAAACGCTGGGACGCGTTCCGCTGAGCGAGGTCGCGGAAGTGACGGCTGCGATCGAGGCGGCCCAGACCGCATATCCCGAGTGGCGGCGCACCCCGCCGGAAGACCGCATCCAGCCGTTGTTCAAACTGAAGTTTCTGCTGGAAGAACACCTCGACGAACTCTCACGCATCATCACGCGGGAGAACGGAAAAACGTTTGCCGAGGCGAAGGGGGAACTGCGGCGGGCCATTGAGAACGTGGAAGTCGCGTGTGGCATCCCGATGATGATGCAGGGCTACAACTTGGAAGATGTGGCCCGTGGCATCGACGAGGTCATGATCCGCCAACCACTGGGCGTGGTGGCGGCAATTACGCCGTTTAATTTTCCTGGGATGATTCCGTTCTGGTTCTTGCCTTATGCCATTGCCTGCGGGAACACGCTGGTGCTGAAGCCCTCAGAACGCGTACCGCTGACCATGCGCCGGGCGTTTGAGTTGCTGGAGCAGACGGGACTGCCCAAGGGTGTGGTGAACCTGGTACACGGGGGCAAGAGCGCCGTGGATACGCTGCTCGATCATCCCGCGGTGAAGGCCATCAGTTTTGTCGGTTCCACGCCGGTGGCGAGATCCATCTACGCGCGCGCGGGAGAAAAAGGGAAGCGGGCGCAATGCCAGGGTGGAGCGAAGAACCACGTGGTTGTGCTGCCCGATGCCGACATGGAAATGACGACGCAGATCATTTCCGACAGCGCGTTTGGATGCGCGGGGCAGCGCTGCCTGGCGGTCTCCGTGGCGGTGACGGTGGGCGAGGCGCAGCGGACGTTTCGGGACGCCATTACTGCAGCAGCATCCTCCCTGCGCGTGGGGTATGGCTTGGATGAAGGGGTGCAGATGGGCCCGGTGATCACCAGCCAGAGCAAAGCCCGGGTGGAGTCGCTGATTGCGGCTGGCGAGAAGCAGGGGGCGAAAGTCTTGGTAGACGGGCGTTCCGCGCGGGTGACGAAATATGAGAGCGGAAATTTTGTAAAGCCAACCATCCTGGATGGGGTCCCTGCAGCCAGCGAACTGACGCATACCGAAATCTTCGGACCAGTGCTGAGCATGGTGCACGCGGCCAGTCTTGACGACGCCATGGAGTTTCTGGCCCGCAGTCCGTTTGGCAACCAGGCGTCATTGTTCACCTCCAGCGGTGGAGCTGCCCGGCGGTTCCGGTATGAAGCACCGGCGGGAAACATCGGCATCAATATCGGAGTGGCGGCCCCGATGGCGTACTTTCCATTCAGCGGCTGGAAGGACAGTTTCTTCGGCGTGTTGCACGGCCAGGGGCGGGATGCCGTGGAGTTCTACACCGAAAAGAAAGTGGTTGTGGAGCGCTGGGCGAAAGAGCACAGCCGCAAGTTTTGATGAAAGACTGCGTCAAGCCCGTGCGCTCCGGAGCTGGCTGCTAGATCCCTAGGGAGGTTCTGACTAAGTTTTTGGTTCCGTCATCCTGAGCGCAGCGAAGGACCCCAGCACTCTCCACCTTACGGTACTCTCGCCAGCTTTCTAGCTCGCTGCGTCCCAGTAAGAAAGCCTGCAAGCGCCGCCAGGCGCTTTCCTGTTCTCACCTCCAGCTTTGCAACCCAACCCCGCAGCCCGTTTGCCCTGCGCTTGGGCGACCCATGCAGCCGCTGGCAGAAAATCTCTCGGCCCGCAGGGTGCATGCCGATTACGCTGGCGTTGCTGTGGGGGGGCACCATGCCGATCACGAGACGCGACTCGATACAAAACATGTTGGCGGCAGCGGCAGCACTCACCATGCCGTGCCTCACCTGGGCGGAACCAAAGACGTCCAACGGCAGACCTGTCATTCGGATTGCGTTCAACGAGAATCCCGACGGACCCTCGCCGGCGGCCCGGGCCGTATTGCACGAGTGCGTGCCTCGCGCCAATCGCTACGTGATGGACGAGATGCAGGACCTGGAGCGGACCATCGCGCGGCGGGAGGGAGTGCCGGTCGAGTCGGTGGTGCTGGGGTCGGGGTCAGGCGAAGTCCTGGCCATGGCCAGTGCGGCGTATGCCATGGGCGGCGGGCAGCTGGTTTGTGCCGACAACACATTCTTCCTGCTGCCGCGCTATGCCGAGGCGGTAGGAGGACGGGTACTGAAGCTCCCGCTGACGGAAACGCAGCACCACGATCTGAAAGCGATGGCGGCTGCCGTCGATGGGCAAACGAAACTGGTGTACGTATGCAATCCGAACAATCCCACGGGAACCGCACTGGATGCGACGGCGCTACGGGACTTTTGCCTCGACGTGGGACGTACGGCCGTCGTGCTCGTCGACGAAGCCTACCTCGACTATGAGCCCGACCTGAGCGCGTCGATGATCGAACTGGTGCGGCAGGGAAGAAACGTGATTGTGACGCGGACATTTTCCAAAATCTACGGGATGGCGGGTTTGCGCATTGGCTACGGGCTGGCCCCGGTGACGATTGCGGAGCGACTGAAACGCCTGCGTATGACCTGGATCAATCACTTGAGCGTGCGCGCGGCGCAAGCGAGTTTGGGCGATGAAGCGTTCGTCCGAGCCAGTCGACAGCGGAATACAGCCGCTCGCGAAGTGTTTTGTGCCGCGCTGCGGCGGCGCAACATCCGCTACGTTCCTTCCCATGCCAATTTTGTCTACGTCTACGCCGGACCGAAAAACCGCGAGTTACCGGGAGCGATGCTGGCGCAGGGAGTCATGATCGAGCGCGAGGGCCGGGCCCTCACGGGTGACTGGGCGCGGGTGTCTGTGGGCACGTTGGAAGAGATGCAGGTTGCAGCCGCAGCCGTGCAACGGCTTTACCAATCCTGAAGGGAGAAAGAAATATGGGCTGGAGAGTAGCGGTAACGAGCATCGTGCTTGGGCTGTTGGTCGCGGGAGGAGTGGCGGTCGGCCAGGACGAGCAAGAAGGGGTGCGCAAGCCTCTTAACCTGTATCTGCTTGCACACGCGACGGGCAAAGGCGAGTATATTCTGCAGGGTTTCAGCCCCGACGCGCAGATCAAGTTTGTGCGGGAGGGCAAGTTTACGATTTTGACCCGCGATGAGTTTGCCGCCCGGTTCAACGGCAAACCTGCGGACGATGAAGCCAAGCGGAAGCGCCGCATTGCTGCCGTAGAGATTACCGGCAACGCCGCCACGGCCAAGATTGTGCTCGACTATCCGGGCGTGACCCTGACCGATTATATGTCGCTGCTCAAGATTGATGGCGAATGGAAGATCGTAAACAAGATTTTCAGCGCGCAACCGCAGCCCTCGAAGTGACGAGCGCGGAAGAACCACGCCCCATCTCCTTCTGGCGGGTGCAGGCCGGCATTTGGCTGGTCTACCTGGTGATGATCTACGCGACTTTCCTGCCCATGGCCGGGCCGGGAGTCTTGCGCATGCTGCTCATCATCAAGGCGGCCCGGGCGTTGTTCGGCTTCGCGCTCAGTTCCGCGCTGCGCTGGCTGTATCGCGGTTGGGTGGGCAAAGCATCCTTGCCGCGGGTGGTCGCCCTGGCCGCAGCCGGGTCGGCAGGTATGGGAGTTGTGTGGGCGGCGTTGGCCACCGCGTTCGCAACCGTGGTCAATCCCAAGTTCAACTGGATCTCTGAGCTGCCGCGGTCGCCGCGAGATGCGCTGGACTACTCGGTCACCTTGGGCGCGTGGAGTGCCGCGTATTTCCTGGTGAAGTACCGGATGGAATATCAAGCCGAGCGGGAGCGCTCGCTGCGCGCCACCTCGGCGGCGCGGCTGGCGGAACTGCAGATGCTCCGCTATCAGATCAACCCCCACTTCCTTTTCAATGCACTGAACTCGGTGCACGCGTCCATTGGTGAGGATGCGCAACGAGCCAAGCGGATGATCACGGAACTGGCGGAATTTCTGCGCTTCTCTCTGCTCAGTGGCAAGGGTGAAATGGTGGAACTGCGGGAAGAGTTGCAGGCGATCCGCAGCTACCTGGCCATCGAATCCATCCGGTTCGAGGAGAGTCTGGAAGTTTCTTTTGAAGTGGACAGCGAAGTGGAGTCGGTACACGTTCCGCCTTTTCTGGTGTGTCCTTTGGTGGAGAACGCCGTCAAACATGGCATGCATACCAGTTCCCGGCCGTTGCGGGTGAAAATCCGGGCGAAGGCAGCGGGAGGCGGGGTGGTGCAGATCGAGATTCTGAATAGCGGGCGCTTGCGCGAAAACGGCGATGTTCCGTGGGAAAGCACCGGTACCGGCGTCTGCAACGTGCGCGAGCGGGTGGCGCAAATTTACGGCCACCGGGGGCACTTCCACCTGGAAGAGTCCGAAGGCTGGGTGCGGGCGCGGTTAGAGTTGCCGGCGAAGTTCGTCGTGGTAGGAGCAGGAGTGGCGTGAAGGCGATCATCGTGGATGACGAGCGTCTGGCGCGCGCCGCGCTGCGGGAATTGCTGGGGGCGCACCCGGGAATCCAGGTGGTGGGAGAGGCGGCAACGCTGCGCGAAGCCCGAGCCTTGCTGCGCGGGTCCAATCCTGACGTGGTTTTCGCGGACATCCAGTTGGGCAATGAAAACGGGTTCGATCTGCTGGCGACCGGCGAGGCCAACTTCAAAGTCGTGTTCGTGACTGCTTATGACGAGTATGCCATCCGCGCTTTTGAAGTGAATGCCATCGACTACTTGCTCAAGCCGGTAAACCCGCAACGGCTGGAAGCGACGCTGCGGCGGCTGGTGGATGGCTCCGGCTCGGAGCCCTGCAAGCCTCTGAGGTATGAAGACCGGGTGCTCCTGGAGAGAGGGCACCGAGCCCATCTTGTGCCTGTGACTGCGATTCAGTGCATTGTTGGGGCGGGGGACTATAGCGAAATCTGGGTGGCGCACCAAGGCCCGGCCTTGAATCCGCGGCCGTTGCGGGATTGGGAACGTCGCTTGCCGCCGGGACGGTTTCTGCGGGTGCACCGCTCGACTATCGTCAACCTTGACTGGGTTGAGTACCTCGAGCCCAGCGCCAGCGGGGGCTTTACCCTGCGCCTGCGCGAGAGAAAACAAGAACTGGCGGTCAGCCGCCGCTACGCCGCAAAACTCCGGGAGGAAATGGCCTAGGGCTTGGCTTCGCCTCCGGCATTCTTTTTGGCGAACGAGCGCAGGTAGTGCACCACGTTCCACACTTCTTCGTCTTTCACGCGGTTGCCTTCAGGGGGCATTTCGCCTTTTCCAGTCTTGATGATGTAGAAAAGCTCGCCATCAGTGCGGCTCTTCAGAGCAGCGGCGTCGGTGAAGTCCGGCATCTTTGTTTTCATGTCGCCGGCCATCTCGCCCTTGCCGTCACCGTTTTTGCCGTGACAGAACGCGCAGTCATATCCGTACACCTTCTCAGCGCGGGCCTGGGACTCCGGAGTCGGCTTGACGGGATTGGCCTGCTGCGCAGCCTCGGGTGGAATCTTGTATTCCGCGGGAGCGGCGGGCTTCGGTTGG
>JBGQDM010000012.1:0-47811 GCA_041495845.1 Terriglobia bacterium | reverse complement strand
CCCTTGCTGTTTGCGCGATGCTCTGGGTTTCGATTGCTGCGGGACAACAGGCTCCAGCAACTACCCAATCTTACTACTGCAACGCGTCGGTAGAACCAAAGTCCGACACGTACTACTTCAGTGCCAGCTTCACGGGTCCGAATTTTATGGACGGAAATCTCGTGGGGAAAGACTTCGCGCAGTTCGTCAAGGAAAAATATTCCCTGCAAGGCCACGTCATTGGGGGCTGCTCCCATGGGGACGCCAAAGCTGTTGAGGTAGAGATAGACAAAGCGAAACTTGTGCACCATCCCTTCGTGGCCACGGGATGGAAACCCAAAGTCATGCCGGTGATGGACCCGCGACACTCACACTAAAACGTCCTGGGCGGGGAGCACCAGCAGGGTGTTGGGATGTGTGGACCGCTCGCCCGCGTGCAAACATGAAGACTCTCAACTTTCATGCGCTAACTCGTTACGGCTGCTTGGCGGGAATCGTCGTACTCCTGCTTCGGCGAGTTCTGTTCCTCGAGCTTCCGGGGTTGCTGCCAACTCCGCACGGTTGGCAACCGTATTCGGAATCCGTGAAGTGGGTTGGCATCGCGGTTGACGCCGTCACCGTCGGCGCCCTTTACCTGGTTCTTTTGAGCATCCCGTTCTGTCTGCTCCATTCTCTTCGCATCCGGCAAGATCGAGCGTTGAGTTGGGCATTTATCATTGACCTCGCATTGTCGGTGGCACTCTACGGGACGGCATATCTACTTCTGGCGCCACCCCAAAGTGTCCTTGGTGGGTAGCCTCGCAGGCTTCTCACCGAGACGCAGCGCGGGGAGGTCTGGCGACAGCGCAGTAATCCAAAAGTGCAGGGATCCCCTTCGCCTGCGGCTCGAGGGCGAGCTTTCGCTGCGCTCAGGATGACAAGTGATTGCGACCTACCAGCCCATCCGCTCCCGTAGCGCCGTCACATGCGCGGTGTGGTGCCGTCCATGCCACGCATATTGGGCCAGAGTCTGGTCCAACCGGCGTTCCCCGTTCTCCGGATGAATGAACGTCCGCGCCCACTCTTCTTCTCGCACCAATCGCAGCATCGTTATCCAGCGCGCATGCACCAGTTCAAGCAGCGCCAGCGAAGTTTCGAGAGGCGTTACCGGCACATCCGCCAGATTGGCCCAGCGGTCTTCCATATATGGCTTGATGGTGGGTTTAGTTTCCGTGAGCGCCAGCTTGCAACGGATGTATGCGTTCATGTGGCTCTCGGGAACGTGATGCACCAGCTGCCGCACCGTCCAGCCTTCGGGACGGTAGGGGGTTTCGATCTGTTGCGGAGTGAGGCCATTGACCGCGGCGCGAAAGTGGCGTGGCAATTCGGCAATCTGGTCGATGAGTTGTTGACGCTGCGCGGGGGAAATGGGCGAGTCAGTGAACTTCCCAATCGGAAAGCGTAGATCGGTCACCAGGATTCTCCGGGAGTGAGATACCGCATTGGACGAGCAGGGAATCAGAAGGGATGCGGAATCTTCTGTGCGCGCGCGTGAATGCCGAAAAAACATTCCCTCAGGGGCTAAAGAGAGTGCGTGAGAACCTCAGTCGTCCCTCCGGGACTGGCTCGGCACTCCCACTTTCCCCCGGCGCTGAAGGCGCCGGGCTATTGGCAAACGCCCCTCCGGGGCTCAGTTCCCCAGCTCTCGTCCCACCACATCCAAGGAAAGAGTGGTTCTTCACGCACACACTGAAGCCCCTGACTTCGCGCGGGTCTTGCGGCTCGGCTGAAGCCGAGCCCTTGCAAGGCTCTCGTTAAAACCGACGCCGAAACCAATCTTGGATTAGATTTGCCTTAGGGGTTTCTCTGCGGTCATTGCCAGGCAATTACAGTACCTGCGCCTGGACTTGCGCCTGGCGCTGGAGCGCGCCGGCATACGGCAGCGGGCGGACGGCGATCTCACCGCGGGCGGCCGAGACGGAGTTGAGGTCCATGTTGTCCAGCCGGTAGACGCTGTGCTGGGCGATGTAAAGGCTCAGCGCCGACGGACGGCGCGGAGAGTCAAGAGTGCGGGGAGCATCGCTGCCTAAGCCGACGGCCAGGCGGCCTTCCACCAGAAAGTGGACTGCCTCTTCCGAAAACGGCTGCACTCGACCCGGAGCCAAAGGATGCCATCCCGTATGCACCGTGACCAACGCTCCCGCTGGAATCTCACCGCGAGCGTTTTCATAGCGGGCAATGTCTGCCACGGTCAACTGCCGGGTCGCGTCCGCCGCCAACGCCTGGCTTAGGTCGATCACAACCAGGGGGACGCGCAGACGTTCCTGAGGGATTTGATCCACGGTCCAGAAGCCGGGGACGAGGCGTGCTGGAGCTTCAATGCGGGTTTCCCAACTGGCCGGGGAACCCATCCCTGCCCAGCCGGCGAAGGAGCGCGTAAGGTCGAAACGGCGCTGGAAGCTGCCAGCGTCCGCCGCCGAGAGCGAGCGCTGCTGACCAAAAAGCAGCACTGCCAACGCCAATGCTACCCCGATGCTGAATGTTCGAAAGCGCATACTGGTTAGACGTACGACCCAGAAACTGGCAACTCCCTATAGACACCTTGGATGCTGCAGGTGAGCCGTTGGTTTCTATTCTGAGGCTGCGGGAGCCGTGGCTCAAGAACCGGTTGGACATGCCCCGGTGGGTTGGCTTATGCGCGTCCCAAGCCAAAAGCTAAGCCCGCTGCGATCAGCGTGCTGAGCAGGTTTACCTGGTCATTGCTGAGAAGCTGGCGGCGTTCGAACACTGCTCCCAGAACGCTGTCCGCGGCCATGCCGATGATTCCAGAGCCGGTGGCGATGGCGGCCGTTCTCCAGCTCAAGAGGCCGGTGGCGTGGCCTAACATTCCCAGAACGGCGGCGGCGGCTACCCCGACCAGGCTCCCCGCTACGGAAACCCCACCATCGGTGCCGGCGGGCACGCGCTCGCCCGTGGTAATGAGCCGGGCGTGGGAACTCAGCCCCTGACCGCATTCGCTCGAAGCGGTGTCGGCGGCAGCTTCTGCGAAGGCCGCGACCATGGGGAGGTACAGTTGCGAATTTCCGGTGAGCCCGGCCAGAGTAGCGGCAGCCGCTGCCACTCCCACGTTGGCCATCACCTGGGAGGCGGTGCGACCTTCCCGCGGCTCAGCTGAACTGGCGCGCCGGTGGCGACCAAAGCGCGTGGCAAGCCAGGTGAGCGCAAATAGCGTGAACAGCAGAAGGAATCCCGCAGGCCCGGCCCCCAGACAGATGGGCAAGGCCACCGCGACCCCAGCAGCAGCGCCAGAGCGGTCGACTCCGCGCAGAACATAGGCCAGAGCGGCGAAAGCCAGGGTCACGGGCAAGGCCCAAAACCAGCGGCTGACCACCGGATTCAACCAGGTAGCGTACAAGCCTCATGATTGCAACAGGTTGGGAGCGGTTTGTCCAATCTTGTGAGGATGTTGCTCCTCTTGATTCTCCCCAGCCCTAGCGTGGCGACCCACGATACCCCATCCTGTCGGGCTTTCACCTTGGATTACGCTCCGAGATTCTCCGCCTTACGCCTTCCGGGTTAAGCTACACTGCCGGTGCGAAGTGCGGTTCTGGCGGCTTTAGATCACGGGCGGGGGACTTGGGGATGGCTGCTTCTGTGTGGTCGGGGTACCTGACGTTTGGTCTGATTTCCATGCCGGTGCGCCTGTTTTCCGGCGCGCGCAGTTCGGGGATCTCCTTCAATATGCTGCACCGCGACGACAAGACGCGGGTCAAGCAGCAGTATTACTGTCCGGCGGACAATCGCGTGGTCAGCCGCGATGAGATCGTCAAAGGCTACGAATTCCGCAAGGACGAGTACATCATCATTGAACCGGACGAGATCAAGAAGATTGAACCAAAGACGGCGAAGACGATGGAAATCCTGGAATTCGTCAAAGCCAGCGACCTGGATGCGGTGTACTTCGAATCTTCGTATTACATGGTGCCGGAAGAAGCCGGACGGCGGCCCTACGCGTTGTTGTCGAAGGCGCTGGAAGAGAGCGACTACGTGGCCATCGCCAAACTCGCCATGCACAATCGCGAGTACACGGTATTTCTGCGGCCTACGCAGGGCGGGTTGATGCTGCACACCATGTTTTATGCCGAGGAAGTAAAGAAGGTGGAAGGCTTCGGACGGCCCGATGTGGAAATTAAGGAGACGGAACTCAAGGTGGCGCACCAGTTGATCGAAGCGCTGGCCGGAGATTTTGATCCGGAAAAATACACGGACTCCTTCCAGGAGAACCTGAAGAAGCTGATCGAGACCAAGCTGGCGGGCGGGGAAGTGGTGGAAGCCGAGCCCGCTCGAAAACTCGCGCCGGTGATTGATCTGATGGCGGCGCTGAAAGCCAGCTTGCAGGAAATGGAAGGCAAGAAGAAACCAGCGGCGTGGGCGGAAGCAGCTCCTGCCCGCAAGAAATCCGGGAAAACTCGTAGCTAGACCCCCGCGTCTGGAAACCCCGGCGCTTCGCCTCGCATCCTATCCGGCTGGTGGCTCGCGTAGAATTGCCCACTTCGAACCTCGTCGCTGGCGCGGGGTGTGCTCCTGCCTTTAGAATGATTGGTTTCCGCAATGTTCCCGGCTTCGCCGGAAGGAGTTCAACATCTTGGTGAGAAGTTCCTGGTACCGTGTAGCGTTCCTGACGTTGATGCTGATCGGGGTGGCGTTGGAGTTAGGCTGCGGCGATGTTTTCCGGCCGGTGGAGATTCCCATCATCCAGAACCCCGGCGACCCCAAGCTGTTTCACTTCGTGATGATGATCAGCGACAACGGAGACAATCATCCGGGCGCGGCGACGCAGATTGACACCTCCGGCGACTCCAACGTCGGTGTGGCCAATATGGGGCGCGGGCCGGTGCATGCCACGCTACTGCTGCCGGGAGCGAGCCGCGTGTTTGTCGCCAACCAGATCGAAGAGACGGTCTCGATTTTCAACAGTTCACCGCCTTGCGCTTCCATTCCCTGTCCCGTAACCGGTCTGGGGACCGTGACTACGGCAACTATGCCTGCGGGATCGAGGCCTTCCTATGTGCACTCGACCGAGTCCTCGATCATGTATGTGCTGATGCCGGGCTTGAATCCCCCGGCGGTAGGCGTGCTGAACGCGTTCACTGGAGTTCTGGCCAGCCGAGTGGCGGTGGGTGCGAATCCGGTTTCCATGGTGGAGACGCCGGACGGGAAAAAACTCTACGTCGTGAATCAGGGCGACAACGCGGTGACCGTGATCGATACGACCGACCACACCGTGCGCGCGACGGTCGCGGTGGACAACTCGCCGACGCACGCCATAGCGACTCGCGACAATTCGACCGTCTTCGTACTCAACGAAGGCAGCCAAACCGTTTCCGTGATCCGCACCACAGACGACCAGAGGATCAACACACTGCCGGCAGGTGCGGGAGCGAACTCACTGTATCTTGACCCCAAGCTCAATCGCCTCTACGTGACCAATGGCGGAGCCGGGACGGTGAGTATTTATGACGTAGCCGGCGCCACACCCAAGTGCGCGGTGGGAACGAGCGGGGCGGCGTGCGAACTGGCGCTGGGCGTGCAGAATCCGATGGGGATAACGGCGCTGGCTGACGGAACGAAAGCCTTTGTGTTGAGCGTGCAAGCTAACGATCCGGCTTCCACCATTACGGCGCAACTCACAGCGATCAAGAGTCTGGACAATTCCCTGGGCGCAAGGACGGCCATTCCGGATTACAACAATCCTCCCGCCAATGCATGTGCGGGCTTGGCGCGCGGGGTGCGTTTTGTGGTGGCGTCGTCGGGGGACAGCGGGCGGGTGTACGTGGGGCATTGCGATGCGGGAGGCGTTTACATTTTGCCGACTTCGGTCAACCCGACGATGGTGTTCATCCCCGCGCCGGTGAGCGCGAAGCCGGTCACTACCGGACCCTTGCCGCCGCCGCAGAGCCCAGTGTTCCTGCTGGCGGGGCGGTAAGCCGACCCTCAGTGGGCGGCCGCAGTTCCCACCTGATTCCCGGTGTAGCGCAACGCTACGTTCAAGTAAGCCTTGCCGCCGGTCGTCTGGAAGCAGAGCAGCAGCGATTCCGTCTCTTCGGTTCCGGGAAGGCCTTCCGCCTTGGTATGCAGGGACGGGGGATGCACGCGGAAACGGAACCCCTGATCATTGAGGGCGGTGACGGCGTTGCCAATGAGCTGGTTGGCCAGTTCAAGAACAGCCTCGCCGAGGGTGGGGTCGTCTTCGGGCACGGGACTGCCGGTGAAGGTGGTGGCGACCGTGGCGGCCACGGACGGAGCGACATCAAGGAGCACGTGACCTTCGATCTCGCCGGAGATCCAGATCAAGGCGCCGATGCCCTGCAGTTGATAGACGTACTCCTGCATCGTCACCTCATCCACCTGAATCCGGCCGCGCAGGTTTTGCGCCAGCACGGCGTCGGCGGAGTTGATGAAGGGCTGGATCAGATCCATCCGCATCGGTCTACGCTCCTGCCGCGACTCCCGCGGCTGCCACCGCATCTTCACCCATCACGTACTTGATCACTTCGTACAGCACTTCCGCCTTGACCGGCTTCTGCACAAAGTGACGGGCGCCCCGCTGCAACGCCGCCACAATGTTCTCCTGGTAACCGACGGAGGAGACCATCACGATTCGCGCCTGCGAATGTTTTTGCAGGATGCGTTCGGCGGCTTCGATGCCTTCCATCTGGGGCATGGTGATGTCCATGAGTACGACGTCGGGAGTGACCCGGTCATACTCGACGATGGCGCTGCAGCCGTCGCCGGCTTCACCCGCCACTTGGCCGCCGAAGGACTCAATCATCTTGCCCAGGTTCTTGCGGGCGAAGACGGAATCGTCCACGACGAGATAACGAACGGGCTGCCCGTCCTGCTTACGTTTGAGCGCTGCGAACTGCTCCATAACATCCTCCTTCCGGATGGTGCGCGTGCGGCGGTTCCGGAACCCGCTGGTTCAACTACTGCGTTCCACTCTTATGGCCCACTGCAGTGGCCATGACCTGTTTTCGGTCCGGCAGGCACAGCGCCTGCAAGGACGTTGCCAGATTCTCCAGGGCGACAATGCGCAGGGCGAGGCCGCGCTCAATGGCGGCGCGGGGCATGCCGTAGACGACGCAGGAATCTTCCGCCTGCGCGATGGTCATCCCGCCAGCCGCCTTGACGACACCCATTCCGTTCGCTCCGTCTTCACCCATGCCCGTCATTAGTAAGGCGACACCACGATCACCAAGTTGCTGGGCGACGGAGTCGAACAGGACGTCCACCGAGGGGCGGTGACCGTTGATGCGTTCCTCGTCGGAGAGCACCACCACATCGCCCAGGGGTAAACGCTTGATGCGAATGTGGCGATTCCCTGGAGCAATCAGGACGCGGCCAGCCAGCAACAAGTCGCCGGACTGAGCTTCTTTGACGCGCAAAGCAGAGGACTCGTCCAGCCGCCGCGCAAACATGTCGGTAAAGCCTTCCGGCATGTGCTGTACCACCACGAGGGCGCCGGGGAAATCTCCCGGCAATTGCGAGAGCAGATACTGCATGGCGTTGGGTCCGCCGGTGGAAATGCCGATGGCGATGACCCGCGTAGCCGGGCGTCGTGGCAACGTAGGCTTCTCCACGCGGAGTTGCGCGCGGGGCACCATGGCAACCCCGCGACTCTCCGCTGCCGTCTTGATCTTGGCAATCAACTCGCCAGCGATTTCCGGCATGCGGCTGGACACGTCTTTCGGCTTGGCGACAAAATCCACCGCTCCCAGGGCCAGCGCCTTCAGCGTGATCATGGCCCCGTCCGTACTATGCGAACTGACCACCAGCACCGGCAGCGGGTGGAGGCGCATGATGCGTTTCAATAACTCGATGCCATTCATGCCGGGCATTTCGAGGTCCAGTGTGACCACCTGCGGTTTGAGTTCCGCGATCTTGCGGAGAGCAAAATTTCCGTCGATGGCCGTACCCACCACCTGAATGGAGCCGTCGCTTTCGAGGATCTGGGGAATGAGTTTGCGCATGAGCGCCGAGTCATCCACGACGAGGACGCGGACTGGAGGTTTCATGGCTGCACCTCCGTCGCTGCGGCTGCGGCGGCCCGGCGCGCTGACTGGACAACCGTAGTGGGAAGTAGCAAGCCCCAGGCCACATCACCAGTCTCCGGGCGCATGCGCCCGATTCGCTCCACAATGGCCGCCAAGTTCAGAATCAACACCACCCGTCCATCTCCGAGGATGGAAGCGCCGCTGATCAGGTCGCTGGTCACCAGGTGGGTATCGAGCGCCTTGATCACGAGTTCTTCCTGACCCGCCACCTCGTCCACAACCAGGCCAAAATTCTTTCCCCCCAGCGCCACTACCAGGACGAAGACACGCTGCTGCGACGGGGAAGCGGCTTTCTGGGCATGGCCCAGACGCACCAGAGGCAGCACGCGATTGCGCAGTTGCAAGACCTCTTGGCCGTCGACGCGGTGGACATCGTGCTCGAAGGCGCGCGTCATTTCCACTACCGAGCTGAGCGGGACGGCATACAGCCGTTGCTCGACGCGGAACAGGATGGCTTGGATGATGGCCAGCGTCAGCGGCAAGCGCAGGCGGAACGTCGTTCCCTGGCCGGCGTTTGTTTCTATCGTGACGCTGCCTTTCAGGCGGTGCAGCGTCGTCTGCACGACATCCATGCCGACGCCGCGTCCCGAGATTTCGGTGACTTCGGCGGCGGTAGTGAAGCCAGGATGGAAAATGAAGTCCAGAATTTCAGCTTCGCTGAGGCGGGCGGCTGCGGCTTCGTCCGTCAGGCCCTGCTCAATGGCCTTGGCGCGGATTCTTTCGGGATCGAGGCCGCGACCGTCGTCGCTTACTTCGATAACGACCTGGTTCGCCTGA
Organism: Terriglobia bacterium; assembly: GCA_041495845.1. GTDB lineage: Bacteria > Acidobacteriota > Terriglobia > Terriglobales > Acidobacteriaceae > JBGQDM01. Next base: position 38,962 of record JBGQDM010000012.1, on the reverse strand, counting down.
TGGTAGGCGGAGAGACGCACGGCGCCAGTCTCTGGCTTGCCGGCAGCGCGACGCTGTTCGACCGTGCCCAGGCCATGGCTGATGGCATTGCGTACCAGATGGGCGATCGGCTCGGCCAGGGCGTCGAGGATGCTCTTGTCCAGGTCCGTGTCCTGTCCGCTCACGATCAGGTCCACCTGCTTGCCGCACTGCCGCGCCACGTCGCGCACCATGCGCGGGAAGCGGCGGAAAAGCTGCTCCACCGGCACCATGCGGATTTGCATCATCGAGCGCTGCAGGTCGTTCAGTACGCGGGACTGGAAGGCGGCCACGTCCGCCAAACGCATGCGCACCGGATCTTTAGGATGTTTGGCCGCCATTTCCAGCAGCACCTGCTGCAACATGGAGCGGCCGATCACGAGTTCGCCCACCAGATTCAGAACGCTGTCAATCTTGCCAGCTTCGACGCGGAGAACGCTGTCAGCGGATACGTTAGTGGCGTCGGCCGCGGGCTCCGCCGGCCGCGCCACCGACTCCTTGGTGATTCCCGCAGACTCGCTCACGCCGGCCACCGGAGACGGAAGTGCGGGTAGTACCTGGGCCGTGACTTTGCGGATGATGCCGGGAATGTGGCACTTCGAGATCAGAGCCGAAGCATCCAGGGAAGTCACCACCGCAGCTTCGAGACTGCGTCGTAAGGTAAGCACCTTCGCGTCCTGGGGCTGCAAGGCGAGCAATTCGCCGGTGCTACTCAAAGTCATGCGCACCATTTGCAGAGCGGCCTCCGGCATGGCGCATGCCGGATCGAGCTGCAGGCGAAGCTGGACCACCGGTACGGAGCCGCTGCGGGCACGATCCAGTACGAGTTGTTCGTACTCACTCCAAGCTGCGCCTGCGGCCGGCGTTTTGCCGCGGCGTCGCGCCGGAGTGGCTTGGTCGGCGGCGGATTTGCACTTGCGCAACTGCTTGCGCAGAGATTCGGTGGAGGGCGGTTTGGTTTCCTCGCGGTGGGCCTTCAGCAGCGCGTCGAAAACATCGGCGGCGGCAAAGGCCGCTTCTACGACAGCAGCCGGCGCCGCACCCTCAAGGGCAAGCGCGTCTTCCAATTGATGCGCCAGTTCGCTGAGATCGCGGTAACCACAAGTGGCGGCATCGCCCTTGAGCGTGTGCACGGCACGCCGCAAACTGCGCAACGCTTCGCCATCGGCTGGGTCCTTCTCCAGCCGCAGCGTTTCCGCGTTCATCGCTTCCAGGTGTTCCGCTGCGCCCTCGAAAAACAGCTGGCGCAGTTCGGTGGCCCGGTCGTCGCTGGAGCGTTTCATTCGACTCCCTCCACCCGGGCGTAGGCTGAACCCTGGTTGCGATGGAACAAGCTGAACTTGTTGGTCATGCCCAGCAGGCTCTCCGCATGCCCGACGAAAAGATGCCCGCCGGGAACGAGGCAGCGGTAGAACTTCCCCACCAGCCGTTTTTGCTCGGCTTCGTCGAAGTACATCATGACGTTGCGGCAGAAAATGAAATCGTTGCAGCGCGGCAGAAATTCTGTTTTCAGGTTGTGAAAATCGAAATGGATCAGGTCTTTGATTTTTTTCTTGATGGCGTAGTGGTCGCCCACCTTGTCGAAATAGCGGAGACGGTAGGAGTAATCCACCGGGGCCATTTGCGCTTCGTTGTAGAGGGCCTGCTGCGCGGCGCGCAGCACGGTGTAGTTGATGTCCGAGGCGATGATCTCCACCTTCCACGGGCCGGGCACAAGATTGGCGAAATCGGCCTGGCCGGGAGGGGCCAAACGAAGGTTAAAGAAGGAGAGCGCGTCACAGATCAGCATGGCCAGGGTATAGGGTTCCTGGCCGGTGGAGCAGCCTGCGCTCCACAGTCGCAGAACATACTCGCGGCGTTCGGCCTTACGATGCAACACGTCCTGTAGCAAATGATTGCTGAAGAGTTCGAGTTGGGCGCGATTGCGAAAAAAACTAGTTTCGTTGACCGTGAGGTGCTCGAGCAGCAGCGCCAACTCATCGCGGCCGGCAGCAGAGGTCAGCAGCCGGTAATAGCTGTAAAAAGAGTCGAGTTGACATTCGCGCAAGCGCCGCAGCAACCGGTCTTGCAGGAAATGCTCGCGGCGGGCGTCGAAATGCATGCCACACTCCTGATAGATGAGTGCCTGCAGGAGCTTCATCTCGGCTTCGGTCAAGATGGGCGCTGGGGCGCTGGCTGCGTTCATGGTCGGGTCCGCCTCATCGTCCTTTGCCGGGTCCTTTGCTGGGGTTGGGAGCGGGGGCAGGGTCCGCGGCCGCGGTCGCCGCCGCAGCCATCGCAGGCCGCTCCGGCCGCAAGTCGTTTTGCAGCAGCTGGCCCAGATCCAGCAGCATGATCAGCCGTCCGCGGTATTTGCCCACACCGGTGACGCATTGCAGTCCAGAACCCTCCTCAAAAATTGCCGGAGGGGGATCCACATCGGTTGCGGGAATCTTCACTACCTCGGAAGCAGCGTCGACGATCAACCCGGCCAGCCGGTGCTGAAATTCGGTGACCAGGATGCGGTTCCGGCGATCGGAGGTGATGTTCTTTTCTCCGAAGCGCTTGCGCAGATCGATGATGTAAACAATCTTGCCGCGCAGGTTGATGACGCCCTCGATGTGCGCCGGCGCATCGGGGACAGCGGTAATCTCGGGCACGCGCACGATTTCCTGCACCGAGATGATGGGGACGCCGTAGTGTTCCCGCCCGATCCGGAAGCCGACGATGTGGAGTTCTTTGGACATGGGAGGTTAGGAGCGAGATCCTGCACCCGCGCTCCGGCTGCGCGGTGACTTGCCACCGTGGTGGCGGCTGCCGCTCTCGGCTTCATCTCCCAGGCGGAAGCGGTCAATGCCGTCCATGAGGTCGCGCGACATTTTCGACATCTGCTCCGCCGAGGCCGCCAACTCGGTGGATCCAGAGGTGGACTGCTGCACCAGTTCGCGCATGCGCTCCATGGCGCGCACCACGGCTTGCGTCCCGGACGCTTGTTCTTCCACCGCGGAGTTGATTTCGTGCGTGATCTCGTTCAGCCGGGTCGTGGCTTTGGCGATCTGCGACGAACCGTTGGATTGTTCGTTGGTGGCGGCGCCAATTTCCTGCGCGAACTTGTAGACCTCGGTGACCACGTTGGAAATCTTGCGCAGGGCTGAGGTCAACTCGTTCCCGTGACCCAATCCTTCGTTCACAATGGACGTGCTCCGTTCCATGTTGTCCACTGCTTTGCGTGCTTCTTTCTGAATGCTCTGGATCAGGTCGGAGATTTCTTTGGTGGACTGGGCGGATTTTTCCGCCAGCTTGCGAACTTCATCGGCAACCACGGCGAAGCCCAAGCCGTGCTCGCCCGCCCGGGCCGCTTCAATGGCGGCGTTCAAAGCCAGCAAGTTGGTTTGTTCCGCCAAATCGTCGATCACTTCGATGATGCGTCCAATGTCATCGGCGCGCTGTCCCAGCGCATCAATGATTTCGCTGGAATCGTGGATGGTGAGGTTAATGCGGTTGAGCCCGTCGGTGGCTTTTTCCATCGTCCCCATACCGCTGTGCACTTCTTCGCGGGAACGGTTGGAAATGTCGAGCAGCACCTTGGCGGTATCGGCCACCCGCTGAATGGAAGCCACCATCTGATCGATTGACGCTGAGGTTTCACTGACATTGGTGGCCTGCATCTGCGTGCTCTTGACCATGTTTTGCACGTTGACGCTCATCTCATGCATGGTGCTGGTGACTTCATCGATGGCGCCCGAGGCCTGGAGGCTGATTTTGGCGGATTCGTCCGAAGCGGAAGCCACCTGGGCGGAGCCGCTGGCCACCTGGGCGGAAGCATCGCGAACGTTTCGCGCCAGGTCGCGCAACCCCTCCACCATGCGGGCAAAGGCGTTGCCTAGGGTGTCGCGGGCAGAACGCGGCTCCGCCCGGACGGTAAGATCGCCGCCGGCAATGGCTTCGGAAACCGCCGCCATCTCTTTCAGGTAGCTCACCATGCGATTGAAAGTTTTGGCCAACTGGCCGACTTCGTCTTGCCCTTCCACCTTGACGGTGTGGTCGAGGTCGCCGCTCTCGCCGATCTGCTCAGCCACGTTCATGAGATGGGCCAAGGGGCCGGTGATGGCGCGCGCCGTGTGATAGGCGATAAATCCGCCCAAACCCAAAGCCACCAGAGTGCTGATCAAGCTGACCGCGATGGCTCCGGTCGCCATGCCTTCATCGGATTGCCGGCGCTCTTCCAGGACCCGGGCGTTTTCCTGGTCAGCAATGTCCAGGAAGTCGGTGGAACTCTTGACCCACGACGAGGGGTCCTTCTGCAAATAAAATATCTGGAGTTCGGCGACGGTCGCGTTACCGGCATCCACTTCTTTGCGCTTATTCACCAGGGCGGAAGCGAAATCTCGGACCCAGGTCTGCTCTTGGGTGCCCACCTTTTCCAATGCGTTTTTTTCCTGCTCGCTGGTGGCCAGGGACTTGGCTTCCGTCAGCCGTGTATTGAGCTGTACCGCTCCGTCGGACATGCGTTCGGCTTCGCGGGAATCGCCGCTCAGCAGATAATTACCCAGGTATTGCCGGTTCTGCATCATCTGGAAACGCACAACGGAGATCTTATCGGCCATGTTCAGGGACTGGCTGGCCGCGTCGCGGGCTACCCGCTCCCGCCGCAGCGCCAGCAGGTTCACAAAAAACATCAGGAGCACCATGGCCAGAACCGCGGCAAAGCTCCGGTAGAGTCTTTGGCGAATCGTCATCGCACATCTCCCTCTTGCGCTCAGTTCAATGCTTACTGATCGGTACGCTCAAATTTGAACTCAACAACGCCGGTGGCCTCGTCGCTCGCGGGCTCAAACTTCCACCGCCGGATGGCATCTTCCGAGGCCCCGGCCAGCAGCGGATGCCCACCCAAAAGTTTCGTGCTGGTGATTTTCCCGCTGGCGGAGACGGTTACCTGAATCTTCACCACGCCGGAGATGCCCATGCGGTGGGCGAGTTCGGGATAGCTCGGCTGCACTTGGGTTTTCACCCGTTTCAATAGCTCCCCACCCACCCGCTGAGCGGAACTCGAGCCCGCTAAGAGCAGGCCTCCCAGGAGCGCGATCAACATCAGCTTCCCTATCCTGCGCATGGCCACAGACAAGGACCTCCCAATACTTCGTCGCCAGATAAAGAGCACGACCCCTTCCAGCCCGGGTCCCGCCGTTACCTTGGTTCTATTTCCGGCAAGTGGTTCATTTGTAAGTGTTTATTAGCATTGTTGCAGGTGCGAGCCGAGTCCGGCCGGCACGTTTGGCCTAGGCTGTCTCATACATCGGCTGTCCGGCGAGCTTCTGTCTCAACTTGAGGCATTCAAGATGAGAATCCTTAGGAGATGTTTCACAAGTAGACACCTTGGTGCATTGGTCCTTGACTCAAAATGAGATGGCGGGATAGCGTCGATGTGTATCCCCCTTTGATTTCTGGCAGTTGAGTCAGGGGAGAACTCCTCGACATGGGAACCGGCAATCCAGTCTTGCCGTCAAGCACGCCCGCAGGATCGGAAGCGACATTCCGCAGCCTGCTCCTTTCCATTTCCCATGCTGCGTCCGAGGGACGGCAAAAGGACTCCTTGCTGCAGTTCTTCTGTCGGGCCTCCCGGGAAGCATTTGGGGCCAGCGGGGTCTACCTGTGGCGCACGGTAGCGGGTGAACTGATCGGGGCGGAAGCCGACGGTCACCTGGCCGACCAGTTTCGTGGCCTGCGCTTGCGCCCTGACGAGAGTGCGGTTGCCGCGGACGCCATCCGCCAGCGGCGGGCCGTTTATGTGAATCACCTGGAAGGCGATCGCTATCCGATTGCGGCGCGCTTCCAAGCTCGCTCCCTGCTGGCGGCGCCATTGATTACTTTCGGCGAGGTCACGGGCGTTCTTGCCATCCTGCATGTCAGCGATCCGGCCTTTGCCACTGACGAGCTGGCGGCGAAAGCGACCATCCTGGCGGGGCAGATGGGCAGCCTGCTGGAGGCGTCCCGGCTGAACCTGGAATCGCGCGAGGAGCACCGGCGGGCGACCATTTTGATGGAGTTTGCGCGCGCTCTGCCATCGGCTCCGGGGGGTTCCGCGGTGGTCGAGGCGCTCGCGGATCGGCTGCGCAGTCTGTTGCGCGCCCCTGCCGTTTGCGTGCTCTTTCGCCAGGACACGCGGTTCATCCTCGGTGCCGCTTCCGGGGAAACTCCGGCGCTGGCTGAAACCATTCGCGAGCGCTATCGCGGGGGGGCGCTGGCCTGCGCCGAAGACCTGGCGCAACGGGCGCTGGCGGCCGGCGAACCAATTTCTGTGGCCATGACAGCCGAGTCTCACCAACTTACGGACGTGGCGCCTGCGGGTGTCCTGCTGGCGGTGCCGTTCCGGACTTCGCGGAGTTCGGGCGCCGTGCTGATTTATCCGCGAGCCGAGAGCGCATTCACGGCGGAAGACCGTTCGCTGGTTTCCGCGATCACTGGATTCGGCGCGGTGGCTATGGCCAACGCCGAGCTCTACCACACGGCTTCCGGGCAGGCCCAGGAACTCCACGATCTGCTGGAAATTTCCTGCGAACTTTCCGGGGCAGCCGATGTCGAACAGTTCCTGAGCAAGTTTGCGGTGCGGGCGACGGACTTTCTCGGCTTCCGGCGATCATTCATTGGGCTGGTGGAGGGCGAGCGCTGCGAGGTGCAATTTGCCGCCGAGGGTCGGGAAGTGCGGCGCGTCCACCGCAGTTTCCCGGTGGAAAAAGCGCGGAAGGTGTTGATCGATCAGGAAGCGTTTTGGTCAAACGATCTCCAGCGCTTGCCCATGGCGGGGGTGCACTCGGATGTGGCGGGCCCCGAAGTCCGGCAGATTCTGGCCGTCCCGTTGCTGGGGACGGAAGGTCAGGCGCTGGGGATGTTCGGAGTGCTGGAGCGGGTGGATGGCGAGCAGATTTCTGCTGAAGATGTCCGGCGCGCCCAGGCCTTGGCCGCGCAAATTTCGGTTGGTCTGGAACTGACGCGCAACCTGCAGGCGGCGCAACAGCACCGGCGCCGGGCGGAAGCACTGATCTCGCTGGCGCTGGAACTGGGGTCGCTGCTGCAAGTGCCAGCGTTTGCCCGCAGCTTCACGCTCCGGGCCGCCGACCTGTTGAACGCGCGCGAAGTCGTGTTGCTGTTGGCCAACGGGCCGCAGCCGCTTGAGGTGGCGGGATGGCATCCGCCGGCACAGCGGGATGGCTTGCTGGCCTCCCGGCTGGGTGGCGCCCTGGGTTCACGGCTGCGGGAATCCGCGGAACCCGTGATCAGCGGCGCCGCCACCGACATTTTGCAGCCGGGACTCGCAGCGGCGTTGCAGTGGGACGACCTCACCATGACCCGTCTGCAGGGGCCGGACGGCGAGATCATTGGCGCGCTTGCCCTCACCGGGCTGGGCAAGGATCTGGCGGAGCCGGTCCAACAGATGCTCAAGGCGGTCGCCAGTTTTGCCGGAGTGGCGCTGCAAAATGCTCAGCTCTTCACCCGCATGGAGAGATCCAACCGGCACTGGGTCGAGGTCTTCGACGCCATCAGCGACTTTATCCTGGTGCATGATGAAGCGCGGCGAGTGTTGCGCGTCAACCGCTCGCTGGCGGACTTCATTGGAGTGCGCCCGCAGGAGCTGATTGGTTTGAGTGCGGCGGCCGTGCTCGCCGAGCCTACCAGCCTTCCCGCCACGGATTGTCCCTTTTGCCGCGCCGTGAGCGATGGCGTAGACGAATTTCTGCATTCGGCCCTGGAGCGTACTTTTCTGGTCTCGACTTCCCGCATTCACGCCCCGGCGCACGAAGGTTTGCAGACCATTCACGTGCTTAAAGACATTACCGACCGGCGCGAGGCCGAACGCCGCTATCGCGAACTCTTCGACAACATTCAGGAAGGCCTGTACTTCTCGACTCCGGAAGGGCGCTTCATCGAAGTGAATGAGGCGCTGGTGCGCATGCTCGGCTACGACAGCCGCGAGGAGTTGCTGGGTGCTGAGATCAGCCGCCAGATTTATTTCACAGAGGACCAGCGGGAACGCTTCCGGCAGCAGTTGGAAGCGGGCGGGAGCGTGCGCAACTACCAGGAAACGCTCCGCCGCAAAGACGGGACGCCGGTGCACACCCTGCAAAATGCGTTTGCTGTGCGTGACAGCCAGGGCCGGGTGGTGCAGTTTCGCGGCTTGATGCTCGATATCACCGGGCTGCGCGGCTTTCAGGCGGAGTTGCAGCGCGAGCGCGACTTTTCCGGCAAGATTCTGGACAACACCCAGAGCCTGATTCTGGTGGTGGATGCGGGTGGACTCATCACCTATGCCAACCGGCGCTGGGCCGACGTGGGCTATGAATGGAAGCAGTTGCTGAACCGGCCGATGGAGGAACTGGCGGTGGCGCCGCGGCGGCCGGTGCTGCGTGAAGCGCTGGAAGCCACGCTGGCGGGCCATCCCATCAACAATCTTGAACTGCCCCTCATGCGTGGGGATGGCGTTGCCGGCCAGTTCTCCCTCAACCTGAGCCCCATGCGGGATGAGCACGGGCACATCACCAGCCTGGTGGCGGTGGTGACGGACATTACCGAGTCCTCCATGCTGCAGGCCAAGCTGATTCACACCGAGAAAATGGCGGCGGTGGGACAGCTGGTGTCGGGCGTGGCCCATGAAGTGAACAACCCGCTGACCGCGATTCTCGGTTTCGCCGACCTGCTGATGGAGAATCCCGACCTGCCCGAGACGGCCCGCGGCGATCTGCGCGTGATTCTGCAGGAAGCGCAACGCACCCGTCAGATCGTGCAGAACCTGCTGAGTTTTGCGCGTCAGATGCCGCCGCAGCGCAAGCCGGTGCAGATCAATGCCATCCTGCAGCGCACCTTGCAATTGCGCGCTTACGATTTTCAAAGCCACGGTGTGGAAGTCATCGAGAATCTGGCCCAGAGCCTGCCCGAAGTGGTCGGCGACGCGCAGCAATTGCAGCAGGTTTTTCTGAACATCCTGAACAACGCCTACGATGCGGTGCGGGAGGTGTTACGTCCGGCGCGCATCGAAATCACCACCGCCTGGTCGCGAGGCGTGGCGGAAGTCTCCTTCCGCGACAACGGCAACGGCATTGTGTCTCCGGAACGCATCTTCGATCCGTTTTTCACCACCAAGGAAGTGGGCAAGGGGACGGGTCTGGGACTGAGCATCTGTTACGGCATTGTGCGCGAGCACGGCGGAGAAATTCTCTGCCACAACAACTCGGACGCGCCGGGTGCGACTTTCGTCGTCCGCCTGCCTTTGGCGGAAGAGGGAGCGTCGCTGGGTGCGACCGCGGGAGGAGAACCACGATGAGATCAGGAGCGGTGGGCGCTCCGGCGACCTTGCCGGTGCTATTGATTGAGGACGAGCCTTCAGTAATGGCGCTGGTCAGCGCGGCGCTGGAACGGAACGGCTATCCCGTGGTCTGCATCAAGTCCGCCGCGGAAGCGCTGGAAGTCCTCGGCCACCAGGATTTTCTGGGCGTGATCTCGGACATGCGAACCCCGGGCGGGGTGGACGGCGCCGACGTCTACGACTGGGTGGTGGCGCACCGGCCCGCGCTCGCTTCCCGCATGGTCCTGGTGACAGGCGACATTGCCAATGAGGAAACCCAAGCCAAGTTGCGGCGTACCGGAGCGCCGTGCGTGGAGAAACCCTTCCGGGTACAGCAATTGATGTCAGTGGTCAGACGTGTGATGGGGAGTGCATCGTGAGCGAAGAACTGCGAATTCGTCTGCTCATCGTGGACGACGAGCAGAGCATCCGTAAGCTCTGCCGGACGGTGGGCGAATCCATGGGCTTTCAGTGTTTGGAGGCGGAAAGCGGGGACTCCGCTCTGGCCTTGCTGGAAGAAGAACCGGCACACATGGTCCTGACCGATCTGGTGATGCCCAGCATGAACGGGCTGGAGTTTCTGGAGCGGGTGAAGAAAATGCTGCCGCGTACGGAAGTGGCGGTCATGACGGGCCACGGCTCGGTGGAGAGCGCGGTGCAGGCGATGAAGCTTGGCGCCTACGACTACATCAGCAAGCCCTTTTCGCCGCTGGAAGAACTGCGGCTGTTTCTGCGGCGCATGGCGGAAAAGGTGCAACTGGTGGCGGAGAACCAGTTCCTCCGCCAAAAAGCTGACAGCGAAGCCGGGCTGCATGGCATCGTGGGCAATGCCCCCAAGATCCAGGATGTCCTGCGCATGATCTCGCGGCTGAAAGACACGCGCACGCCCGTGCTCATCACGGGAGAAAGCGGGACAGGGAAGGAGTTGGTCGCGCGCGCCATTCACTATCGCGGCGCGTTTGCCGACCGCCCGTTTGTGGCGGTGGACTGCGGCTCGCTGGTGCCCACGCTGATTGAAAGCGAACTCTTTGGCTACGAAAAAGGCGCCTTTACCGGGGCCCTCCGCTCCAAGCCCGGGTTGTTCCAGGCCGCCAATGGAGGCACGATCTTTCTCGACGAGATTGGCGAATTGCCCCTGGAACTGCAGGCCAAACTGCTGCGCGTGCTGCAAGAAAAGGAAGTGCGACCGGTAGGCAGCAACCAGCGTACCCGCGTGGATGTGCGGGTGATGGCAGCCACCAACCGTGACCTGGAATCGGCCTACAAGGCCGGCACCTTCCGCAAGGACCTCTACTTCCGCCTCAACGTTGTCACCGTGCATCTGCCGCCCCTGCGGGAACGGCGTTCCGATGTTCCCATGCTGGTGCACTGGTTCATGGAACGGCTGCAACCGCAAACTCCCGTCCAGGTCACACCCGAAGCCATCAAGTGCATGCTGGAGTACGACTGGCCAGGAAATGTGCGGGAGTTGGAAAACTGTCTGGAACGAGCCGTGGCCCTGGGAGAGCACAGCTTTATTGGAGTCTCTGACCTGCCTCCCGCCATCTCGGAACTGGCGCTGGGGGTTCCGCAGTCCGCCGGAAATCTGGTGTCCAGCCTTTCTTCCACCGACTTGGAAGACATTGAGCGCGCCACCATTCAGCGGGTGTTCGCGCAGGTCAACGGAGACAAGGCGCTCGCCGGCAAGATGCTCGGGATCAGCCGGGCGACGCTGTATCGAAAGCTGAAGCGCTACAACATCCAGCCGCGGGCGGAATGGCAGCAGGCCGCAGTCTGGCACTAGGGTTTTGGAACCGAGATGGTGAGACCGGCGTCTCAGTATGAGATGGCGAACGAGGAGCAGGGGGAGCGAGCATCGGCGAGCACAAAGGAACCATGTTGATTCTAAGCGACATAACGTTAGGTCTACGCCTACTCGGTTTTGGCGTCACTCGTGCAGATTACACTCGCGAGCCAAGGTGTGTCCCCGTCGCGCGGCTCAACTTGCTGAAGACCGAGGGTTTTTCTGTCTGCCGAAGCGAAATCAAGCCTGCCGGAAAAAAGCTGTCTGGCGCAGCTGGCGCGGTTTTTTCCGCAGTCCACGCCAGTGCGTCTGCCGGTGCGGCTAACACGGCTGGATGTGGTGGGCGCGGCCTTGGCGGAAGACACGGTGATTGAATACGGCACGCCGCGGGAAGTGCTGTTCGCTTCGCGCCTGCCGTGGGAGTTTGGCGATCGGCTGCAATTGCGCAATGCCGACGGCTCGCTGGACATGCAGGGAGCAGTGGTGGCGGTGCAGTATCAAAACGGGGCAACCGCGGTGGCAGCGCGCTTCCTCGGGGAGATGCCCAATTGGATCGTGAAACCATGAACTGGGACGACAACAGCCTGCAGCAATTGGCGAGCGAATGGCGGGAGGCGCGCCTCCTCTATCCGCTCTATGCCGCGCTAAGCCGGGAATTTGTGATTGACGCGCCCCCGTGCCTCGAGCTGGAAGCACCGGTGGAGGCTCCGGATCAGGAAACCGTGGAGCGCGCTGGCGAGTGGCTGGATCGCATGGACGCACGGATGCAAGTGCACCAACTGCGGCAATTCCTGCAAACCACGCCCATGGCTGGCGAAGAAGTCGTGCAAGTCCTGCTCAGCCGCTACCTGCGCAAACGGGAAAAGAGCGACTCCGACCGCGACAAAGTCGATTTTCTCCTGGTGCAGTTTTTCTCGTTGTGCTCGCCCTCGCGTCTCGAAGATACCGACGTGGACCTGCTCTATGTCGCCCAGGTGTTGGAACCGGTGCTGGGAGAAGTCGCTGGTCCGGCACCGGAATGGCTGCTGCCTCTGGAGGATGTTCTGCAGGATGCACACCGATGTACGCGGCTGAGCGAACTGTTGAACAGCGAAATCCTGGAGCGCGGACGGCAGGTGAAAGCCGGCGCCGAAGAGCGTTACTTCGTGCCCATCGCCATGGTGGCCTTCACGCGTTTTAGTTTCCTGATGCGGCGGGTGTTCTTCCGGCTGATGCATGGCGATCTGAACGCCATTCTGGATGGCCTGCACGATCTGGAAAAGCGCGGCGCCAGCACCGTGGATTGCCGCCGGGCGCAGTTCTCGCGGCAAGAGCCAGTGGGCCGGCTGCGCATGATTTGCCAGTCGTGGAAAGTGATGTTCCACGCCGAATATTCTTCCGGACAGCCCTTGCGAATGCTGGTGGACTTGCGCTCCTGTGTGGAAGAAGGGATCAGCAACGCAGCGCCGATGCAGCAGGGCGCGGCGGCAGGAGATGAGAGCTAGAGAAACTCTCATTAAGTTTTGTTGGCTAGAGTGGATACGAGGAAGAGCCTGGAGACGAGCGCCGTGGATGCACCCGTAGTCGTCATTTTCTCGGAAGATCCGGATTTCTCACGGGCCATCGTGGGCCGCTGGCAACTGGAACGAGTTGTGCCCGCCTTCACCCTCATGGGTGGGGACGCCTGCGGCGAACTCGCCCCGGAATCCGTTTCTCTCGCCATTCTTGGAAGAATCAACCCCGGACAACTGGTGCCGCTGGATGCGTTGTTGAGCCGGTCCGCGCGCCCCGCGTTGCTGGTGGCCCCGGATGTGGCGACGGCACAGTTAGTGCGCGAGCAGCATCCCCGGCTCCTGGTTTTGCCAGCACACGAAGGCTGGCAGGAAGCCGTGGTCTTGTTGGGTGCCGAAATGCTGCGCCGCCTGCACGCGGAAGCACGTGCCCAGCGCGCCGAACAGATGGCGGGCGTGAGCGAGCGCAATGCCAGCCTGGGACGCTTCATGCTGGAAATGCGCCACAATCTGAACAACGCGCTCACTTCCGTGCTGGGAAATTCTGAACTGCTGCTACTCGATCCGGGAACGCTGCCGGCAGGGCAACGCAGCCAGCTCGAAACCATTCGCAACATGGCGGGGCGCATGCACGAGGTGTTGCAGCGTTTTTCATCGCTCGAAACCGAGATGCGCTTTATGGAGCGGCAGAAGGAAAATGGCGGGCGGGCGCATGCTGCCACCGCCGCCCACTAGGCGCCCGTGGTGAAGCTCCAATCTCCGGCCGCAGCGCCTGCAGGTGCTCTCATCACGCAGCCCTTCCGGAATGCCTGCAGGCATACCCTGCTACGAACCTCACTTGCACCACATGACGCGCGGAGGCGATGGTGGCCAGACTGATTGCAGCACCAACGGTGGTTCCTGCCGTTGGAACCAAGCCCAAGCGCATTGCGGAGTATGTCGGCCGCCTGAATTCGCAGACATCCGCGTTGAGCATTGCGCATATGAAAAGCCCCGAGGGATGGATCGAACCAGGGCAAGCGCCGGAGTTCGATGAATACACCCTTGTTCTTCGCGGGAGTTTGCGGGTGGAGACCAGGGACGGCGACCGGAAAGAAATGCTGGATGTTGGCGCCGGCCAGGCCGTGATGGTTTCCGCCGGCGAGTGGGTGCGTTACAGTACGCCGGGGCCCGAGGGAGCGGAGTATGTAGCGGTCTGTGTGCCTGCGTTTTCCCCGCAGACGGTGCATCGCGATCCGGCGTAAGGCCGGGCCTCAGGCTGGGTGTCAGGCGAAGAGGAACTCTTTGGTCCGCAGTTCGCGAATACTGTCGCGCAGCTTTGCCGCCTTTTCAAACTCAAATTTCTTGGCACAATCACGCATTTCCGCCTCCAGTTTCGCAATGTATGCGTCGAGGTCCGGCTGTGATGTGAACTCCGGGATGCCCTCAATTTCAGCGCTGGCAAAGTCGGCGTAGTCGGCTTCGATTACTGCCGCCAGCGCCATATCCACCGGACGCACGATGGATTGCGGCGTGATGCCATGCTCTTCGTTGTAGGCCACTTGAATGGCGCGGCGACGGTTGGTCTCACCCATGGCGCGATCCATCGAATCGGTCATGCGGTCAGCGTAGAGAATGGCGCGGCCCTCGACGTGGCGCGCACAACGGCCGATGGTCTGAATGAGCGAACCGGCGGAGCGCAGGAACCCTTCCTTGTCCGCGTCCAGGATGGCGACCAGAGAAACCTCCGGCAGGTCGAGCCCTTCGCGCAGCAGATTGATGCCAATCAGCACATCAAACTCGCCTTTGCGCAGGTCGCGCAGAATCTTTACCCGCTCCAGGGTCACAATCTCCGAGTGCAGGTAGCGGCAGCGCACGCCCACTTCGGCGTAGTACTCGGAGAGATCTTCTGCCATGCGCTTCGTCAGTGTGGTCACCAGCACGCGTTCCTTCCGTTCCACGCGTTTGCGAATTTCGTGCAGCAGGTCGTCAATCTGGCCTTTCACCGGGCGCACTTCTACTTCGGGATCAACCAGCCCAGTGGGTCGGATAATCTGCTCCACCACCACGCCCGCTGACTTGGTCAGCTCGAACGGTCCGGGGGTCGCGGAAACATATACCGTCTGGTTCACCCGCTGCTCGAATTCCTCAAATGTCAGCGGACGATTGTCCAGCGCCGAGGGCAGGCGAAAACCGAATTCCACCAGCGTTTCTTTGCGCGAGCGGTCCCCGTGATACATGCCGTGGAGCTGGGGCACAGTCTGGTGCGACTCGTCAATGAAGAGCAGGTAGTCGCGGGGGAAATAATCGAGCAGCGTGGGTGGTGGTTCGCCCGGCAGGCGTCCAGTGAAGTGGCGGGAATAATTCTCAATGCCGTGGCAGTAGCCCATTTCCCGAATCATTTCCAGATCGAACATCACGCGCTGATGCACGCGCTGCGACTCGACCAGGTGGCCCTGCTTCTCCAGTTCGGCTTCCCACCAGTGCAACTCAGTCTTGATTGAATCCACGGCGCGGTCGCGCGTTTCCGGCTTCATCACGTAGTGGGTCTTGGGATAAATCGGCAGCCGCACATATTTTTGTTTTACGGTGCCGAACAGGGGATCGATTTGCGCCAGCGCTTCCACCTCATCGCCGAAAAGTTCGATGCGGTACGCCATGTCGTCGTAGGTGGGGAAGACCTCGATGACGTCGCCGCGGACGCGGAACGTGCCGCGACGGAAATCGCCATCGCTGCGCTCGTAGAGAATTTCTACCAGCTTACGGGTAATGGCTTCGCGCCTGATCTTCTGGCCCTTCTCCAGAAACAGCATCATGCCGTAATACGCTTCCGGCGAGCCCAGGCCGTAAATGCAGCTGACGGAAGAGACAATCAGACAGTCGCGCCGCTCGAACAGCGACCGGGTGGCGGAAAGGCGCAGCTTGTCCAGTTCATCGTTGATGGTGGCTTCCTTCTCGATGTAGAGGTCGGCCGCCGGGACGTAGGCTTCCGGCTGGTAGTAGTCGTAGTACGACACGAAATATTCGACCGCGTTCTGCGGGAAGAATTGCTTGAACTCGCTGTAGAGCTGCGCGGCCAAGGTCTTGTTGTGGGCCAGCACCAGCGTGGGCCGGTTCATGCGCTCGACCACTTTGGCCATGGTGTAGGTCTTGCCCGAACCGGTGACGCCCAGCAGGACCTGGTGCTGCTCGCCATCCAGCACGCCTTTGTTGAGGGCGGCCAGGGCGGTGATCTGGTCGCCACGGGGTTCATAGTCGCTGCTGAGGCGGAAGTCCATCGAGGGTGACAAACCCAGTTCGTCGGCGCTGCAGAAGGCAGTACGAGGTGCTGGGAATCTCCTGATTATAGCTGGCGGCCCGGTGCTGGCCGGGACTACCGAATTTGTTGGCTGCGGAACATCCTGCGTAGCAACGGCCGCCCTCGCCCGCGTTTTGCCTGCGTGACGCCGGGAGTTGCCGAGCTTAGCCTCGGCGGCGTACATTCGAGAACTCGGGAGAGGCCGCGTCGAATGCCTTGCCCGCGCGTTCCGAGGGCCCGCATGAGTGACGACTCTACCCGCCGCGAGCTTGGCGCCGACCGCAACATTACCCGCCGCGACTTCCTCAACGGAGCCAGCATCGCCATCGGCGGAACTGCTCTGGCTGCCAACACCGAATGGCTGCACGCCCTGGAAGCTGGAGACGCGGCTGGGAACGAGGCTAGGGGCGCGGCGTTTGCGCCGGAGAAGAAGCCGTCCTACTATCCGCCCGCCCTCACCGGAATGCGCGGCAATCACAACGGGACGTTCACCTACGCCCACCAACTCCGCGACGGGGATTTCTGGGAAGGGCAAGGCAAGCCCGAAGCTACCGGAGAGGTCTATGACCTGGTGGTGGTGGGAGGCGGGATCAGCGGATTGGCCGCCGCGTATTTTTTCCGTCAGCAGGCGGGCGCGAAAGCGCGCATCCTCGTGCTCGACAATCACGATGACTTTGGCGGGCACGCCAAGCGGAACGAGTTCACCGCCGGCGGCAGGATGTTGCTGAGCAATGGTGGAACCCAGTCCATCGAGAGCCCGGGTAAGTACAGCGCGGTGGCGAAGAACCTGCTGGTCGAACTCGGGATTGACACGCAGACCTTCTACAAAGCCTACGACCAGAAACTGTATTCCCGGTTTAAGTCGGCCTGTTTCTTTGACCGCGAAACCTTCGGCGAAGATCGTTTGGTGCCGGGGATTGGCTCCGACCCGTGGCCGGAATTTCTGAAGAGAACGCCGCTGCCGGAAAAGGTGCGCCAGGAAATTGCGCGGCTCTACACCGAGAAGGTGGACTATCTGGCAGGTCTTTCACGGGCGGAGAAAGTCGCTCGCCTGACGAAGGTCAGCTACGCCCGCTTCCTGACCGACATCTGCCAGGCTGCGCCTGAAGTGCTGCCGTTTTTCCAAACCTACACGCACGATCTGTTCGGGGCGGGCATCGAAGCCGTCTCTGCCTACTCCTGCTACCGCAGTGGCGGGGACGATTACGACGCCTACTCCTACGCCGGTTTCGACGGCCTAGAACTGGGCGGGGAAGAAGAAGCGGAAGAACCGTACATCTTTCATTTTCCCGACGGCAACGCCTCGATTGCGCGCCTGCTGGTTCGTTCCCTGGTCTCCGGTTGCATCCCCGGGCACAGCATGGAAGACGTGGTCACGACGCGGGCCGACTACAGCCGTCTCGATGATGCTGCCGCCGCCGCGCGCATCCGTCTCAACAGCACCGCAGTGCGGGCGCGCCATGTAGGACCACCCGATTCCGCCCGCGAAGTTGAAGTGGCGTACGTTCGTGGCGGCAAGCTGCTCAGCGTCAAAGGAAAAGTGTGTGTGCTGGCTTGCTACAACTCCATGGTCCCGTATCTCTGCCCGGAATTGCCGGAGCCGCAAAAGGCAGCGCTGCATTACGGCGTGAAGGTTCCTTTCGTCTACACGCACGTGGCGCTGCGCAACTGGCAGCCGTTCGACAAGCTCGGAGTCCACCAGATCCTTTCTCCGGGCAGTTACCACTCCTTTACCATGCTGGATTTCCCGGTGAATTTGGGGGAATACAAGTCGCCCAGCAAGCCGGAGGAGCCGATGGTGCTCTTCATGCTGCGGGTGCCGTGCAAGCCGGGGCTGGCGCGCCGCGAGCAATACCACGCGGGACGCGGCGAACTGCTGGCGACACCCTTTGCCACCTTTGAAGGGAAAATCCGCGACCAGTTGCAGCGCATGCTGGGCGGCGCCGGGTTCGAAGCGGCGCGCGACATTGAGGGCATTACGGTAAATCGCTGGGCCCACGGTTACGCTTTTGAATACGATTCGCTCACCGATCCTGCCTGGCCGGAAGACCAACGTCCCTGCGTGCTGGGACGGAAGCAGTTTGGACGCATCGCCATTGCAAATTCCGATGCCGGAGCCAGCGCCTACACCGACGTCGCCATCGATCAGGCCTGGCGCGCCGTGCAAGAACTGGCACGCTATTCCTGAGCCACGGATTTGGCACGGACTTGCACGGATCGTTTCGTGGGATCGAGACACCGCGCGTATGATGGCCAATCGGTTGCGCGGAAGCTCCCGCAAGGACACAACCTGGTCTTCGGCGCAAGTGCAGCCGTCACCGCTGCCGGAGAGTACCCGCAACGTCCTGTGTGCGTGTACTTGCATGTCCTTGCGCGTCCAGCGGGAAATGTCTATCGTCTATGATTTCGGGCCGGGGAATGCTCTGGTTCGCCACCGGTTGCGGCAGGGTTGGTGCAGGGAAAGGAAGGGAATGGCGTGATTGTCGGTGTGCCGAAAGAAAGTTATCCAGGCGAGCGGCGGGTGGCCCTCGTCCCCATGGTCGTACCCATGCTGGCGAAGGCGGGCTTGGAAGTGGTGGTCGAGAGCGGAGCCGGCTTGAGTGCGGGCTACACCGACGCCATGTTTGCCGATAAGGGCGCCAAGGTGCTGCCCGACCGCAGCGCCGTTTTTCAGGCTGCCGACATCATCACTCAAGTCTTGTCTCCAGGCTCGAATGACGTTAGCGGGAAGGATGATCTTCCGCTGTTCCGGCGGGGCCAGGTGCTGGTGGGATTTCTGCGGCCGTTCGGCGCGAAAGAAATGTTGGAACAGTTGGCGGCGGCGGGCTTGACTACGTTTGCGGTGGAGTTGATGCCGCGCACCACGCGGGCGCAAAGCATGGACGCGCTTTCTTCCATGGCCACCTGCGCCGGCTATCGCGCCGTGCTGCTGGCGGCAGAAACCATGCCCCGGATGCTGCCCATGATGACCACCGCGGCAGGGACGATCACGCCCGCGCGCGTGCTCATCATCGGCTGCGGTGTGGCCGGCCTGCAGGCCATCGCGACCGCACGCCGCTTGGGGGCTGTGGTTTCCGCTTACGATCTGCGCCCCGTGGTCAAGGAGCAGGTACAGAGCCTGGGGGCGCGCTTTGTGGAATTGCCCCTCGAAGCTGCGGATGCGCAGGACGCGCGTGGTTATGCCAAAGAGCAGGATGAAGCGTTCTACCGCAAGCAGCGTGAGTTGTTGGGCAAAGCGGTTGCCGAATGCGATGTGGTCATCACCACCGCGGTTGTACCCGGAAAGAAAGCGCCCGTCCTGGTGACCGCCGAGATGGTGAAAAATATGGCGCCCGGCTCAGTCATTGTTGACTTGGCAGCGGAGCGCGGCGGCAACTGCGAGCTGACGCAGTCTGGTCAGACCATCACGGTGCACGGCGTTACCATCATTGGCCGCATCAACGTGGCCAGCGGAGTGCCCTATCACGCCAGCCAGATGTATGCCCGCAACCTCACTTCCTTTCTTACTCACCTGATGAAGGACGGCAAGCCGCAACTGGATTCGACGGATGAGATCATCCGGGAAACCATGTTGACGCGAAACGGGGAAGTGGTCAACGAACGCATTCGCCAGTTCTTTGCACTACCGGCGCTGGTTCCGCAAGGGTGAGGCGCCGGGTTCTTTTGAGGAGACGGAATGAATTCCACGCTGCTTGATGCACTGTTCATTTTTATGCTGGCGGGCTTCATTGGTTTTGAAGTCATTCGGCGGGTCTCGCCGCTGCTGCACACACCACTCATGTCGCTGACCAACGCGTTGGACGCGATCGCGGTGGTCGGCGCCATCGTGCTGGTGGGCGAGCATAAGAGCACGTTCGCCACCGTGCTGGGTACCATCGCCATCGTCGCAGCTACCAGCAACGTTGTTGGCGGCTTCATCATTACAGACCGCATGCTCCGGATGTTCAAGAGCAGCCGGCCGGCCAAGTGAGCCCTCTTCCCGTGACCGAACATATCATCGAAGTCATTTATCTGATTGCCAGCGTACTTTTCATTCTCTCGTTGAAGTGGATGAGTTCGCCGGTGTATGCGCGCCGGGGCATCCTCGCCGGCGAAGTAGGCATGGTATTGGCCATCGCCGGCACGCTGCTGCACCGCGGCATCGTGGACTACACCTGGATTGCGGTCGCGCTGGTGCTGGGCACCATCATCGGCGTCCCCCTCGGCCGCGTGCAGATGACCGCTGTGCCGCAACGGACCGCGCTCAGCCATGCCTTTGGCGCACTCTGCGTCACCCTGGTGGGCACCGCCGAGTTCTACCAGCGCGCCCCGCATGACGTCACGCCTTTCATGATGGGTGTGCTGGGGATGGAAGTGATTCTGGGCGGATTGACCTTCACCGGCAGCCTGATGGCGGCGGGCAAGTTACAGGAGATCCTACCGCAGCGTCCCATCACCTATCGTGGGCAAAATTTCGTCAATCTCGGATTGCTGAGCATTGCCATCGTGGTGGCGGGCTACCTCGTGGTCCATCCGGAAGCGAAGTTGCTGTTTCCGGTGATGGTGTTCATCGCGCTGGTTTTTGGCGTGATGCTGATTATTCCGATCGGTGGCGCGGACATGCCCACCGTCATTTCGCTGTTGAACGCCTATGCCGGCCTCTCGGCTGCGGCCATGGGTTTCGTGCTCAACAACAAACTGTTGATCATCGCCGGTGCGCTCGACGGTTCTTCCGGGTTCATCCTCTCCCTCATCATGTCCAAGGCCATGAATCGGTCGTTCACGAACGTGCTCTTTGGCGCATTCGGACAGGTGCAGGCTTCCGCCTCCGCCGTCCTGGAAGAGCGGCCCGTGCGCAGCGCCACGGCCGAAGAAGCGGGCGCCATCCTCAGCGCGGCCAACAAGGTCGTCATCATCCCCGGCTACGGCATGGCCGTGGCCCAGGCCCAGCACAAGGTCCGCGAACTCTACGACAGCCTCACCAAGCGCGGCATCGACGTCAAGTTCGCCATCCACCCCGTGGCCGGTCGCATGCCGGGCCACATGAATGTGCTGCTCGCCGAAGCCGACGTTCCCTACGACTGCCTCATCGAAATGGACAACATCAATACCGACATGCCGCAGACAGACGTCGCTCTGGTCATCGGCGCCAACGACGTTACCAACCCCGCCGCTCGCAGCGACAAGAGCAGCCCGATCTACGGCATGCCCATCATTGACGTGGACAAGGCCCACACCGTAATGGTCATCAAACGCAGTATGAATCCAGGGTTTGCCGGCATAGACAACCCGCTTTATTACCTGGGCCACACCTTGATGCTGTTTGGCGATGCCAAGGGATTTGTCAACAACATTGTGCGCGAACTGGCTGGCGGAAGCAGTCACGGCTAGTTTGGTGCCCGGCAAATTCCTGGCATCAGACCGATCCGGTCGTTGTGGACAAAGCGAGCGAATCTGCACTGCAAACAAAGTGCAGAGGTCCTTCGCTTCGCTCAGGACGACAGATTGAAGGAATGGCACGAACCTGCGCCTTCAGGAAAATTTTCCGGCCAGCAATTGCAGCAGATACTTGCTATAGCTGTTGTGGCGCAGTGCGTGGGCAATCTTCTCCAACTCCGCTGCGCTGATATAGCCGTAACGGTATGCGATCTCTTCTGGGCACGCCACCATCAACCCCTGCCGCTTTTCCAGCGTCTGAATGAACAGCGCTGCTTCCATCATGGCGTCATGCGTACCTGTGTCCAGCCAGGCCAGCCCGCGCCCCATGATGTCCACTCGCAGTTTCCCCAGTTTGAGGTAGGCGCGGTTGACGTCGGTGATTTCGAGCTCACCGCGTGCTGACGGCCGGAGTGAACGTGCAATCTCCACCACGTGCCGGTCATAAAAATAAAGGCCGGTGACGGCATACCGTGATTTCGGCGCGCGCGGCTTTTCTTCCAGACGGCAAGGCTGCCCTGCGGCATCAAACTCCACCACTCCATAGCGTTCCGGTTCCTGCACCGCATAGGCGAAAACGTGGGCACCCTCGGCTGTGGAGGTGGCTCCCTGCAACAATCGTGCCAGGTCATGCCCATAGAAAATGTTGTCTCCCAGTACGAGGGCGCAGGGATGGGAGCCAATGAACTTCTCGCCTACCAGAAACGCCTGAGCAATGCCAGCGGGCTGCGCTTGCACGGCATAGGAAAATGAGAGCCCGTAGCGGGTTCCATCGCCCAGCAGTTGTTGCAGCCGCGGTGTTTCCTCGCACGTCGAGATCACCAGAATGTCCCGGATCCCGGCCAGCATGAGCGCGGAAAGCGGGTAGTAGATCATCGGCTTGTTGTAGATCGGAAGGAGACTCTTGCCCACCGCGTGGGTCACGGGATAGAGGCGGGTGCCCAGCCCTCCCGCCAACAGAAGGCCCCGGTAGTGTCGCGGATTGATGCCCGGATTGCGGCGTGCCATGGACGGGTACGGGACTACCGAAGTTCGTCGCGTACCTGCTGAGGATAGTGCAGGGCGATCCAGTCCCGGTAGCTGCCGCTGGTAACTTCCTGCACCCACTGGGGATGTTGCAGGTACCAATTCACGGTTTGGCGCAGCCCTTCTTCGAAGCGCAGTTTCGGTCTCCACTTCAGTTCGGTGCGGATTTTCGTCGTGTCCAACGCATAGCGGCGGTCATGGCCGGGCCGGTCGTCCACGTGCGTGATCAGCTGGTCGTGCGGGATTACGGGGTCCTGCGGGCACAGTTCATCCAGCAGCCGGCAGATCAACTCCACCGTTTCCAGATTGCGCCGCTGCAACGAGCCGCCCACGTGGTACGTCTCTCCCGCACGACCGCGCGCCAGCACGAGGCGTAGGGCGGCGCAATGGTCGGTGACCGCCATCCAGTCCCGCACCTGCAGACCGTCACCATAGACCGGCAAAGACTTGCCCGCATGAGCATGGAGAATCATCAGGGGCACCAGTTTTTCCGGGAACTGGAACCGGCCATAGTTGTTGGCGCAATTGGTAATGAGGACCGGCAGGCCATAGGTCCAGTGATACGCCCGCACCAGATGGTCGGCCGCGGCCTTGGAGGCAGCATACGGACTGGCGGGGGCATAGGCCGAGTTTTCCCGGCATGGCGCGGCCTCTGCCGGAAGTGAGCCGTAGACCTCATCGGTGGAAACATGCAGAAAGCGAAATGCCGCCTGCTCCGATGCATCCAGCGTCTGCCAGTAGGTGAGCGCTTCCCGTAGCAGGCAAAACGTTCCCTCGACGTTGGTGCGAATAAAATCTTCCGGGCCACGAATGGAGCGGTCGACGTGCGTTTCCGCCGCCAAATGCACTAGCGCCCGCGGCCGCTGCTGGGCAAGCGTCTGCCGCACCAAGTCGCAGTCGCAAATGTCGCCGTGAACAAATCGGTAGCGCGAATCCTTCGCTACGTTTTCCAGATTGCTAGGATTGCCGGCGTAGGTGAGCTTGTCCAGATTGACGACCGGCGTGCCTTCCTGCTCCATCCATTCCAGAATGAAGTTGGAGCCGATGAAGCCTGCTCCTCCGGTGACGAGAACGGTGGGTTCCATGGCAGATGCGGGCGTGGATTAGCCGAGGGGAATTGTATCGCAGGCGTGGCTGGCGTTTCGGCTGTGCTTCAGGCCTTGACGTACTGGACGCCGTATTCGGTGAGGTGGTCGTTCAGAGGACGCACGCGCACGATCTTGCCGGGAACGAAAATATTGGCCGCGCCCTTGGTATAGGGGACTGACACCTGCACCCAGGTTTGCGCCTTGTAGTGACTGCGGCTGCGGAAGCAGATGCCGCCGCGGGAGATGTCGATGACCTGCACCATGTTGGGCGAGCCACCGGGTTGTTGCACGCAAGCGCTCACATTCATCCGGGCACGCAGATGGCGGCGTTTGTCCTTGCCGGCGGTGGCGGGGGCCGCCGTGCCTGCCCCGGCGGGCTGGCTTTCGTCCTCCGGCACCGGATACCAAAACGTGCTGGCGGAGCAGTGAGAGCAGGCCCGCGAGAGATGCCGGTTGGCTTCAAAGACGTGGAACTCAATGTCATCGAGCGCAATCACTTCCCGGCGGTGGCAGGCGCTACACTCCAGCATGGTCCGCGCCGCGGAGTCCTGCATCTCATCCTTGGGCGGAAAATAGATACCCCAGAAGTTCAACTCCTGGTCTGCCAGGGTTACGCCGTAGAGATGGCCGTCATCGCGGATGCCCATTTGTCCCACCACCCGCACTAGTGCATCCTGCTCCATGCCGGCACGCTTCAACATGAGTTGCTGTTCCGGCGCCAGCTGGCGGGCGATCACCAGCGAGGCCCCATGCCGGCTCACGTGTTCGGTACGCGCCGGTTCCAGAAAATCATTCCCGGAGACGTCGTTTCCGCTTACCTGGATTGCAATGCCGATCCTGATGCGATCACTGCTGCGCGAAATTGGGGTGACAGCGCCGGGAGTAGTCGGGGCGTTGTCGAGCGCCACCGCGACCGGCGGCGCCGCTTCCTCGCGGGTTTCTTCGGGCGGTTTGGACGCCAAAACGCGACCTTCCTAAAGTCTGCCTGGGGGTGGGGCAGGGAACTCGTTTGCCCTAATGCTAGTCCCAACGACCCACCTCCCGATACGGTACTTTAGGGTTTCCACCCTTGAGCCGCCCTACCGGAGTGCTCTCAACTCGCCCGTCTCGCGTAGGGGCAGGTGCCCTCACCTGCCCATCCGAGCGCAGCTCGGAAACCTAGAGCGAGAGTTTTTCCCGCAGGCGCTGCCCAAACCCGGCTGGCAGCTCGAACACCCGCCCGTCGCCAATCAGGCGAATCACATTGTTGGTACCGTCGTGGATGGCCGAGCAATGCAGGCATCCCGCCAGATGCTCGGCAATGGCCTGACGCAGTGCCGCGCTTACATCCTGGTCAATGTAATTGGAAAGCTCGCGGATTACGTCACGACAGCTCAGAGTCATGGGGAACACGGTGGCCCCGCTTTACCAGCGATCCCTTCGACACCCAGGTCTGGTGAGAAAATCGGGCCACAATCGTGAGATTCGGTTCCCGCACGAAAGTTGCAGACCCGAAACCGCCCCCAGTGACACCGGATCCCGGGCGGAACCGTAACCCTTCCCGCCTCGCCGCATCCTACCGCCAGCCAGTCTTGGAGAGGACATCCATGAAGGTAGGTATTATCCGGCTTGCTTTGACCAGCCCGCTTCCCCTTGAGCTCAGGTACTATGAGCCGAGTGGGGACCAGGTTTCGGACTCGGTACAGGGGGAGGAGTACGATGAATCCTCCGCTACCGATCAGTCCTAGAACAGCACCACACCAGTAACCGCAGGAGCAGCCACCGTGACCCGTGAAGAAATGCGGCTCAACGAATCCCGCGACCGGAGAAAGCACTGGAAGCGCTGGGGGCCCTATCTGAGCGAGCGTGCCTGGGGTACGGTGCGCGAGGACTACAGTGCAGGTGGTACCGCTTGGGACTACTTTCCCCACGATCATGCCCGCTCTCGCACCTACCGCTGGAATGAAGACGGACTGGCGGGCATCTGTGACCGGCGCCAGACCATCTGTTTTGCCCTGGCGTTGTGGAACGAGCGCGACCCCATCCTGAAGGAGCGCCTGTTCGGCCTGACCGGCAGTGAAGGCAACCACGGCGAGGACGTCAAAGAATACTGGTACTACCTCGACAGCACACCCACCCACTCCTACATGAAGTGCCTGTACAAGTATCCCCAGGCAGAGTTTCCCTATGAAAGCCTGAGGAAAGAGAACCTTGGCCGCGGGCGCGGCCTGCCCGAATTTGAGTTGATGGACACTGGGGTGTTCGACGGCGACCGTTATTTCGATGTAGTGGTCGAATATGCCAAAGGCGATGTCGAAGATATTCTGGTTGCCATCAGCGTGACCAATCGCGGCCCGGAAGCCGCCCCGCTGCGCCTGCTGCCCACGGTATGGTTTCGCAACACGTGGTCGTGGAGTAAGAGCGCCGAACGCCCCGAATTGCATCGCCTCTCCGGTCCGGATCTCAGCATCGAGCTGAATTCGCGCGAACTGGGTTGCCGGCGCCTCTACTGTGACGGCGCGCCCGAATTGTTGTTTACAGAAAACGAAACCAACTCGCGCCGCCTCTTTGCCTCGCCCAATGCCCACCCCTACGTAAAGGACGGCATCAACGACTACGTGATCCACGGTCAACTGGAGGCGGTGAATCCTGAACACCGCGGCACCAAGGCGTCAGCCCACTACCGGCTTGAGCTGCAGGCGGGCGAGACCGCTACCATTCGCCTGCGCCTCACCGACCAGGATTTCACGGCAGTAAACGGTACCGCCTTCGCTGACTTTGCCCGCATCTTCACTGAGCGCAAACGAGAAGCCGAAGAGTTCTACGCTACCGTCATCCCCGCCCACCTGACCGACGATGCCCGCAATGTGATGCGCCAGGGTTTCGCCGGCATGCTCTGGTCGAAGCAGTTCTACCACTATGTCGTGCAACAGTGGCTGACGGGCGACCCGGTCTGTGCCCCACCCCCGCCGGAACGCAAACACGGCCGCAATCACGAATGGATCCACCTCTATAACGCCGATGTCATTTCCATGCCGGACAAATGGGAATACCCGTGGTATGCCGCTTGGGACCTGGCGTTCCACTGCGTTCCGCTGGCCCTGGTGGACTCTGATTTCGCCAAAGAGCAACTCGTACTCTTGTTACGGGAGTGGTACATGCATCCCAACGGGCAGCTGCCCGCGTATGAGTGGGCGTTTGGCGATGTCAACCCGCCAGTACACGCTTGGGCGGCCTGGCGCGTTTACAAGATTGACAAGAAGCGCACCGGTCGCGGCGACCGTCAGTTTCTCGAACGCGTTTTTCACAAACTCCTGCTCAACTTCACCTGGTGGGTGAACCGCAAAGACGCCGAAGGCATGAACATCTTCCAGGGCGGTTTCCTGGGATTGGACAACATCGGGGTCTTTGATCGCAGCGCTCCCGTGCCCACTGGCGGTTATATCGAGCAATCCGATGGCACCAGTTGGATGGCCATGTACACGCTGAATCTCCTGGCCATCGCTCTCGAACTGGCCAAAGAAGATCCGGCGTACGAAGATGTTGCCAGCAAATTCTGGGAGCACTTTATCTATATCGCGCACGCCATGGGACATCGTGGCCAGGATGGCGAGGGCCTCTGGAACGAGGAAGATGGCTTCTTCTACGACGTGTTGCGCCTCCCCGACGGCCGGCACTTCCCCATGAAAATCCGCTCCATGGTCGGGCTGATTCCGCTCTTTGCGGTGGAGACGCTCGAGCCCGAACTGCTCGACCGCCTACCCGGCTTCAAGCGCAGGCTGGAGTGGTTCGTCGCTAATCGGCCCGATCTCACCGAACACGTGGCCAGCATGACCAAGGCGGGACACGGCGAGCGCCGCCTGCTGGCGATCGCCAGCCGCGAACAGTTGCAGAGCATTCTTCGCCTGATGCTGGATGAGCAGGAGTTTCTTTCTGCGTACGGCATCCGCGCTCTCTCTGCCTACCACCGCCAGCATCCCTACACCCTGCGCGTGGACGGACACGAGCACCGCGTGGACTACGAACCCGCTGAGTCTTCCACCGGCTTGTTCGGCGGCAACTCCAACTGGCGCGGCCCCATCTGGTTTCCGGTGAACTTCCTTCTGATCGAGTCCTTGCAGAAGTTCCACCACTACTACGGCGATTCCCTCAAAGTCGAGTTTCCCACCGGCTCCGGTAGCTTGCTCACGTTGTGGGAGGTTTCCATCGAACTCTCACGCCGGCTCAACCGCATTTTTCTGCGCGGCAAGGATGGCCGTCGGCCCGTCTTCGGTGGGGTGGAAAAATTTCAGACCGACCCAGCCTGGCGAGACCTGATTACCTTCAATGAATATTTCCATGGTGACAACGGCACCGGCATCGGCGCCAGCCATCAAACCGGTTGGACGGGTCTGGTCACGAAATTACTACAGCAAAGCGGTGAGTCCCGCAACGAGTCGCGGAACCATCGCAAGCAGGCCGCGGAGACGCCTGGAGTCGTGGCCACTCGCTAGGGCGGAGGGTGGAAATGGGCATGTCCCGCCGGCAGTCACATCTTCGCGCGCCACTGTCGTAACATGGAAGTCGCTCCCCACCGTTTGCGTTCTGGAAAGCCCGCATGATTCGATTCGCGCACGACGTTTGCACCAAGCTTGAGTTGGCCTCAAGCAAAGAGTGGCTGGAGACCAACGGTCTTGGCGGCTTTGCCTCCTCCACCATCATCGGCCTCAACACCCGCCGCTACCACGGCCTGCTGGTGGCTGCCGTCCAGCCGCCCGTCGGCCGCATGGTCCTGCTGGCCAAGCTGGAAGAGACCCTGCACTGCAACGGTCAGACCTACGACCTCGGCGCCAACCGCTATCCCGGGGTGGTCCATCCCCGGGGATTTGAGTTTCTGCGGGAATTCCGTCTCGACCCCTGGCCGGTGTTCGTCTACTCGGTCGGCGGCCTCGAAATCGTCAAGCGCGTTTTCATGGTGCATGGCGAGAACACAACCGTGATCCAGTACGAAGTTGCCAGCGGCGACGCCAACGGCGCTGAACTCGAACTCCGCCCCTTGCTCGCCTTCCGCGATTACCACAGTATGGCGCACGCCAATTCCGGACTCAATTCCGTGGTGCGCCAGGAGCCGGGTCTCGCCAGTATCCAGCCCTACCCAGACCAGCCCCGCCTGTACTTTGCGCACAACGCGGCCGCGGTCGAGACCACGGGAGACTGGTACCGCAACTTCGAGTACGAAGTCGAACAGCAGCGCGGCCTGGACTTTCAGGAAGACCTGTTTCAGCCCTGTGTGCTGCGCTTCCCGCTCCAGGGCGTCGCCACGCTGATCGCGTCCACCGAACGTTGCGAGGTCACTGCTGCCCGAGGGTTCGCGAGCCGTGAACTGGAGCGCCGCCGTCAGCTCACCGCCCACCTTCCTGCCGCGAGCGAACTGGTGAAAACCCTCACTGCTGCCGCGGATCAATACATTGTCTCCCGTGGAGAAGAGAAGACCGTCATCGCCGGCTATCACTGGTTCAGTGATTGGGGGCGCGATACCATGATCGCTCTCCCCGGCCTCACGCTGCCGGCCGGGCGCTACGATGTTGCCCGGAGTGTTCTCCGAACCTTTGCCCAAGCTGCCAACCAGGGTATGTTGCCCAACCGCTTTCCGGATGCGGGCGAGCAACCGGAGTACAACACGGTGGACGCCACGCTCTGGTTTTTCGAAGCGGCCCGCGCCTACGCCGCCGCCAGTAACGATTTTGATTTCGTTCGCAAGCACCTCTACAGTGCGCTGACGGAGATCGTCGGCTGGCACGTGCGCGGCACCCGCTACAACATCAGAGTGGATTCCGGTGGCCTGGTCAATGCCGGCGAGGCGGGCGTGCAATTGACCTGGATGGACGCCAAAGTCGGCGATTGGGTGGTCACCCCCCGCCGCGGCAAACCGGTCGAAATTCAAGCGCTCTGGTACAACGCGCTCATGACCATGGGTGACTTTGCACAACGCTTTGGCGACACCCAAGCCGAGAAACGCTTTCGTACCATGGCCGCGCTCACCCATTGGAGCTTCAACCGGATCTTTTGGAACGAGGAAGGCAACTATCTCTACGATGTGGTTGACGAAGGGCCGCCCGACGCCGCCATTCGCCCGAACCAGATTTTTGCGGTGAGTTTGCACCACGGGATGCTGAGTCGCGAGCGTGCGCTGGCGGTGGTGGAAAACGTGCGCCAACACCTGCTTACGCCCTACGGCCTGCGCAGCCTCGCTCCCAGCGACCCCGCCTATCGCGGACGTTATCAGGGCGGGCCTGCGGAACGCGATGGAACCTATCATCAAGGTACAGTTTGGCCATGGCTTATCGGTCCATTTCTAATGTCGTACTTGAAGGTGAATGAGAGCAACAAACAATCGCGCCAACAAGTGCGCCAACGCCTGCTCTCTCTCGAAGCTCATCTGCTCGATGCGGGTCTCGCACACATCTCCGAGATTTTCGATGGCGATGTGCCGCAACGTCCGGCCGGATGCATCGCTCAGGCCTGGAGCGTCGCGGAGGTGTTGCGCGTTTGCGCCGCGCTGGGCGACGAGAGCAGCGAAGCTGTCCCGGTCTTCGGCCGTCGCTCAGCTTCCGCATCTCCACCGGAACCACCCACCCCGTAGCGGCCGCGGTCCGTGCGTTAGAATTCCACTTCGGTTCCTCTTACCGCAACCATGAAGACTCGACAATGGATGATCGTCGCGAGTTTGCTGATTCTGGCGGCGCTGGCGGTCGCCGGACTCGTGCTGACCAGCGCCCCGGGCCAGGAAAGCGTTCTCCGCGAGAACACCTCGCCGGAGCAGCCGGCAACGCTGGTGGACCAGCGTTCGCTGCAAACCGCCCGTCGTCTTGCCGCGTTGGCCCGCAGCGCGGAAGAGCACTCGTCCCGGGCGCGGCCGCGCCCGGGACGTCCTCCGCACACACTTAGTTTCCAGGCCGCAGCCGTAACCGTCGGCTACTGCCGGCTAGCTGGCGGGATGATCCCGTTCATCCGCAGATACACCGCCATCTGTCCGTAGTGATCGAAGGAATGTGCCACTCCGATTGTAGCCACGGTAAGCCGTGTCATCTTCGGGCCCCCAAACGGACTCTCCACCTCGCTCACCACATTCGCCGCCGTGATGCTGTCCACGGCTTTGTGTAGATAGGCATACGAATCTTTCAGGAACTTCACGATTTCCGCTTTGGACTTCAGCGCATCCGGTCCACTCTCGCCGCCTAACTCTACCGGCGACTTTTCTCCCAGAATGGCTGAGCCCAGCATGTAGTTCACCGCCGCCACGTGCTTGATCTGCTGCGCATAGGTGCGTGCCTTGTTGAACTCTCCCGCGGTGGGGGCAAAATTGAATTTGTCCTCCGGCATCGCTTCCGCCGCGGGCACGAACTCTCCCTCAACATTCTTCAGATTCGCGTTCATCTCTGCGGCGATGGTACGTTCTTTCGCCGCGCCACTCTGCGCCTGCGCACTCAGCAAAGACAAACCGACTGCCACGCACAACAAAAAAATCTTCCGCATGTGCTTCTCCCATTGTTTTGTGATTTTCCCAGCGGATCAGTCTCGCACGAGCGCCGGTGCAAGTTCCAGTTCTTCGCGGCTCAGCCGGTTTCCCGGAATGGCCGCCAGGCCGACGACCAGCGCCAACGCCGCCCACATCAGCGTGTCTGGCACCCCGACGCGCGCCGCCACCGCGCCCCAGCCCGCGCTGCCCAAGGCCATCCCGCCCTGCAGTACTAGCAGGTACATCGACAACGCCCGGGCTCGTACCCATGCCGGCGCAGTCATCTGTGCGGCCACGTTCAGGCAGGCCAGAATGCTGATCCAGGCGGTGCCGGCCGCGAACATCACAAGGGCCAGGGTCGGGAGACCCTGCACGCGCCCGGCAGCAAACGTGGTTGCAGCAAAGAGCAGAATCGCTGCTGCCACCGCGCCATCGACTGCCAGAGCATTGCGCAGACGTGGCAACACGGCCGCTCCCGCCAGTGCCCCCATCCCGAAAAAGCCCACGAGCAATCCAAATCCGCGCGAGCCATAAGGTCGCGCCACAATCGGCAGCAGCGCCGGCAGCGCCGTTGCAGCCACGCTGAAAACGCCGGCGCGCACCAGCACTGCGCGCATCAGCCGCGCTCCGCGCACGTAGGCAATCCCTTCCTTCATCGCTTCGAACACGCGCCCACGGCCCACGCCCGGGGTGTGCGGCCGTTCCCAGCGCACCAGAAAGAGGATCACGCCAAAGAACGATAGCGCATTCAGTAGGAAAGCCGTCCCCGATCCCGCCAGTGCAATCACCAGCCCGCCCAGTGGCGGCCCCAGCGCCCGCGCCACATTGAAACCCGCGGAATTCAAGGCCACCGCCGCGGCGTGGTTCTCAGGCGTAACAATCTCCGGCGTGATCGCCTGCCACGCGGGATCATTCATCACCGCGCCAATACCCAGCAGGAACGTGAACAGCAGCAGTACCCACGGCGAAACGCAACTAGTGAGCGTGAGAATGCCCAGCACTGCTGACGCAATTACCATCCAGCCTTGGGTGAAGAGGAGGAGCCGGCGCCGGTCCATCAAGTCCGCCAACGCGCCGGCAGGAAGAATCACGAAGAACACCGGTAGCGCCATCGCCGCCTGTACCAGCCCCACCATCAGCGGGGAGAGGGTGAGCTGCGTCATCAGCCAGCCTGCTCCGACGTTCTGCATCCACGTCCCGGTGTAGGAGATGACGGCCGCGCCCCACAGCCAGCGAAACAGTGGCTCCCGCAAAGGCGCCAGGGCAGTACCTTGGGGCCGACTTGTGGCTCCTGCGGCGGGCGAGAGTTTGTCGATCGTCCCCATACTCAGCTCTGCGCCTCAGCCGCGAACGGCCACTCCTGCCGCCGCCACGAACGCACCATGAAGATCGCTACTCCGCTGACCAGCACGAGCAACGCATAGCGGATTTCGCGGAAAAAATCTGGCCGGAAGCGCAGGATAAATCCAAAGCCGGCGCACGCCACCAGCGCGGGTAAGGGAAACAGCCACATCTTGAAGGGCCGTTCCACTTCCGGCCGCCGCCAACGATAAAGAATCATGCCCACTGCCTGCATCAAAAACTGCAACACAATCCGGATCACTACTAGCGCCGCAATCAGGTCGGCCAGCCGCAGAAAGCAAAACAACGCAGCCACTGCCGCCAGCGCCAACAGCGAGAAGTGCGGGATGTGATGTTTGGGGTGCAGCTGGCCCAAGACTTTGAAGTAGTTCCCATCCACTGCCGCGGCGTAAGGGACGCGCGAATATCCGAGCAGCAGCGAAAAGACCGAGGCAAACGCCGTCCACATCACCAGCGCCGTCGCCAGATACGCCGCCCAGGGGCCGTAGAGCCGCTGAATGAAGACCGAAACAATGTAAAAGCGCGTATCCGACTTGGCCGCCGCCACCATCTCCGTCCACGGCACCACGCCTAGAATGCTGGTGTTCATCACGATATATAGACTGCCCACCAGCACAATCGAAAGCAGCAGCGCTCGCGGAATGTTCTTGCCCGGATTGCGAATCTCCCCGCCCAGGAAACAAACGTTGTAGTAGCCCCAGTAGTCATAGGTGGCGATCAACAGAGCACTTCCCATGCCGGTGAAAAATGAGTGCGAAAGGCGAAATGCGCCCGGCGGAAAACTGAACGCCAGGCGACGGTCAAAGTGGGTCAGTCCGGCGAAGATGATCCAGGCAATGGTTCCCAGCACGACCACCGCCAGCACGCGGGAAATCCAGCCGACCGCGCTGATTTTCCGGTAGAGCAGCGCGGTTGCCAATCCCAGCACGCCAATCGCCAGCCACGTCTCCCCGTTGATGAGCCAGCGCACTTGCAGACTTCCGATGAAGGGCAGCGGCAGAAAAAACTCACGCGCCGAAACCACCGTCTCCAGACGCGGCCAGAAGAACGCCGCATAACGCGCCAGCCCCACACATCCCGAAGCAATCGAGAGCGGTGCGCTGAAGGAAAGCTGCCAGATGAAGAGAAATGACAGCAGCCGTCCCAGCTTTCTGCTGCCGTACATTTCCCGCAGATACTGATAGGATCCGCCGGCGTTGGGCATGGCCGCGCCCAGTTCTGCCCATACCAGTCCGTCGCAGAGCGCCAGCACCGCGCCTACGATCCAGCCGAGCATCGCCTGCGGCCCGCCCGCCGCGCTCACAATAAGCGGGATGGTGATGAACGGCCCCACCCCGATCATGTCGATCACGTTGAGCGCGGTGGCACTTACCAACCCGATGCCACGTTCGAGTTGAGGCCCGCCGGCGGTGTTCTCAGTGGGCACGCGGCTAGTTTTTCTCCTCGTGCCCCGCGCTCAGCAGATTCACAAAGAGCCGCACCGCGCCCGGTACCCCCGCCGGCAGTTGCCGGAAGAATGCATAGCCGGTGTAGATGTACGTGCCTTTTCCCACCTTCGCCAGCAGCATGCCGCCCTTCTGCGCCGCCTCTCCCGGATCATGGGCTTCCAAGAGTGGTGTGTAATGGCTGTCCCACGACTCCATGAAATTCAATCCGCGTTCCTGCACCCAGCCATCAAAATCGCGCGCGGTAATTTCGTTGGGGAAATGAAACACAGACTCTCCCGACGCCAGCATGGTCACTGTCGCATTTTCCACGCTCACCCGGGAACGGCTCAACTGCGCTGGATACGGCGTAAACTTGCCCGCGTTGAAGTCCGATGCGCTGGCGTTGTACTGCACGATTACTGTGCCTCCGCCGGCAACGTAGTCCAGCAACCGCTGGTTGGCCGTCACCAGCGCCTTCTGTGTGTCATAGGCACGAATGCCGAGCACGATCGTTCCATACCGCCCCAGGTCAGCCTTGGCCAGATCAACCGCCGGGATCAGTTCAACATCCAGGCCGAGCTGCGCGAGCACCACAGGAATTTCGTCACCGGCGCCCATGATGTAACCAATCCTGATTTTTGCAGGGACCTTCACGTCCACCACGCTCAGCTTTTGTGTCGCTGCCTGGTAGTAGTGGAAGCTAGCCAGATCTTCGCGCGTGATCAGGGTATAGGCTTCGCGATACTCCTTGCCGCCGAAACGTAGTACCGCGTGCAGGTCGAGTCGTCCCTCCCGCAAGTTGCGCGGTGTGACTTGAAACGTGAGGCTCTGGCTCTCGCCTCGCTTGGCGAGATGTACCGCGATCTCCGCCGGTTCTACTTGCCAGCCTTCGGGGACCTCCAAACGAAGCGTGGCACCGGGTGCGTCGCCAGCGAGATTCGAGGTCACATTGACTTTCACTGTGCACTTGCCTGTGCCGGTCAGAGAAATCACCTGCGACAGCGGTTCCACCAGCACAGAAAATGCGGGTACCACTGCCAGTGGGCGCCAGCGCGCATTGTCTTTCTCATCGCGGAAGGGCGCCATGACCGTGGCGGAAATCCGCCCGGGCGCGCTTTTCTTCTCTCCGACTCCAAACTGAGCGCTCACACCAAACGGCGGGGGCGGGAAGGGAAGCATCAGATATCGAGGCTCGTCGATGAGGTTAAGCGTCTCGGTCTGGGGATCGTTGCGGTGCCAATACGGTCGCGTCAATTCCGCTCGCTCAGGTACGCGCACCGTAAACTTCGCCTCTGCGTCCGCTCCCGGCGGCAGAGTGCGGACAGCACTCTCGGAATCGATTACGTATCCCGGTGGCAGGTCGGGCTGCAGATCGCTGACGGTCACCAGTTGCTTCGAGCCGTTGTGCAGGTGCGCGGCGATGGTGAAGGTTTCTCCAGGCGAAACTGCCGTCGAAGCCGCAGCCGATCCTGTTGCTTCGATTTTCGCTTCCAGCGAAAGACCCAACGCCAGCACGGACGCTCGTTCGCACTGTGCTTGTTTCTGCCGCAGTCGTCCGAGAACATCTTGCTTCGCCGCTTCACTCACCCCGGAAGTTTCAAGTCGCGCCGCTAACTCGGCCAGCTTCGTCTGTGCTGCCAGCAGCGGTTCGGCGGCTGCATCCGGTTGGGCCGTTGCCCGCCTCACGAGTTGCTCCACTTCGCGCAACCCAGGCGCGAGAAACGCAGCTTTAGGTTCCTCGTTCCCCAGGCGCAACGCCAGCGCGGGCAGACTTGTGTCCAGTCCGTCGAAGAAACTCTTTTCGTGTCCGCTGGCGTCAGCGGTAGGCGGCAGAACTGAATCCACCAGTTTGTAGTAACTCCACCAATCGCCCGGCTCCACACTCCAGCCGGCCGCGCCCTGCGAAAGCTGGTGCCGCAAACCTGCCATCGCAAATTGGATGGCCGACCCGCCCAGGTCCCCATCTTTGCCGCCAGTGTTCAGCTTGAGCGTGTAGTCCTTCTCACATTCGTTCCAGTCGTTCCAGCAAAGCCGACCCATATACAGCTTCTTGGCCTGCCACGGCAGCAGTCCTTCTTGGAGTTGCTCCGGGAAACGGCTAGGGTCACCGGCGGCGCGAAAAGCCTCCCGCGTTAGGACGGCCGAAGCCTGGTGATTTCCGTGTCCGTCGCGAGTGGTGCCGGTAAAGCGGGCCACCACCACATCCGGCCGAAGCGTCCGGATCATGCGAACGATGTCAGCCAGTGGGACCACACGGCCGTTCCACTTTTCCAGAGTTTCGTCCACGGTTTTCGAATAGCCGAAGTCAGCCACGCGCGAAAAGCGCAGCTCCACGCCGTAGTTGCGCCCCGCGGCCAGCAGTTCCAGCGTGCGCAACACGCCCAGGGAATCGAACAGGCTGCTCCCCACTTTGTTTTGTCCGCCTTCGCCGCGAGTCAGGGTCAGCAGGGTGACGCTGACGCCACTGCCGCGGGCTTCGAGCGTCATCATGCCGCCATCCTCATCATCCGGGTGGGCGGTGGTGTGCAACATGCGCGCCGTGGTGGCGAGACGGCGCAACTCCAGACGCAGTCCGGCAGTGCCAGCATCCTGGGGCAGCGGTTTGTCCGGAGAAACCTGCGCCGCCATCAAGCCGCACAGTCCCAGCATCGAAAAAAAAGCCCGGAGTAGCACTCCGGGCCGGCCCAGCTTCAAAGAAGTCATGCGCATTCCATAGTGAGGAGTCACGACGGATTGGACGTTCCGCCAGGCCAGAGGTTGCAAGAATAGTTGCGGCCCAGCCTGGTTGCTGACGGATTCGCCGAAGCCGCTTACTGCACGATACGTACTTTGACCTTGGTTCCGTCCGGCAGTTTCACTCCTTGCAGGACAATGGCCCCATTCCGCACGACGCCATCGACTTCAATCCCGCCCCCGCCCCCGCTGGGCGCGGCGGGCGCGGCGGCTGCTGCCGGGGCCGGGCCTCTGTTGAAGGTCAGTGGATTCACATACCAGTTAAAGCGTTCGGTCAGGGACTGGCCCTCGGTCGGATAGTTTGCCATTTGCGACGTCAGAGCGGCCACGCGGTCAGCTAGCGGGGGATGGGTGCTGCCCCACAAACCGAGTTGCCGGCGGTTGGCCTCATTGGCCGATGCGGCCGCCAACACCTGCAAAAAGTCCCGCAACCCACCCGCGTTGTATCCCGCGCGCGCCGCCAGGTCCATGCCCACCTTGTCCGCCTCGTTTTCGCCGTCGCGGCTCACCTGCATGGTCAATGCGTTCTTGATGACTTCGCCCGCGATGGCAATCAACTGTGCGCCGGCGGGCACACGCGAAGCCGCTTCCTCTTTGGCAAAATTAATCGTTTTCTGCGTTCGCACCTGCTTTTCCAGATGCCGCCGGTCCACGTGCGCGATCTCGTGGGCCAGCGTGCCCGCCAGTTCCGCCTCGTTCTTCATATTGGCCAGCGCGCCCCGGGTCAGGAAAACATAGCCTCCCGGCAGTGACACCGCGGTGACCGCCTCTGTGTCCAGAATGCCAAAGTGAAACTGCACTCCGCGCACTCCCTGCCGCGCTACCGCATTCCCTACCAGGTTGACGTACTTCACCATCTGCGGATCTTCATAGAGTCCGAAGATGTTGATCATCTTCGCCGCCGAGGCTTCCCCAATCGCCGTTTCCTGTTCGGGTGTCCACGGGGTGTAGATGTCCACTGCTTTCTTAACCTTTTGCGCTTTCTTGATGATGTCACCCAACTGCGCGGCAGCGGGAAGCGAAAACAGCAGGGAAGCCAGCAGAACCGTCACCGCAATGAGTTTTGTCCGCATGATTCGCCTCCTATCTCCCTTCCGCCCGCGCTGCCGCTGCCTGCGGATTGAGACTGCCTTCCTGCAGGAACGCAGTCAGCTCTTCCTGGTTGACCGTCGTCCGCGTTACCTGCTGCGCCCGCGCGGTGTCCGCGCCCGTCGCCGCTGCGGTCAGGAAGCCCTTCTGTACTTGCCCATTCGGATCCAGTCCGTTGAACCCCAGAGTCGCAACGTCCTTCGACTGCCGCGACGATTTCAAGTTCAGCGACCCGCCAAACAATGGCGCCGGCTTGCTGCCGGGCTGGGTGGCGGGTTTGCTAGGCTGGGCCTGGCCCTGACCTTGATTTTGCTGGGGCTGCCCTTGACCTTGGCCCTGCCCTTGAGGCTGTCCTTGCGTCTTCTTGGAATCCTTTGTGTCTTTCTTCTTATCCTTCTTGTCCTTGTCGGTCTGTTCCTGCGTCTGCGCCGGATCATTCTGCGGCGTTTGCGGCTGTTGGAAGCTGGCGCTCGCCGGCAACGTTAGCCCCGCCGCTGCCCAGAATGCCGCCGCTAAGACCCACCTGCGTCGCCTGATCATCTTTCCCTCCGTTACGTCGTGCCGGTTATGCCCCAGCTTTGGACGGGACTTCTTCATCTACCGGAGCCGCTGCACCATCCAGTGCGAGCAGCTCAAACACGGTGGTCTCGATGGTCTTCCCCTTGACCTTGACTCCGCCCAAGGCCCGCACCTGCGCAGTTGGCGCCAGCCGCTTCCGCGTCTCGTCGCTGATGAGGGCGTGCGTGCCGAATTCCTTGTTCAAGCTTTCCAGCCGCGCCGCCAGATTTACCGCGTCGCCAATGACCGTGAACTCGATCTTCTTACCCCGCCCGATATTACCGAAGATTACCGTTCCCGTGTTGATTCCGATTCCAATCGCAATCGGACCCTTGCCCTGCGCGGCCCATTGCTGGTTTAGTTGTTCCAGCCGCTCCAGCATCTCCAACGCCGCCCGCGAGGCTTCTTCGGCGTGGTTCAGTTCCGGAGTGAACGCGCCCCAGTATGCCAGAATTCCGTCGCCAATGAATTTGTCCACAATTCCGTTGTGTTTGAAGATGATTTCCGTCATGGCCGCCAGGTAGTCATCCAACAGCGCGATGAGCTCGACCGGGTCTGACTTCTCCGTCATGGTGGTGAAATTGCGCACATCGGACATGAGGATGGTCAGCTCGCGCTTGTCGCCCTTCAGGTTGATGGTCTCGATGTGGCTCATTACGTAATCCACGAGTTGGGGAGCGATGTAGCGGTCGAGCATGCCGCGTGTCCGTCGCAATTCGCGCCCCGTGGTGATGTAGCGCACCGCCGTCGAAGAACCGTAGGTCAACGCCAGCGCCAGCACTGGCGCCACCACCGGCAAAACAAAGTGCAGGTTGCGAAACAATCCCACGGCCACGACCCCGTAAGCAGCCACCACCGCCAGTAGAACGCCCACCCCCCAGCTCATCGACTTCAGACGGATTT
>JBGQDM010000011.1:0-48863 GCA_041495845.1 Terriglobia bacterium | reverse complement strand
GACGCCGCTGAGTCTCGCGCTCGACGACCCTTCACTGGACTTTGGCGACCCGGTGGGCGGAATCGGCAATCTCTGCGGCTTACCCGCGGCCAGCGTGCCTTGCGGCTTCAGCAAGGAGAACCTACCCATCGGCATCCAGTTCGTTGCGCCGGTGCTGGGGGAGAGCCAGGCACTGGCGGCAGCGCAGCAGTTCCAGACCCAGACCAGCTGGCACCGCAAGCGCCCGAGTTTGGCGTAACCAATCTGGTACCAACCAGTTACCTTCGGAACTTCTTGTCGCCGAGAGGGATTGCCGATACTTGTTCCCAATCCCAGTTCCACGATGAAGTTTTCAGACATAGAGCTATAATTCTGAGGCGAAAGCCTGCAAACGGCAGGGCCGCGCCCGGTACACATCCAAGGCGTGTTGTTGTTATCAAAGGAGATTGTCCATGAGAGTACGGATGCTGGTGGCTTTCCTGCTGGTGTTTGCGGCGGCCTTGTCGGCGCAGACGTTTCGCGGAGGCATTCAAGGTACGGTCAGCGATAGCAGTGGCGCGGCCGTAGCCGGCGCGCAAGTGACGGTGGCCAGCCCGGACACGGGCCTGACCCGCACCGTCGATACCGATGCGGACGGCAACTATGCGGTCACGGAATTGCCCTTGGGGATGTATAACGTGACCGCCACCAAGACGGGATTCCGTACGCAGACGCTCAAAGGCGTGACCGTGACGGTCACCATCTCCTCCCGCGCCAACCTCACGCTGACTCCTGGCGAAGTGAAGCAGACGGTGGAAGTGACCGCCGAGTTGCCACTGATTGAGACCACCGGCAATACCATCGGCGGCACCATCGAAGCCGAGCGCGC
This sequence comes from Terriglobia bacterium, assembly GCA_041495845.1. Taxonomy (GTDB): domain Bacteria; phylum Acidobacteriota; class Terriglobia; order Terriglobales; family Acidobacteriaceae; genus JBGQDM01. Next base: position 48,016 of record JBGQDM010000011.1, on the reverse strand, counting down.
GGCCAACCTGCCCATCAACGGACGCGACTTTACCAAGCTGCTGACGCTGGTGCCTGGCTCCAATGCCGATCCCAGTTCGGTGAACGACGCGCCCGGATCATTCGGCATTTTCTCCATTAACGGCAACCGCGGCCGCGCCAACAACTACCTGCTTGACGGCACCGACATGAACGACGGCTACCGCAACGACCCGGCCATCAACGAAGCCGGTGTGTTCGGCACGCCAGCCACGATTCTCCCGGTGGATGCGCTGGAGAACGTCGGCATCCTCTCCAACACCGAAGCGGAGTACGGCCGCAACTCCGGCGCCACGGTCAACATCGTGACCAAATCGGGCACCAACCAGTTGCACGGCACGGTGTTTGAAGATTTCCGCAATGACAGACTGGATGCGCGCAACTTCTTCAACGCCAGCCCCAACCCGAAGAACAGCTTCCACAATAACCAGTTTGGCGGCTCCCTCGGCGGCCCAGTGATCAAGGACCGCACGTTCTTTTTCCTCGCCTATGAAGGCCAGCGCGAGACGGGTGGTCTGCCGAATATCGAGAACGTGCCCACGCAGGCCATGTTCAATGACTTCAACAGTAATTGCGCTGCCAGGAATCCGGGTGGAGTGGCGGGCGGTGTTCCCCCGCCGGTGTGCATCAATTCGGTGATCCAGAGCTTACTGGACCGGAATCCGTGGAAGGTTCCGGGCGGCGTGTATCCGGTCGGGACGCCCGATCTGTTCCCCGCCTCCATCCAGGTAGTGGATCCTTTCAGCAATCGGCTGGACAGCGCGATCGCCAAGATTGACCACCACTTCGGGCATAACCGGCAGGACCTCTTCACGGGCCGTTATTTCTTCGGCGACAGCGACCAGAGCTTCCCGCTGGCCCTGGGCGCGGGCAGCACCGTGCCCGGGTTTAACACCATCACGCCGACCCGCGTGCAACTGATTTCGTTGTCCGCTGTCCATCTCCTCTCGCCGAAACTGGTGTTGGAAGTGCGCGGCGGCTGGAACCGCTTCGCGGAAGGCTTCTTCCCCGAGGACAAGAGCTTTGATCCCAGGACGATCGGATTGGTTTCGAGCGACGGCCTCACGCCTCGGGATTTCGGTCTGCCCGTGATCCGTTTCGGCGATGGAACCAGCACGATCGGTGCGAATAACTCGATCCCAAGGCACCGCTTCGACGTGAACTGGCAGTACTTCACCAACCTTGCCTACAACGCCGGCAAGCACAATTGGAAGTTCGGTTACGAATACCGGCGCACCTCGATTTCGCAGTTTTACGACCTGGGCTATCGCAGCCGTTTCAAGTTCAGCAACTTTTCTGATTTTTTGTTCGGCGACATTACCGGCTCAGCCCTGCAATTCGCGGGTGACGCACGCCGAGACACATTCCAGAACAACCAGAGCTTTTACCTGCAGGACAATTTCCGCTTCTCGCGCAAACTGACGCTGAACTACGGCGTGCGCTGGGACTACTACGGCGTGATCGGAGAAAAGCAGAACCTGTTCAGCCTCTTCGATACCAAGACGCAGTCTCTGGTGCGGGTGGGGGCGGCGGGTGGGCCTTCGAGCTTGTACCCGAAGGACTACAACAATTTCTCCCCGCGTATCGGCTTCGCCTATGACGTGTTCGGCAGCGGCAAGACCGTGGTTCGTGGCGGCTGGGGCCTCTACTACGACGCTTTCTCGCAGGACTTCTTCATTGGCCATTTCCCGTTTAACACATTCAACCCCGGCCCGGCCTACAACGGCATTGGGCCGCGGGCGCTGCTGTCCGGGACAGTGACGGGCAGCCCCATCCAGGACGGTGTGCCCATCTTTACGGATTTCGCACCCACGACAGATGCCTGGACGGTGGCGCCTAACATTCGGACACCCTACATCCAGAACTACAACGTAAACGTCCAACAGGACCTAGGCGGCCATGCGGCCCTGCAGATCGGCTATGTGGGTTCGACCGGCAAGAAGTTGTTCCGTTTCCGCGACCTCAACCAGCACGATCCGTCAACCGGTGCATTTCCCTTTGGTGGTTTCAACATCGTCAACCAGTTCGAGTCCACGGCGACGTCCAACTACAACGCCCTCCAAGCCACGCTGCGCGTGAAGACCTGGCACGGGTTGAGCTCGCAGGTGAGCTATACCTGGTCGCATGCGATCGACGATGCCAGCGACGGCGAAGACTACGTGCCCAACGCCGCCCAACCCGACAACAGCCTGAATCCGCGGGCGGAGAAGGCCAGTTCCAACTTTGACAGCCGCAAGCGCTTCACCTTGGACTTCACCTACGACCTGCCCAAGTCCAATCGGATGCCGCTGCTCACCTCCGGTTGGAGCTTAAACGGGATCCTGCGTTTTTCCAGCGGACAGCCCTACCACGTATTGACGCTGGACGGCATTAACAACACCAACGAGTTCCTCGAGCGGCCAGACATCGTGGGCGACCCGCTGGCTGGCACCGGCGGTCCGCTCAAACTGCTCAACCTGGTGGCCTTCCAGGCTCCATGCGTGGACTTGGACGTGCCTAACACCACCTGCAATGCTGGCGCACACTTTGGCAACGAGCGCCGGAACCAGTTTGTCGGTCCGGATTTCCGCAATCTAGATTTCGCCATTGCCAAGAGCACCAAGCTGGGCGAGAGAGTGGAGCTGCAGTTCCGGGCGGATTTCTTCAACATTTTCAACCATCCGAACTTCGCCAACCCGCTCCTACCGAACTTCGTGGCCGACTGGAGTTTCAACGGAATTCAGGACAGGTTCCTCTCAGACGGTGTGACACCCAATCCCGACTATCGCCGTGGTGTCGGCTTCTTACCGGCGCTGGCAACCCCCGATGTGGGTATCGGCAATCCTTTCCTGGGCGGAGGCGGTTCGCGCAACATCCAGTTGGCGCTGCGCCTCAAGTTCTAGGCTGCGCCGGCGTTTTCCGGGCCCCTCTCGCGAGAGAGGGGCCTTTTTCTGTGCCTGCTCCTGGCTCGGGAAGTTGTCTCAACTTGCGTCAAAAAAGGCGCAGCTCTCCCCACGTCCTTCCGATTAACCCGAACCTGCGTTTTTAGCGTAAATTTCCCTTGCGTGCCTCGGAATTGGTGCAATAATACGCGGCTCTGGCCAATGCGGTGCTGTCAGGTGCGTTGTCTCAACGTAGGTGGGCCCTAACCATGTGGATGGAAAAACTGGCCGGCGGTGTTCTGCAGATCGCGACACCAGTCGGACCGCGCTACCTGCGTCTCTCCTTCAGAGAACGCGTGCAGTTTTTGTGGGTGTTCCGTCATTTCTCGACACTGCCGCAGATGGTGCTCAGCCGCCGCGTGCAGGCGCGAGTGGAAGCGCTGTGTGCGCGCCAACATTTTGTCATGATGCCGCACGGTGTGGATGCGCCGGTCATCGGCATCCTGGAACGCACGCTGCCACAAGCCAGCGGCTTGCCACCGCGGCGGCCCGTAGTTTCCGCTGCCGAAGCCAGCGTGCATCCGTTCGCCGCGGATTCGTCGCGCTAAGCCAAGAACTCTTCACCGTGAAAAATCGCCGAAGCGTCCGCGGAGGAATGCGGAGCAAGCGAGCCGCGCAACTTTCTTGTGGCCCAAGCGTTCCAGCCGGCCGCAGAAGAGGTCGGTGCCAGTGCATGCGGCGAACCGCGGCATTTGCTACCAGAGAAAGCGTTTGTTAAACTCACAAAGTTAGGCCATACTCCGGGAACCCACCCGTCGGCCCGGGGCGGCACGCGCTGCATAGGCTGCGTTTCCGCAAGATGGGCGCGTAGCTCAATTGGCAGAGCAACTGACTCTTAAACACTGGCCCGGCCTTGCCGGGCTATATTTTTGTGTGATTTGCGTTAGGTTTGGTTAGGTTGAAAGTGGCCCGGTTTGGCGGCATTAGTGCAAAATTAGTGCAAATTTCCCCGGTTTGCACCTGCACTCCTTTACTGCGTATGGGAGACAGCGCCCCTTCCACGGTCTGCGTTACCTGGTCGGCAACCTTTCCTTCCCGGGGTCGCTACGGGCGTAGAAGTCAGCAGTAACTCGCTGTTATTTTGCTTTCGGGAGCGTCTGGACCAGAACAATTGTCTCGACATGCTCTGCCTCCGCAACTAGGATTCGCGGCACTCGGGCCCCCGTTCGACCTATGGAGTGTACCCATGAAGCGAACCGCTGCCGCGCTCACCTTTTTTCTTCTCCTCGCCCTTGATCTGACGGTCCTTCCTGGGCCTCGGTCACTTCGGGCGGCAAGCGCCGTGGAAGACGATGCTGCAAAAGTGCTTCCCTACGCCCGATTTCTGGCTGAGTTCAGCAACCGCAGGCGCGCCAACGTCTATTTCGAGAATCAGCAATCCGTTTTCCACGGTGTACAGGTCAACTGGGTAAACGTCGGGACAGGAAATCTTACATTTGTCAGACGCGATCTCGTGACGGTGGGCCGGTTACCGGTCATGGCGGCCAGAATCTACGACTCGGCGGGCGGTGGAAGTGCCGATTTTGGCGTCGGCTGGAAGCTCTCTGCGACCGAGACAATAACGCTACAGCGCGGCGTGGCCACTCTGACGGATGATACCGGAAGTGAGATTCGCTTTGTTGCCACTGGCAGCAGTTTCGTTCTGGAGCGCGATTTTCCATCGGATGTTTCCGAGTTGAATCGTCTGTCGGAGAGTAGGCTGGCCGCACGATTCCGAACTGGCCTCAAGAAGGAGTTCACGCTCATCGGCTCCGCTTATCGTCTGACGCGGGTCACCGACCGCAACGGCAACAGCATCCGTCTGACCTATCTCGGCGAAAGCTTGAGCAAGATAGAAAACACCGGGCATATCGTACGCTTCCTCCGCAACGCGCAGGGCCGAATCATTGCTGTCACGGACGAGCAAGCACGAGCAGTTAAGTACCGCTACGATAAAAGCGGGCGACTTGGCGCAAGCGTCGACGCAGGCGGGAATCTGTGGAGTTACGCTTATGATGACGGTGGTCTGCTGTGCCGCGCTTCTGACCCTGATGGCAGGCAGAATTTCAAGGTCTTTTATGGCAAGGACGGCAAAGTTCGTGACGTGGAGTTGCCGTCGGGACATATCTCCTATCACTACGATGACGCGGAACGGGTGACCTCCGTGACCGACCGCAGAAATCTGATGGCCCGCTACTGGCAGGATGCCGACGGCATCACGGTTCGCGTCGTCAACCCGCTGGGCGATGAATCGGCAGTTGGTCTGGACACGGCGCGGAATGTGGCATCCGTAAAGCTGAACGGAACCCTCATCCACACCATGGAGTACGACACCAAACACCGGCTTCTGTTCCGGCGCAGTACAACCGCGAGTGCAGAGGTGACCGCCCGGTATGAATACGACTCGGCCACCGGCGAACTGCAGCGGATCAAGTACGGCGACGGAAACAAGCACGCCTTTACTTTTGATGGCAAAGGCAATGTGCTTTCGGCAAATGAAGCGGAGGAATCCTACAAGTATGCATACTCGCCCACTGGGGATGTTACCCGGTTTGCCGACGGTGAAATGGTCATCAGAATGTCTCACGATAACGACGGCCTGATTCGCCACATCGTGGATGGGCATGGTGAAGGTCGGGCCTTCGGGTACAGCGCGTCTGGCCGCCTCGCGGAAGTAAGGGCCGACTCCGGGTTGCGCGCGATGATGAAATACAACGCTTTGGGACTGAGGCAAACGCTGGATTTCAGCGACGGGCGCAGGTCCCGTTACATCTATGACAGCGCAGCCAACCTGCGCGCGACGCGCAGCGTCGATAGCAGCGGAATCACCCGCGGGGAAGCGCTGACCATCGGCAACGACTACGAAGTGCGCAAGGTCACGCTCAATGACGGGGGTGAGCGGAGCTTCGAGTACGACCACAGCGACAATCTCATTCGGGCGGAAATGCCATCAGGGACTTATCGTTTCGAGTACGATGGATTGAATCGCCTGAGTGCGGTGATTCAGCCGAGTGGCGAGCGGCTGCACTACGCGTATGCCGCCGGCGAGCGCTCGCTGGTGGAGCAGGCAGATGCGCACTCGACGATCAGCATTAGCTCGAGGTGGAATTCTGGTGCGACGTTCGAGGATGGACCAACGGTGCGCGCGTTGCGAACCCGGGTGAGCCAATACGGCAGTGTGAGTTTCGCCAACGGAACGTTCGGCATGGCGGGTGGCAGCGAGATTGTCCTGCCCGGCGCGGCGATTGAAGATGCGCTGAGCCGGCTGGGGTTGTTGCACCCGGCACAGGGATACGGCGGGAGTGGGACGCATTTTTATGCGCCTGCGAATCGGATGTTTCTTCCGGCAGAGTACGCGTTCTTGAACTGCTGCGTCTGCGGCGAAGGCCCGGTGCCCCCCGACCTGCCGTGCGGGTATTGCCCGCCGCCGGATCCGCTGCCACCGACGATTAGCGGGATCTCACCTGTGCAGGGGCTTGTGGGGACATCAGTGCGGGTCACGATCTCAGGTTCTCATCTTGGCCCGTACGCAGCCGTGTCTGCGGGGTCCGGCATTTCAATTACCTACGTTTCCAGAAGTTTAACTCAAGTGGTAGCTGACTTCGTGTTAGCCAATAGCTCATCCACCGGGGGGAATCACGCAGTCACTGTTTCGACTGCTGGCGGCATCAGCAATTCGAAGACGTTCTTTGTCCAGGTTCCAACTTTCTTCGGATCCAATAGTGCCAACTCCACTGATGGTGGTTGTGCAACAGGTGCGGGCGGACAGTTCTTCACTGTCCATTACCAGGTATTGGATCAGAATGGTAGTCCGATGCAGCTCAGCGGAGTTACGCCTCAAGAACATGTAACAGTGAACGGTGTACCTAAGCCGGGTTTTCAGAGCTTCTCTACGCCACCAAGCACAATAATTGATGGAAAGTTCGATGATGATCCTGTCGGCACATGTTTCGGCCCCCCCCAAGCCGCCGACAAATATCTGCGTCTCTGGCACTCAGGATTTCCAGGCGATGCTCGGCGGGGTCATTTATCCGATTCAAACAACAACCAGTCGGAGAGACTGTAACAACGGTAGCCAGATCACGGTAAGCGGGAACCCCGCAGCATTTAACAAGACTTTCACACAAGGAACGATCAATTAGAGGTGTTCGGATGTTGAAAAGACTAATCGTCTGTTGCTTTCTGCTGTCGTTCGCAGGAGTAGTTTGTTCGCGAGCCGTTTCGCAGTGCGGGTCGATCAATAGAGACTCCCTAGACTCGGTTCGACAAGAGGTGGGCCGGATTTTCAACAATAGCCTTGACAACATGGAGTTCGTGACACCAACCGGCGTCAAAACCGCAACATGGGTACCCCCCACTGAAGCAGATGTGGAGCAGGTAAAGTGCTTGGGTTCGCCAGCCGTTCCTTTCATAGCAGAACACCTAAACTCCAGAAGGTCCTTTGGGACGCTGCTCGCAGTTCGTATGTTGGGATGGATTGGAGGCAAGGACATTGTTCCGGTACTAGCGAGAGTTCTTAGATCCTCGAATTCGCAGACAGTCAAAATCAGTGCTCTCGAAAGCCTGTATTCTGCATCTGTTCCTGACTCCTTGCCAATAATCAAGGCTATTTCCAAATCAGACACAAATCCAAATGTGCGCGAGAAAGCATCCCAGATATTAGCAAGATATGATCTTAAATGAGCGAAGCTATAGTGCACCCCTCAGAACTGGACACCTGGGGGTGGGGAGCCCAACCTAGAAGCTTTATGAATCGAATACACAGCGTAGCCGCAAGGGTTGGCCTGCTCGTCCTCGCTCTTGCGTTTGCGGAGAGCGGAATGGCGCAGATAGATACGCTGATGGTCGAGCCGGAAAAGGATTTTCGCGACCTGTACAAAAGAGCAGCGGCGAGCCAGTTCGTCGTGGTGGGTACTGTCGTGCGAATGGACGGTATCGGTGAGCGATGGACGAAGGATCTCTATGAAAGGATCATGGCGGCCAACGACCTGAGTGTGGCGCTCCTGGGGACGCTTTACAGCGTTCAAGTCGATAACACGGTTTGTCGCCAGGGCGATTTCCGGGCTCGATCATCTGCGTCATCGGATGCTCCTAAAACCACTTACATCTTTTTGCCCAAGAACGAACCAGCCTGGGTCGATGGTCAAATGAGGGAGGTGTTGTTACCCGGTGAGCGCTACCTCCTTTTCCTCGTCCCGCTAGAGCAAAAAACACTCGATCGCTGGATTAAAACCTACGACCTTGATCCCCATCGGCCGTATTTTCGCGGTGAGCAGCACGCGCGAGGAGTAGTGCTTCTCAAGGCAGGCGGACTTGGTGTCCTTGAAAAAGTGACGCGCCTGTGCGACGCCGTGCGCCCCGCCGAAGTAATTCAAAAATTAGTGTCCCTACAGAAACTAGAAGCCGCGGGAGATCCAATTCTAGAAAAGGAAGCCCGCGAAGCACGGGAGAAACTGCAAAGCGCGAAGGCCAACTGAACAAGCATTGGCAACGACTACGATGTCCGAAAGGGACCCTCAATGACGGGGGGAGAGGAACTTCGAGTTCCTCGTGGCAATGGGCCATGAAAATCAGCGGCCACAAGACACGCGAGGTGTTCCGCAGGTACAATATCGTGTGCCCCGATGACGTGGATGCGGCCATGCACCTAACGGAAACAGCAGCGGCCAAAGCCCTCCCAGCGGTTGGTGCAAAATTAGTGCAAAACGCCAAGGCGGTTTCCCGCAAATCGCTGCAAGCTGTTAAATCTAAAAGCGCGGGCGCGTAGCTCAATTGGCAGAGCAACTGACTCTTAATCAGTAGGTTGAAGGTTCGATTCCTTCCGCGCTCACCATTCTTTGAAACGTTCTCAACTGGGCATAGAGTCGGCCAGCTTTTTCCGCAGTGAGGAGGTCCCCCTTGTCGGCCGGGCTAATCCTCGGGCATGACCCCACCAAGAATTCTGTTCCGCCAACCCGACTCCGGTTGTCTCAACTCTACGAAAGGCGAGACCCGTGGAGTTTCAGCACGCCATGTTGAACATGCTCACGATGCCCGGGTTGACGGCGCCCCAGAGGACTTTCAGGGCGGAAACAGGCTGCGGAACCTCGCCCGCTCCCGTTGCTATAATCGCCGACATGCCGGTGGCGCAGCTCTCGGACGAGGAGTTGGTGGCGCGGTACTGTTCTTCGAGCGCGGCGGCCGAACGTGAGGCGTGCGTCAGTGAGCTGTTTCGGCGGAACTATGCGCGGGTAGGACGCTGGTGCCTGCGCTTTACCGCCGACCGGGAAGCGGCGGCGGATCTGGCGCAGGAAGTTTTCACCAAGGCCTACCAAAACCTGGCCAGCTTTCAGGGAAAGTCAAAATTCTCCACCTGGTTGTTCACCATTGCCCGGCATCATTGCCTGAATGCGATTCAGGCGAGAGCGCGCGAGGCCACCGAATTGCGGACCGAGGTGGAGGACGATTTCATGTCTGCCATCCCCGACTTGGGCCCCGACCCACATTCGCTGGTGGAGCGGAAAGCTATAGCCCAGGCCGTGCGGGAGATGCTGAACCAGACACTCGATGAAACCGAGCGGCAAGTTTTTACGCTGCATTACGGCGATGATGTTCCTCTGGAAGCCATTACGCGTCTGCTGGGGCTGGAGAACCAGAGTGGAGCGAAAGCCTACATTGTGAGTGCCAAACGCAAACTGGCACGCGCGGTACAACGCTGGAAGGCCAGCGGCCAATTTTCGAATTAGGGGAGGGTTGCCATGGGCGATCGAGAACAGATGAAGTCCGCGGTGGCGGCGACTCCCGCCTGCCTTGCGCCGGAGCAGTTGGAACAGTTGGTGGGCGAGCCCAGCCAGACCAATGCGCACCTGGCTGCGTGCCCGAGATGCCAGACCGAGTTGCGCCTGCTGCAGGCCTTTGAATCGGATGCACCGGTGCCGGAAGAGGGTGCCGCCGTGGCTTGGATCAGCGCGCGCTTGGAGCGCAACCTCAGTGAGATCAAGCATCCGTCGCGCCGCCGGCAAGCGGTGGCTTCCGAAGCGGGCACTTGGTGGTCGCGTGTCTTGGCCTTTGGCAAGTCGGGAGCACTGGTGCCGGTGGCGGCCATTCTGGTGGCGGCGGTTGCTGGAGTGGTTCTGCTGCGGCCGACGGCGGAGCCGGAGTTGCGTGCTGGTCTCGGAAACAAGCCGGTATTTCGCTCGCAGCAAGTGGAATTGGCCGGGCCATCCGGGGAACTGGCTGAAGCGCCGCAAGTGCTGCATTGGCAAGGGTTTCCCAACGCAACCAGCTACCGGGTGGTGATCATGGAAGTGGACCGCGTGCCGCTCTGGAGCGCCGCAACAACGACGCTGGAAGCCACGCTGCCGCCTCCGGTGCATGCTAAAATCGTGGTTGGCAAGCCGTTCTTGTGGCAGGTGACCGCTCTTGACGCGCAGGGCACCCTGCTTGCCGCCTCCCCGTTGGAACGCTTCGTCGTAACTCGCAAGGGCTCGGAACCGGCCGATTCCGTTCCTTCGCAAAGATAAATCGAGGTTCCCATGTCCTGCTTACCGAAATCTTTGCATTGGGGAGTGGCGGCGCGCGCCGCCGTGGTTATCGGCCTGGTCGCCATCACCGGAGCATCGGCCACGCTGTGGGCCGCTTCCGGTGAACCCGGCGTGGTCTTCACGGGAGTAGGCCTGACGGTCCGGAATGAAACCGTACCGCCGGGCGGGATGTTGCAGATCAAGGTGGAAATCACCGAACCGAAGCCGATCCTCAAGGGCCGGCAGGGTTTGAAGTTCAGTTCCGCCTCCCTGGGAGCGGTGCAGGGAGTTGCTGCCTTCAGTCCCAAAGGAGATGTGAGTGGGGTCGCAGTGATCCGCAATGGCAATGCGCAGGTGACCTTCCGCTCTCCGTTGAGCACCTTCGGCACGAGCATTGACTATCCCATCTTGACCATCGCAGTGCCGGTGCTCGCGACGGCCACTCCGGGGCAGAAAGTGAATCTGACCTTAGATCCAAGCATTGCGCTGTGGCTGGATCCAGTTTCGAACACGTATCCCGTGGAATTGAAGTCGGGCGTGCTGACGGTGGGGGGCACGCTTTCCGTTTCCAACGTGCTGCCGGGATCCGGTCCGGTACCGGCGGGAGCGACGATCCGGATTCGCGGCGTCGGCTTCCTGCCCACCTCGATTGTGACCGTAAACGGATCCATTGTGACAACCAAGCGGTATCTCAGCGCCAATGAAATTCAGATTACGCTGGGGACCACCACGAACATGACGGGGCGGCGGATTCGCGTAATCAATCACAAGCCAGTGTCGGAGACGGCCACGTATTACTCCTATCAGCGGACCGCCGCCTTGGGTGTTAGCACGCATCTGCTGATGGCGCAGAGCCATCCCATCTTTGCGCGCGCCTCCCGGGCGCAGTCATTCTTCCGGCCGGTTTTGAGCGGCAGTACCTTCAGCGGAATTGCGCTGCAGAATCTGCGGACTACCGCGGTTTCAGTGCGTCTGGATTTATTTTCCGCGACCAACGTGCTGCTGGCGAGCAAGACGATCTCGCTGCCTGCTAATAATCGCTACACGCGCGATCTCGCGGAAATATTTCCAGGCGTCACGCCTGCAACGGGAACCATTCTCCGAGTGATGGCGGCCAATCCGATCCAGATGTTGGGCTTGCTGGGCGACGATGCTTCAGGTGTGGTGTTGCCGGTGGAGCCGGCGGCCGCGCCGTAACCGGACCACGCCCGCGGCGAGAATCACGCCGCTGAGAGTCAATCCGATCCCGAATTCCTTCCAGGAAATGATGCGGGGCGACGGAGTCTGTCCGTCGCCATTCAGCACGAAAGCCGCCCAATAGCGCGGGTTCTGCAGCGTGGGAGAACGCAAGAACTTGAGTTTGGCTTGGCGCAGCGCCTCGGCGGTGGGCTGCTGCCTCGTCAGAGCCAGAAAATAGAATTGGCGCATGAACTCAGCGGTGGCTTCATCGTCAACCCGCCACAATGTAGTCAGGGACGAGCGTGCTCCGGCTGCGAGTAAGGCGCGGCTAAAAGCCTGCACCCCCTCCCCCCGCACAATCTTGCCACGCTCGGTATCGCAAGCGGAGATGGTCGCGAGACGTACCTGTCTCAAGTCAAGATCGTAGAGCTCCCGCAGGAACACGGAATCGGATGGCTGATTCGGGGCGGCGGGGGAAAAGAGCATCCGCGAGCTCTCCGGATTGTCAGCGTCGGCGAACGCGTGGGTGCTGACGTGAAGCAGAAAGGCGTCGTTCGCTTTCCCGCCCAGGAAAACGCTTTTCAAATTGCGCGGCCCGAGAAAGATCTCGCTCTTCCCGCGCGTCATGCCGGCAACCGCCCGCACTTCCTCGGCGGAGTAAGCCAGTTCCTGCAGGGCCGGGGTCGAAGTCAGATCGTCGGAGTTCGCCCGCGCGTTTGAGGATTGAGGATCGCCGAATGCCACTAACTCGATTATCCAGGGAGGGTGAAACCGCGAAGCGGAAATCGGTCCGCGACGAAGCAGGGCGGCGGTTGGCAAGTAGGTAATGTCGAAGCGCTCGATCAGTAATTCGTCGGTGTTGGGGTGTGGGTGCAACAAGTCGAAGGGCACCGCACTGAGCCAGCCGTCGGGCACGATCAAAAGGTGGCGAATCTTGGACGCGCGCGGCACCGCATTTTCGGGCAACAGTGGGTCCAGCAGGTGGAACTGCTCGCGCCAGTTGTCGTGCAGATTGCCGGGAAGTTTCTGCAGGAAGGTGCGCATCCGCAGTTGGTCGGCCTCCGAGACTTGCCGGCGCCCTTGGCCGCACGTGGACTGCGTGCACCAGATGACGGCGATTTGGCTGCCCGCCGCCCAAAATTCGAGGAGCAGGGAGGATTCATCAAGGTGACGGCGGACTTCTTCTGCGGTGAGTGGCGATGCAGCCTGGTTGTTCTTGTCTGACTGCGCCAGTCGATCCTGAAAGGTCCGCGCGCGGCTCCGTTCGAGCAGGGAAAAAGCGGAGGACGCGTCGTTTTTCTGCAGCAGTAGCGCGATCAGGGCGTCGTAGACGTCGCGCTTGTCAGCCAGGAATTCGGCGCGGAGCGAGGAAAGCTGGAGTTGCGCTCGGCTCGCCTCGATCACGGCAAGAGCCTCGCGGTAATTGCTTTCCGCCGCCGGGAGATCGCCCTGGAGTTGCCGCGCCCGGCCCAGACCGTACCAGGCCTTCCACTGTTCTTCCTTTGTGCCCAAGGCTTGCGCCGCGTTCAAGGCTGCTTCGAATTCGGTAAGGGCACCTGCGGGCAGGTTTGAGCGCAACGCGACTTCGCCCAGATACAAGTGCGCCTGCATCTGTTCCCGCTGATTGCCCGTACCGGTTGCCAGCGCGAGCGCGCGTTCAAACCTGCTCCGAGCGTCAGGCAGGTTAGCCAAGTCGAGCCCGTACACGATGCCCAGGTTCTTAAGGACGGCGATTTCGCCGTCGGCATCATGAGCGCCGGCGTAATGACCGAGGGCGGACTCGTAGCTGGCCAGCGCTTTCCAGGGGTCGCCCAGGCGGCGATAGAGCGTTCCGAGATTCGCTTCCAGGTGGGCTCGATCCCCGGTACTCAGTCCCTTGGAGAAAGCCGCGACTTCTTTGTAGATTTGCAGGGCGTGCTCATACTGTCCGAGGCGCTGATAGAGAGTGGCTTCATTGAAGTTGGTAATCTGCCGCCAGTAGGGATGCCAGCTCTGATTTGCAGACCTGTCCACCCGGTCCATTGCAGCCTGGTAGTGGCGCAGGGCTTCCAGGTACATGCCGCGGAAATAGTTGGCGCTGCCCAGGTTGTTGAGAACCCTGATCTCACCTTCAGCATCGGCGGCGCGCTGGGCGAGCAGCAACGCGCGGTCGAGGTCGGTCTGAGCGTCGGCGTAGCCGCCACGCTCAATTTCGGCAATGCCTTTCCGATTCAGCGCGCGCGCTTCACCGCTGAGGTCGCCAACCCTGCCCGAGACGGCCGCAGCTTCCTGGGCCAGGCGCACCGCGCCATCGTAATCACCACCGCTCGAGGCAATTTCACTGAGAGCGTTCAACACGGATGCCAGCTGGGACGAAGGCTGGCGTGCGCGCAGTGCGGGCAGCAACGCCTCGTAGAGGCTCCGCGCCTGCTGTAAGGAACCTTTGTCTTGCAGGGCGCGCGCTTGCCGAATGCGGGAGTCGAGGGAGTCGGGGTTCTGGGCGGCGAGGGCAGAGGACAGAGTCGCGAGGACCAACGCCGCAGCCAGCCATCGAAGCATCCCCATGACGAGGGCAATTGTAGTCTGGGATCACAGAACTGGGGGCGAAGGGAAGCAAGAGACGGGCGAACCGGAGTTGGTTTTCTCCGATTCGCCCGTAGCCTGGAAAGGGAAGGACTGGAGCTCAGAACGTTCCCGAGAGCACGATGGGCCCTCCGTTGGGGAAGCGGATGACGACGCGAGTTCCCTTGGTAACGTTAGGGGCACGGACGCCGGTGAGCAGCAGTGCGCCACCTTGCAACTGCAGGGTGATGATGCCGACACGCACACCGTTCACGCGGACGGCGAGTACAGTGCCGTTCGGCAGTCTGACGTTGTCAGCTTCGGCAGAGAACCGGCGGGTAGCGTTATCGAGCTGGAATTCAGCCTTGCCTTTGGGCACGAGGCCGTTGATGGCGGGGCCGGTGAGCGTCGTCCGCATGCGGATGGTGATCCCTGTCGCGGCATCATCCTGAGCAGCGGCTTTGGGTGACATCGCCAGAGGAGCAACCAGAGCTAACAGAGCCAGGGTCGCCCGCACGGCGGAGGAAAGGAACGTTTGTTTCGTCATAAATATTCTCCGTGGGGTAGATTTTTTTGGCTCGCCCATGCTTCGCCGTGCTTCGAATCGCGAACCGGGTCTGCCGTTCAATGGGTAAGACAAGAACGGGGACGCGGCGGAACAGAATTTTGGGGAGGGGGAGGAATCGGTGTCGCAGTGGTGGCCGAATCGCAGCCCTGTCGCAAACTACGCGACAAGGACAGGGCACCCGCGGGCTAGTCCTCGGGTGCGGCGCGATCGGAATAGGGCTGCAGCTTGATTGGCGCTCGGTCTGGCTCCAGCAGCCAGACCCTTCGATCCGCGAAATAGTTCAGCAGCCGAGCGTTCTGTTCGGCATCGAGTTCGCGTGCCCAGACGACCTTCGAGGCATCGATATCGGCGTGGTTGTACACCCATTCGCGATGCGGCGAGTGGTTGGCTCCGTAGCGCACCATGATCAGATGTTTGCCTTCGGTCTGGCGCAGTTGCTGCTCGATTGCAGCTGGGCCGGGCATGCCTCCGGCATCCGCCGATGACACCCAGCCGTCCACGGGGTTGGTCGCGAGGTGATAGACGCTCACTCCCGTCCCCGCGACGAGAAACACGACGGCCACGCGCGCGAGTGCCGCGCCGGTGGCTCGTCCCCGGTAGCGGAGGGTGCGCAGATGGCGGATGCTTTGTACGAGCAATGCATAGACCACACAGGTGAGTGGGGCCGCATAGTGGGGCAGGGAGTAGACGACGGTGAAAAGTCCCGCCAGGCAAACCACAAGCTCAAGCACCAGGAAGCGGACTCTGCGGTCGCGAAGAGCGAAGGGCACAGTGAGGAATACGGGAGGCACTCCCGTCCAGAGGAACACTGAAACCATGCCTACCACCTTGTCCCAGGAGACGCGCACAATATCCAGCGGCGTGCCTAGATAGCTGTTGCGTAGCCAGCCATTGTAATAATCCTCGAATTGGCGATTGTGATAGTGCAGAGGTGGCGCTAACCCCTGCCACAGGAAGAGAGGAGTTGAAAATAAGCGCAGGTTCAAGGCGTGGGGCAGGAGAAAGGGATCTCCGGTCAACCGCCAGTTGTAGTAGCCGATGAAGGCGAACGTCACGAAGAGGACGGCCGCCAACGGGGCGATGACAGTTGGCGCCGTCTTGCGCAAGGGTGGAGAAGCCTTTCCGCCGAGCCAGAGCAGGAGTGCGGCCGCGACCGGCAGACAAAAGACCAAGCCTTCGAGAAGCCGACTGTTGGCCAGAATCGCGATACCCAGGCCCAGAAGCAGGCTGTCGCGGATCCGCTGCCGGCGTTGGATGCGTGGTAATGCGCCCAGCACCAAGGCACCGCCGATGGCGGCGACCGCCCCTCCCCAATAGCTATTGATCCAGTAGCTGACAATGCCAAGGTTGAAGATGGCTAGAAATCCGCCCAGCAGCGCCCACCGGCTTGGCATCCACGCTTGCAACATCCAGACCAGAGCGGCGCACATCGCACCAACACTGAGCAGCACGCCGATCCAGGGATGCCCCAGCAACTGCCCGATGGCCAGCACCAGACCTTGCGCTGGAGGAAAGATCGAAGAGTAAGTCGGCCAGAAGTTCTCGTGAAAAGTTTCGAAACTCAGCCACATGGGATGAGGCGGATTCGCCAGCCGCCCGTGCACGAAGGTGTCCGCGATGAGCAGATAGCTGTGCTCGTCGTGGACATGTGGGTACGGAACCCCAAGCACCGGCAGCAGCAAAACTCGGATGACGATGGGGAGAAAAAACGCCAGGCCCAGAGCGGCGTGTTTCTGTGCGGCCAGACGAGAGAAGAAGCCTTCCAGGTTGTGGCGCCGGGCTTGCCCCAGCCTGGGGAAAAACCACACCAGCACGCACACCGCGACGGTCGCCGCGCATCGCGTCACCACGACGGAGTAGGAGTGCCAGAAAACCAGGAACACGCGCATGGACTGCTTAGAATACCCCACATCATCAAAGTGCAGCGCGTCCTGCATGGGCGCCAGTTCATTGGTCTCCAGGCGGATGGGGCCTCCCGCGGATTTCCGGTGCGATTGTGGCGCGCGAAAGTTGGGTGCAGAGTCGTTTAGCATGAACGGGTGAACCAAACGAAGGCAGGGACACGCACCGGGCTGGCAAGGGCGCTTTCGAAACTCGGGTATTGTTCGCGCGCGCGGGCGACGGAACTGATTCGGCGGGGGCAGGTGCAGGTGAATGGCCGGGTCCGACGCGACCCCGAAGCGCCGGTAGCGCTGGGGCGCGATCGGATTGAAGTCGAGGGCAGCACGGTGGCGGCGAGCGCCAAGCTTTACCTGGCCCTGAACAAGCCCCGCGGCGTGGTCACGACGGCATCTGACGAAAAAGGCCGCGCCACGGTCTACGGTTTGCTGAACAAGAATTTACCCTGGCTTGCACCGGTGGGGCGGCTGGATCGGGCGAGTGAAGGGTTGCTGCTGTTCACGAATGATTCAGACTGGGCAGCGAGCATCACCGCGCCGCAAAGCCATTTGGAAAAAACCTACCACGTGCAGATCAACCGCGTGGCCGACGAGGATTTGCTCAGTTCGTTGCGGCAAGGAGTTCGCCATCCCGAAGCAGGTGAGCTACGAGTGCGTCGCGTTTCGGTTCTGCGCACCGGCCAGCGGACTTGCTGGCTGGAAGTGACACTGGACGAAGGCCGCAACCGGCACATCCGGCGCATGCTGGAAGCGCACCAAGTGGAAGTGCTGCGGCTGGTGCGGGTGGCGATTGGGCCGCTGGCTCTGGGAGAACTGGCGAAGGGTGCGTCGCGTACCCTGACCGCTGGGGAAAAAGCGGTGCTGGATCGGGCGTTGGCGCTGCGTCTTAAGCGACGAAAAGCTTGAAACGCGGAGATCGCGGGAGAAGCGCGACAGCTTCTGCATGGATCTCAGATCTGAGGATCACGCATCGGGATGCCGCGTTTGCGCGCTACACCCTTACCGGAACGCGCACCGGCGAAAGCCATTGTTCGGAACGGGGATGCCGGCCACGAACCACCTGTTCGAAGGTTTCCTGCAGTCGGGCAGCCACCGGTCCCATTGTTCCATTGCCGATCTGGCGAAAATCAATTTCGCGAATGGAGAGCACCTCTGCGGCGGTGCCGCAGACAAACACTTCGTCGGAGATGTAGAGCTGGTCGCGGGAGATTGGTTCTTCGCTGACCCCGTAGCCGAGATCGCGGGCCAGCGTGAGGAGCGCATCGCGGGTGATGCCTTCGAGAATGGACGCGCGAGGTACGGTGCAGATGTGTCCCCCGCGCACGACAAAGAGATTTTCACCGGTACACTCGGCCACATACCCGGTGGGGTCGAGCATGATGGCTTCATCAAAACCCAAGCGGACCGACTCGGTCTTGGCCAGCACGGAGTTGACGTAGTTTCCCGAAGTTTTCGCTTTCGTCATCATGATGTTGGGGTGATGACGGGTGAAAGAGGAAATATTGGCGCGGACGCCGCGCGCCTTGGCTTCTGGGCCCATGAAGGAAGTCCATTCCCAGACGGCGATACCCATCATGAGTTTGCCGGTGTCGATCACCATATTCATGCCGGCGTCGAGCCAGATGAGCGGGCGGATGTAGCAATCGCCCAATTCGTTGGCCGCGATGGTCTTACGGATGGCCTCAAGAATGGCGTCGCGGTCGTAGGGCACGTCGCGAAAGCCCATGATGTGCGCGGAATTCAACAGCCGGTCCACGTGCTCGTGAAGCCGGAAGACGGCAGGGCCGCGCTCCGTGGCGTAGCAGCGAATGCCCTCGAAGACGCCGACGCCGTAGTGCAGTCCGGCGTTGACGAAGTTCACGGTACCGTCGGCAAAGTTCTTGAGCTCGCCGTTTAGCCAGATGTAACGCGGAGTTGCAGCCATGGGTCCCTCGTACAAAATGAGCGCGTCATAAGGCTATCGTCTGGGATGCGGGTTGAGCAAGGCGGACGGGAACGGCCTCGCCGTGAAATGGATCGAACACGATTTATAATCTCCGCCTATGGAAACAGGACTCCGCGGCCGCGTCGCCATTGTGGCTGCTTCTTCGCAAGGGTTAGGGAGAGCCACCGCCGAAGCGTTTGCCGCCGAGGGTTGCCGGGTCGCGATGTGCGCCCGCAATGCCGACGCGTTGCGCGCCGCCGCCGAAGCAATCCGCCAGCGTTTTCAGACTGAAGTGATGACCGAGGCGTTTGACGTCACGAGAGCGCCCGCCGTGCAAGAGTTCGTGGACAAGGTGGCCGCCCGCTGGGGCAGCACTGACATCTGCGTGACCAACGCTGGAGGCCCACCCGCCAAGGGATTTCTGGCGGCAACGCTGGACGAGTGGCAGCGCGCGCTGGAAATGAATTTCCTCAGCACGGTGTATTTTGCCCGCGCCGTGATTCCACACATGCAGAAGAAGCAATGGGGACGGATCATCACCCTCACTTCGATCACGACCAAGCAGCCGGTGGCGGACCTTGTGCTATCCAATGCAGTGCGGGCGGCGGTCGTCGGGCTGGTGAAAAGCCTGGCCAATGAATTCGGCAAAGATGGAATTCTGGTGAACAACGTGGGCCCGGGATTTACCGCGACCGACCGGTTGAAGGAGCTGGCGCTGGCGAAGTCCCAAGCCACGGGTAAATCGCAGCAGGAGATTTTCGACGGCTGGGCTGCCGACGCGCCCGTGAAGCGTCTGGGCGAGCCCCGGGAAGTGGCCGAAACCATTGTCTGGCTGGCCTCGGAGCGTGCTTCCTACATCACCGGCCAGACAGTCCTGGTAGACGGCGGAATGTACAAAGGACTGTAGGCAGCCGGGCGTCATTTGGTAGTACTCGGGTGGCCGCGGCGGAGGGATTGTCAACCTTCCCCGTTTCTAGTAACGTACTTTGCATCCTAGGGGACCAATCTTAAGTTCGCCCTGAGGGAACCCAAATTTCAGCAAGCTGAATCTGGTTCCTCGGGCTCGTGGTGTCTCCGGTGGTGTAAAGGGGGGATTATGCGCAAGCACCTTTTTTGGTTGGTGGGATTAGCGGTAGTGCTGGGAGCGACGGTTTTGGCCCACGCGCAAGGTGGCGCCACGGGTGCAATCTCGGGCACGGTCCAAGATACCAGTGGAGCCGTAATTGCCGGTGCGCAGGTGGTGATCGTGAACCAGAACACCGGGGTGACCGAGCGCACGCTAAGCACGGACAGCGCAGGCACGTTTGCAGCGCAGCTGCTTCCGCCGGCCACGTACACCGTGACCGCCAGCAAAGCTGGTTTCGCGGAAGGCAAGTTCGCGGGCATCGTCGTCCGGGTCACGGAAACCACGCGGCTGACGGCGAAATTGCGTCCGCAGACGGCGACGGAGACGATTCAAGTGCAGGCCATCGTGCAGAGCGTGGACACGAGCGCTGCTACCACCGGTCAGTCACTCGGCGCCAACACCATCCGCGACCTGCCGCTCTCGACGCAGAACTTCCAGCAGTTGCTGACGTTTTCGTCTGGGGTGAACTCCGAACTGAACCAGTCGTCGTCGCTGGGCCGAGGTGATGTGCGGATTCAGGTGAACGGACAGCGCGAGGACAACAACAACTACCTGATCGAAGGCATCTCCGCGTCCGACTACAACGTCGCCGAGCTGACCAACACACCGCTGCCCAGTCCGGACGTGGTGCAGGAATTCAAAGTGCAGACCAGCTTGTATGACGCCAGCCAGGGACGCAACGGCGGCGGTAACATCAACGCGATTTTGAAGTCGGGGACCAGGAATTTTCATGGCAGCGTGTTCGAGTTTTTCCGCAACCCGAAGCTGAACGCCAACGAGTGGTTCCTGAAGAACGGCCAGCTTGCCAACGGCCAGCCCAACGAGCGGCCCGAGGTGAGGCAGAACATTTTCGGGGCTAGCCTGGGCGGACCCATCGGCAAAGAGGCAAAGCTTGGCTTCTTCTTCATCAACTATCAGGGGACGCGGCAGAAGAGCGGGCTGTCGAACGGCGCTATCATCAGCACCACGCTGCCCATTTTGCCGTCGGCGTTTCGCGGCATTCCGCTCACGGGGCCGGGCACCTACGCGCAAACGCTGACGGACACGTACTTCCCGGGCGATCCCAACGTGACTTCCGCCTCGATTGACCCGCTGGCAGTCGCCCTACTGAACCTGCAGGGGTCGCAGTTCAACAACCCGGATGGTTTTCTGTTTCCTTCGCTTCCTGGAACTCCCGGAGGCTCGGGCCCGTTCAGCCTGAGTAAGGCCGGGAAATACACCGACGATCAGTTCACCGCCAACTACGACCGTGACTTTCGCAGTGGCAATGACAAGATTTCAGCACGCTTCTTCTTTTCCAACTTCAATTCCAACCTGCCGTTCGGCGCGGGTGGATTGACGGCGACGCTGGGCGGGACCATCGCTCCCAGCGACTTGAACTTCCCCTTGCACCTGCCCGTTCGCGACCGCTTCCTGAGCTTGGCGGAAACGCACCTGTTCAGCGGCCGGCTGGTGAACGAGTTCCGTTTCGGCTATGTGCACATTGACAACAAGGCATTCAACGACCCCATCGTGAACGTAGGGGACCTCGGAATCAACCGGCCGAATTCCAACCTGTTTCAAACCATTTATAAATTTCAATTCTCGACCTTCCTGCTTGGACCCACGCCGGGCTCGGACCAGGCGCAACGGCAGAACAATCTCACCTTTCTGGACACGGTGAGTTACGTCCGCGGCAAGCACACGCTGCGTTTTGGCGGACAGTTCGACCGCGTGAACCTGGACAAGAAGTTCCCGCAGACGTTCAATGGGCAGTTGTTTTTCTTCCCGAGTTCGGGCAATCCACTCGATCCCACTGACCCCTGTGTTCCCGTCGGGGGATGCTCCGATTTCCAGAACTTCCTGTTGGGACGTCCGGGTTTTTCCTTTGGCGGCAGCGGGGTGTTCAATCACGAGTACAAGGTCAACAACTATGCCGGTTTCTTCCAGGATGACTTCAAGGCCACGTCGAACCTCACGGTGAACGTGGGCTTACGCTGGGAGTTGTTCGGAGCAGCCAAGGACAATCTCTGCCACATCGGCAACACGATTTCCGCGCTAGCCAATCAAGGAATCAGCCCGTTTGTCTATCCCAGTTGCGTGAGCAAGCTGCCGGTGACGGGAACGAACCTGACCAACACCTCGCTAACCGGCAACCTGAGTTCCACCACGATGAAGAACGACTTCGCGTCAAACTTTGGGCCGCGCATCGGATTTGCCTACGATTTGTTCGGGCAGCACACGACGGCGATTCGCGGCGGCTACGCCATCTTCTTTGTGCGCGAAGATGTCGGCACGGTGGACCAGCTCTCGTTTACCGCGCCCATTCTGCCCATTACGACGCCGTTGGGTACTCCGGGCGACATGGCGGATATTTTCAATGCCGGGGTCGGCAAATTGCCGGTGGGCGGGGTGATTGATGCCACCTACATCCCCGTGTATTCGAAGTTTCTCGGATTTCAGGATTGCACCAGTGGGGCGAAGACAATGGACACAACCCAGTGTGCGGTCTTCGATAATGGTTTTGCCAACCAATTTGGCGACGCACAGCATCCCACAGGGATTTTTGGCGGCAACAGCATCAATCTGTTCGGGCTGGAAGTGCCGCGGCGCTTTGTCTCGCCCAGCACCCAGCAGTGGAACTTGAGCATTCAGCATCAACTGCCCGCGAACTGGGTGCTGGAACTGGCCTACGTCGGAACCAAGGGGACGCATTTGCGCGAGACCCGCGACGGCATTCAGCCCTTCGATGCCCGGACGCACCCGGTCACTCTGACCGGCATTGACGGCACGGTCTACACCATCAACCAGAACACGTTTTCCAATGCCAACGCCCGGTCGCGGGCGCTGGGTCTGGCCACCGGCAACTACCAGATCTTTGCCAGTGATGCCTGGTCGAAATACCACTCGTTGCAGGCCACCATCAGCCACAGTTTCTCCAAGACATTCCATTTCCAGGGCGCGTATACGTGGTCGAAGGCGCTGGATGCGACTTCTTCAGGGAACACTGCGTTCAATACTGCCATCAACGATCAGACCGATCTACGTCAGTCCTATGGACCGTCGGATTTCGACCGCACGCACCGCTTTGTTGCAAACTACACGTGGGAGATGCCGTTCTTTAAGCACAGTAGCGGCATCACGCGCACTGCGTTGGGTGGATGGGCATTGAGCGGCGTGACCACGTGGCAATCCGGGGCTCCCTTTACGGTGATTGACGCGGCCGGCGGAAGCGCCTTTGCTCTGAGCAGCCCGAACACCAGCACCGCCAGCTTGGCGCCGGGATTCACGGTTAACTCGGCGCAGACGGGCGGTAGCGTACACGACCGCATCGGTGCTTGGTTCAAGGTTGACTCCGCAGGAGTTCCTATCGGCATCGAGGGTGCTCCCATCATTGGTGCCGACCTTTTTAGCACCGGTTTCGGTAACCTGGGCCGCAACCAGTTCCGCGGCCCCTCGCAGCAGAACTGGGACTTTTCTCTGGGGAAAATCTTCCGCATCACGGAGAGTCAGAACCTGAAGTTCACTTCGGACTTCTTCAACATCTTCAACCATCCGATTTTTGCGAACCCGAACAGCATCTTTAACGGGCTGGGCTTTGGTCAGATCACTTCGACCAAGGGCACGCCGCGGCTGATTCAGTTCTCGCTGAGGTATGCGTTCTAATGCGGGTAGCGGGCCGCATTCCGATGCTCGAGCGGGAGCAAGTGCCGCCCGATGTTGCCAACTTGTACGACGCCCTGCTGGCTACGCGGGGCGTCGTCCCCAACATGTTTAAGGCGCTGGCGAACGCACCGGCGCTAGCGTTGGGATTTGCTGGACTGCTCAAAGCCATGCTCAGCGACGGCGCGCTGCCGGGTTGGTACAAGGAGCTGATCGGGATTTACGTCAGCCGGCTCAGTGGTTGCGAATATGGGGTGACGGCGCACACGTTGTCGGCGCGCCAGAAGGGCGCGGCGGAGGAAAAAATTGCCGCAGTGCTGGCCAATGTGCTGGACGAGGCCGAGCGCGGCCCGTTCAGCGAGAATGAGAAGGCGGGTTTTCGTGCCGCGGAAATCCTCCATCACTCTCCCCATGGTGTGGACGATGCTACCTTCGCGGCTTTGCAACGCGTTTTCAACGATGCGCAAATCGTAGAACTGTTTGCTACCATCGGCGCCTTTGAAATGTTCCCCCGGCTGATCGAAGGGTTACAGATTCCAACCACGCCGGTGCCGGCGGAAGCGCTGGCGGGCAGGAAAGGCTGAGATGCGTCCACTGGCTTCGCGCATGCAAGTGTTGAGTGGCGAGGGTGCACTCTCGGTCTTTGCGCGTGCCAAGGAGTTGGAACGTGCCGGGCGTTCCATCATTCATCTGGAACTGGGCGAGCCGGACTTCCATCCCGATGCCGCCGTGATTGCCGCGCTGGAAAAAGCGCTGGAGGAAGGAAAGGACCGTTACTGTCCGGTGCAGGGCGTGCCGGCGTTGCGGGCGGAGCTGGCCGCGTACCTCCGGCGTACCCGCAAGATCCAGGTGGAGCCGGGGAACATTGTGATGGCGCCCGGATGCAAGATCGCATTGTTCCTGGCGCTGATGGCGCTGATTGAACCGGGAGACGAAGTGCTGTATCCCGACCCGGGTTTCCCGGGGTATCCGTCAATCACGCAGGGATTTGGCGGCGTGGCGGTGCCGTATGAATTATCTGAGCGCAATCGGCTGCAGCCCGATCCGGAAGAAGTTGCCGGCAAGGTCACGCCACGGACCAAGCTCCTGATTACATGCTCGCCCAACAACCCGACGGGGACGGTGTATTCCGACGCGGTGCAGCGGCGACTGGCGGAGTTGGCCGTGCAGCACGATCTCTACGTCATCTCGGATGAAATCTATGCCCGCGTGATCTATGGTGGCGAATATCTTTCCATGTTGCGCTATCCGGGGATGGCCGAGCGCACGCTGATTGTGGATGGCTTCTCCAAGAGCTTTGCCATGACCGGCTGGCGGTTGGGTTATACCGTGGCGCCAGCGCACCTGGTGCCCGCGCTCGACATGCTGGCAGTTAATAGCTATACCTGCGTGGCGGAATTTACTCAATACGCGGCCATCGAAGCGTTGCGCGATCCCAACGGCGCCACGCCGCGGATGGTGGCTGAGTTTGCCCGGCGTGGAAAGCGATTCTCCGACGCGCTGAACCGGGTGCCGGGATTCCGCTGCCTTCCGCCGGAGGGCGCTTTTTACGCCTGGGTAAACATTGCTGAGACCGGCATCAGTGCTGAGGAAGTGTGCCGTCTGATGCTGGAAGAAGCCGGCGTGGCGGCGATTCCGGGTGCGGCATTTGGCCCGTCGGGCAAGGATTTCGTGCGTTTCTCGTTTGCTTCATCCACGGCCGTGCTGGACGAGGCGGTGCTGAGAATTCAGAAAATTTCCGCTGCTTGGCACAACGTTCCGGCCGGCAGATAGCCCAGAGTGAAAAACGGAGAAAGCGTAATGATGCGAATGCGTATTTTCTATGTTGTGGCGGTGTTGCTGGGGCTCAGTGTCTGGGCAACGGGCCAGGCCAAACCGTTTCCGGGCCCCGATGTTCCGCAAATCTACCAGCGACTGCTGACGCAGATTGAGAAGATCCCGGTGTTCGATCATCACGCCCACCCTGGTTTTGCCGACGATCCGGATGTGGACGCAATGGCGGCGCCGCCAGGAAGCGAGCCGCTGCGGGTGCGGGAAGGGAATCTGGAGTTGGTGGCTGCGGCCAAAGCGCTGTGGGGGTATCCCTACCACGACATGTCGCCGGAACACGCCAAGTGGCTGGTCGCCAAGAAGGCGGAGATGCGCAAGAAGTATCCGGGCACGGCTTACTACAACATGATTCTGGACAAGGTGGGCATTGAACGCGAAATCGCCAACCGCGCCATGATGGCCGATTACCTCGATCCAAAACGCCTGCCCTGGGTGTTCTTCGGCGATGCTTTCATGTTCCCGTTCGACAACAAGACAGCTCGCGAACGCAATCCAGACCAGGAAGTTTACATCCCGCTGCAAGAGAAAATGTTGAAGCGCTGGATGCAGCAGGAAGGCGTCAGCACGCTGCCGGCGAGCTTCTCCGACTACCTCGCTTTCATCAGCCGGACCGTGGAAGACAATCAGAAAAAAGGTGCGGTGGGTTTCAAGTTCGAGGCGGCGTACTTTCGCGGTTTGCAATTTGGCGATCCGTCACGCGACGAAGCGGAGGCGCTCTACAACCAGTACCGCGCCGGTGGCGTGCCCGCGTGGAAGGAACATCTGACATTTTCCGACTACATTTTCCGCTACCTGGTGACGGAAGCCGGCCGGTTGGGTTTGCCGGTGCACATTCACACCTGCGTTGGCGTTGGCGATTATTTCAACCTCACGACGGGCAACATCCTGAACCTGGAAAATGTGGTGCGCGATCCACGGTATGCCAAGACCACGTTCGTGATGATTCACGGCGGGTATCCTTACGAGCGGGAAGCGATTTTTCTCGGCGCCCTGAAAAATGTCTGGTTGGAGAGTTCGTTTCAGGAACTCGTGATGTATCCGTCGGAATTCAAGCACTCGCTCAAACAATGGCTGGAGACTTTCCCGGACAAGATCACGTTTGGCACGGATTCGTTTCCCTACAGTGCGGCTCTCGGTTCGGAGGAGAGCACCTGGCTGGGAGTGGAGTCGGGGCGCATCGCGCTGGCGGCCGCGCTGGCGGAGATGGTTTCCATGGGCGAAGTCAGCGAGAAGCAGGCGTTGGTGCTGGCCCGCGATTACCTGCACGATAACGCCATGAAAATTTACGAAGGGAAGCTGCGCTGATCACAGGGAAGAGACCATGGTGAAGAAAAAAGCAGCCCGGAAGGCTCCAGCCAAATCAGCCCGCAAAAAAGCCAAGCGGGCGCCACGCGCTCCAGGCAAGTTGCAGTACATTCCGTGGGACACGATTCCTTTGGAAGACTTGAATCCACTGCTGCGCCGGCAATTCATTGTGGGCAAGGACATGATGATGGCCCGCGTCCTGATGAAAAAAGGCTGCATCGTGCCTGAGCATCACCACGTGAACGAGCAGATCACTTACATCCTGGAAGGCGCACTCAAGTTCTGGGTTGACGGCAAGGAAATCGTGGTTCGCGCCGGGGAAGTGTTGACCATTCCCTCCAACATGCCGCACAAGGCCGAGGCGCTGGAGGAGACGGTGGACCTGGATGTATTCAATCCGCCGCGCGCGGACTGGATCAACAAGACGGACCGCTACCTGCGGGGTGCGCGGTGAAGCTAGGCGCTGCGCAGGCGAGGAAGTAGACTCGCGTGGTGACCGAGGCCATGCTTGCCACCACCGCGGAACCGAACGGGGCGCGACTACGCTGTATCGGCTGCCAGGCGTTTCACGAAAAAACAGAAGCGGACTTTCGCTGCCCCGCATGTGGTGATTTGCTGGAAGTGACGTACCAGTGGCAGCCTGGGGCCAAGCCTTCGGCGGCGGCGTTGCGGGCGAGATGGATGGAGCGCCGGCAGTCCTTCGATGCGCTCGACCAGAGCGGTGTCTGGCGTTTTCGTGATCTGTTGCCGCCCCTACGCGACCGGCGCAGCGTGATCACGATCCGCGAGGGCAACACGCCCATCTTCAACTTGCCTCGCTGCGCCCGCAGTGCCGGAGTTGAGCGCTTGCTCGCCAAGCATCAGGGCATGAATCCGACTGGGTCTTTCAAAGATACGGGCATGACCACCGCAATTTCTGTTGCCCGGGAGCAAGGGTTCCGCTGGGTGGCGTGCGCCTCTACGGGAAATACCTCGGCCTCCATGGCAGCCTACGCCGCGCAAGGCGGTCTCCGCAGCTTGGTGCTCATTCCCGAAGGGAAAATCTCCTGGGGCAAATTGTCGCAGGCGCTGGATTACGGCGCTCTGACCTGCCAATTGCGCACCGATTTCGACGGCTGCCTGGCATTGCTGCGGGACGTGATTCGCCGTCTGCCGGTCTATCTGCTGAATTCCATTAATCCGTATCGGCTGGAGGGCCAAAAGACCGCGGCCTTTGAATTGATGGAGCAACTGGGCTGGGAACCGCCCGACCACATCATTGTTCCCGGCGGCAATCTGGGAAATTCTTCTGCGCTCGGTAAGGCGCTGCTGGAAATGCGTGAGTTGGGATTGATCTCGCGTTTGCCCAAACTTTCAGTGATTCAGGCCGAAGGAGCCAACCCGCTGGTGCGAACGGTGCGTGAGGCGGGCGGAAAATCGCTGGTCACGGTGCAGCCGGAAACGATGGCGACGGCAATTCGCATTGGTAATCCGGCGTCGTGGAAGAAAGCTCTGCGGGTGATTCAGGCCACTGGCGGAGCGGTGGAGCAGGTGAGCGAGTTGGAGATGGCGGCCGCAAAGGCTGAGATTGGTTCTGATGGAATCGGTTGTGAACCCGCCTCGGCGGTCACGCTCGCAGGCCTGAAGAAACTGGTGGCCCAGGGTTTTGTGAGGGCCAATGAGTCGGTGGTGCTCATTCTTACCGGCCACCTGCTCAAGGACCCGGAGTTCACTTTGAAATTTCATCGCGGCGATCTTTTCTCCGGGACGGCTCTGGCGGCGGAAGGTGCTGCTTTGCCGCATCGTAGCGAACCGCTGGTCCTCGACGCTGACGCCGACGCGGTGGTGCGCGCACTCGAGCAGGCGGAAAAGGCGCCGGGAAAATGAAGCGGGCCGCGCAATCCAAACTCCCTGGACGGTTTCGGTTGCGCCTGCCCGCAACTTCCGCCAATCTCGGCCCCGGATTCGACGCGGCGGCTCTGGCTTTTGATCTCACTTTGCTCTTGGAGGCGAACCGCGCTGAGCGCTACTCCATCGAAGCTCGAGGCCGGGACACCGAAATTTGCACTCGCATCGAGAACAACCTCATTCTCGATACTTACACCGACGTTTTGTCGCAGGCGGGCAAAACGCCAGTGCCGCTCGAACTCCGCATCGTGAATCGCATGCCCATCGGCAAGGGTTGCGGTTCGTCCGCGGCGGCGAGGTTGGCGGGGATTGCCCTGGCGCGGCATTTTGGCCGGCTTACTCTTTCCGATGATCAGGTCATCACCGAAGCGTCGCGTCGCGAACACCATCCCGACAACGCCTCGGCGTGCTGGCTCGGCGGGGTGACCGTTTCACGAATGACGGCGGAGACAGTCCAGACCATCAAGATATTGCCCAAAGGAAAGTGGCCGTTGCTGCTGGTGGTGCCGCCGGAAGAACTGGCAACGGAGAAAGCCCGCCAAGTCCTGCCCGCCACTTATTCCCGCGCCGACGCAGTGACGAACATTCAGAACTCCATGCTGCTGCTGGCGGCGCTGATGCAAGGGCGCCGCGACCTCCTGGGCTCTGCGCTGCAAGACCGGATTCATCAGCCCTACCGCGCGCCCTTGTGCCCGCTGCTCCCGGCGCTGCAGGAGTTAGTCGGAGGTCGCGGAATCCTGGGGGTGGCGCTGAGCGGCGCTGGGCCTTCGGTGCTGGTGTTCTTGGACATTCGGACTTCGCTGGCTGGAGTCCACGAGCGCATCCTCGCGCACCTTAGGGGTAAGCGCTTGGCCGCGGAACTGATTGCGACCGCGATTTCACCGCGCGGTGCCGCGGCCTGGCAGGGCTCTGCTGCCCCATCACAGCGTGAAGTGATATAGTCGAGCGAAGAGGGGTCTGCGAATGGATGCTCCCTACGGCTTGCCGATTGTCGACAACTGCCTGATTTGCAAGCTGCGCACCAACGGCTTCTTTTGCGACCTGCCCAAACCTACGCTGCAGGATTTCGAAGCCATCAAGTACGCCAGCGCTTATCCGCAGGGCGCCGTCTTGTTCGTGGAGGGCCAGGCACCGCGCGGCGTTTATGTAGTCTGCGCCGGCCGTGTCAAGCTGACCACGACCTCGCGTGATGGCAAGACGCTGATTTTGCGCATTTCGGGTCCGGGAGAAGTGCTGGGACTGCATGCCACCGTTTCCGGCAAGCCCTATGAATTGACCGCGGAAGCGCTGCAACCCTGCCAGCTCGATTTCATCAAACGCGATGACTTCCTCCGCTTCCTGCAGAACCATGCCGATGCCTGCCTGAAGGCTGCGCAGCACTTGAGTCACAACGTGCAGAGCGCGTATGAGATGATCCGCTCGCTTGGACTCTCGCACTCCGTCTCGGAGCGGATGGCGCGCTTGCTGCTGGAGTGGTCTGGAGACGGCGAGACGACTAAGGACGGCGTGCGCATCAAAGTGGCGCTGACCCACGAAGAGATCGCCCAACTGATTGGCACTTCTCGCGAGACCGTGACCCGGGTGCTGGGTGAATTCCGCCACAAGAAACTGGCGGAATTGCATGGCTCAACCTTGCTGATCCGCGACAAGCAGGGGTTGGAACGGTTAGTCGGGGCCTGAGGCTGTTCCCGCAACACTTTTGCCGTCAAATTTCTCCGCAAAGAAACAACAGGGGAAACCCTGAACGTTTATCCAAGGTCTCCCCAGGCTTGGTACCCTCCCCCGATGGTACTTCGCCAAACTTCGATTCTGATCCTACTGAGCGTGATATCCAGCCGCAAGTAACTGAGGTAACGCTGGGAACGGGCGTTCGACGCCAAGTTTGGACTCGGGGCTGCATCCCGGCCCTAGCTGGGCAGTTTCGGTTTTACATTTTCCTGAAAATAAGCTGAATGCTCGAAGCTCGCTAGTATCGCGCGCATCGGTGGGGCGTGGACCTGGCGGCCGCGGATAGGGTTGGAGAGCGCGGCCACGTCCTGAAAGCACAGCGTGACCTGGATGCCGGCGCGCGACCCCGCCAGATAGAGTCCGCCCAGCGCCGCCGCAATCTCCTGCGGGGAAATACGACTGTCCTGCAGCGAGGCCGCAGCCAGGCCGCGCAAAACCCATTGGTGAGCTTCACCGGCAGCCGCGCGTCCGGCCGCCCAGTTGATGTGGTTCAGCATTTCACTGAGGGCATCGGGGCGAATTCCAAGATGCAGCCGTAGCGCTTCCCGCTCCACTTCCGAAGCTGCCAGGTAGTAGTCGCAAATTGTGTCCAGCGTCGCGTGCAGTGCGTCATATTCTTGCGGCTCGATGGCGCTGATCTGCTGGCCCAGTGCCTCCAGTTCGGCGGCGTCCATGGCAGGTTTCCACTTGCGCTCCAGGACGGTCTGGCGCTTCTTGTGCAACGCCCTAAACCGGCGGTCCACCTCCACCAGCGACTGATTGATGGTTTCGAGTTGCGAGGGCAAGTCTCCTCCGGCCCGGCTGAGGTAGTGTGGCACGAAACTTCGTGGCCATACAGCAGATCTCCGAGCAGGTTTCATTTGACATTGGAGCGGGCGGCATATGAAAATCCGCGCGGCGCTTCGCGGCGCGAGCGCGATCCGTTGTGGACGCAAAAGGAAAGAATGTCCGCTACCCAATCCTTCCCCTCCAGTTCTGCTCCTCGGCTCCGGCGTTCACTCACCCTGTGGGACTTGATCCTTTACGGCGTGATCGTGATTCAGCCGACGGCCCCGATGCCCGCCTATGGCGTCTTTAGCAACGCCGGCCAGGGGCACGTGGTCACGTCCATTTTGATCGCCATGATCGCCATGGTCTTCACGGCCATGAGCTACGGCCGCATGGCGCGTGTCTATCCCAGCGCGGGATCGGCCTATACCTATGTGGGGCGCGAACTGCATCCCTCGCTCGGCTATGTCACCGGCTGGAGCATGACCATGGATTACATTCTGAATCCGCTGATCTGCACCATCTGGTGTGCCAAAGCGATGGCCGATCTGTTGACTGGGACCCGCTATCAGATTCCATATCCTGGACTGCTTTGGCCGATAATTTTTGCTTTGCTGTTTACGGCGCTGAATCTGCGCGGAGTCCAGACGTCAGCCCGCATCAATTCGATTCTCTGCGCCATCATGGGCGCCGTCATCGTGGCGTACTTCTGGTACACGATCCGGTACATCTTTCATCTGCCGCAATTTCCGGAAGCCTATTTTCTGCGTCCGTTCTACAACCCGGAAACTTTCACGGTGAATCGAGTGTTTCACGGCACCTCAGTTGCAGTCCTCACGTACATTGGTTTCGACGGTATTTCGACTCTGTCGGAAGAGGTCGAGAATCCCAAGCGGAATATCTTTCTGGCCACCGTGCTGGTCTGCGTCATTACGGGATTTCTGGCATCGGCCGAGGTTTACGGCGCTCAATTGCTGAGCTCGCAGTACCTCTTCGGACCCAGCGAGGTCGAGAACGCATTCAGCCACGTCGCGGCGATCGCAGGCGGCGCTCTGCTCACCAAGGTGATTAGCCTCACATTGCTGGTTGCCACCATCGGCTCTGGAATGGGATCACAACTGGGCGCGGCCCGGCTGCTCTACGGCATGGGACGCAGCAATGCAATTCCTCGAAAGTTTTTTGGGGCCATCCATCCCAAGACTCGGATTCCCGCAAACAACGTAATGTTCGTTGGTCTGATTGCGCTGGTGGGTGCTTTTCTCATCAGCTATGACAATGGGGCGCAGTTGCTCAACTTCGGCGCGCTGATCGCGTTCATGGGCGTCAATCTTGCGTCGTTCACTCACTATTACATTCGGGGCGAAGACCGTTCCGTTGGGCAGTTGGTTCCGCCGGTTCTCGGCTTCTTCATCTGTTTGTTCATCTGGATTCACCTGTCGAAGACGGCGATGATCGTGGGTTCCATTTGGATGATCGCCGGCATCGCCTATGGCGCATGGAAAACGCGCGGCTTCCGTGGCGAACTGGTGAACTTCGACATTCCCCCGGATGAAAAAACCGCGTGATGCCCGCTGCGGTTCAGTGTTACTCCGTGTTCCAGCCCTCCACCATCACCGCCGGTTTGGCAGCTCCCAAATCACGGGCGCAATAGGTGGCGGTGATTTCGCGCTTCTCGCCTGGCATCAGGGAGATGTAGTTGTCCTGCCAGATCACGGGCAGGACTTCCTCTCCGTCCAATCCCTTGGTCAGCTTCAACCGGTTGAAGAAGGCAATAGTCTTGCCTGGATTTTCGACCACGACGCGCGTCGTCATCTGGTCATCCACTCGTTCGCTGCGGCTTGTAACCTTGAGCCTGATCCTGGGGAGCTTGCTTAACGCGGTGAAGTCGGCAAACTGCGCCGTCGGCGTCATCCACCAGTTCGACTTCTCCCAGTTGAGCGTTTCTGGCTTGGTAGAGAGCCAGTAGAGATTCGAACCGACGCGTCTTCCGCCGGCATCCTTCAACTCCAGCAGCAGAAAATAAGTGGAGGAGAGGCCATCGGGCTCGGGCAGGGCAAATAGTTTCTGCGTGCTGTCCGCGGGGGCGTCGATGGCAACTTCCTTGGCGAATTTCTCCGTCATGTCGAGGTTCAGCAACCGTGCGCTGAGCTTGAGACCTTTCGCGTCTTGATATTGGCTGCTGACCAGCCAGACGGAGTGGTCGTCGTAGCCGTAGACAGGATGCAGTGGCTCCATGGCCATCTTCGCCCCGAAGTAGCCGCCCGCCGGACGCAGATAAAAGTCGTAGAGATGCCAGATGATCGAGGGCCAGGCATTGTTCAGCATCCACTGAATCACGCCCGTTGAGCCGTACTTGTTGCGGCTGTATGCCTCGAACATGGCGCGCACGCCCTCATAGGTCATCAACTGCGACTTGAAGGCGAAATCGTCGACCGTGCTCGCTTTGCCGTAACGTTTTTCCAGCGCCGTGCTGAACACCTTGATGTTATTGAACTCGTTGCCGCCAGCGTGAAAATCCCACCAGCCGTCCATGGGCCAGAGGTGGTCCGGGCCCAACATAGTGCGCAGACTCTCCACCGGCGGCACCGCCGGCCCCATGCTGGTTTCCATGTTGAAGCCGTAGGCTCCGCCGCACCCGCCCGGGTTGCAGCGCTCCGGATGCTCCGGGTCTTTCTTGTCCACCAGCCAGTACGAAGGCGCAACGTACTCATACGGGCCGGTCATTTTGCCTCCGGGCTCTCCGGTGATGGAGCTGACCTGGGCCGTCGCGGAAGAAAGCACCGGGTTCGGCCACAGCAGCTCCTTCTCAACGCGGAGATAGGTCTGTTCAACATCTGGTGGTGGCAGGTTGTCGCTGCCGTTCAGCCACATGACCAGGCTCGGGTGCCCACGCAGCCGGTACATTTGTGAACGAAGCGATTCCTCTGCGATCTTGAAGTCTGCCGGTTTCCACTTGGGCCATTGTTCCCAGTGATCACAGCAACACCAGCCCGCCATGATCAACACGCCGCGTTCGTCCGCCAGTCGCAGGAAGTCTTCATTCTCCAGCTTGCCCTCCAGGCGAATGGTATTCAGTCCCATGTCTTGCACGTAGCGGAACTCGTCTTCGAGGCGTTGTCGGTTTTCGCGCAGCATCAGGTCCTGCGACCATCCACCACCACGGATGAGGATGTTCTTGCCGTTCACTTTGAAGACGCGATGATTGCCGGGTTGCTGTTCCGAAATCACTTCGCGGATACCGAAGCGAGAATTGCACTCGTCGGAGACCTTGCCGTCCACTTCCAGCGTCAGGCGGAGGTTGTAGAGGTTTGGCGTGCCCATCTGTTTCGGCCACCATAGGCGCGGATGCACGAGTTTCAGCTGGGGGAAGTGTTCTGGCGTGAACGTGACATCCCACGTTTCGCCGGGGTTGAGCGCGACTTCTTGAGAGAACTCGACGTTTTCGAACGAACCTTTGAGTGTGCCTTGGACCGGCTGGTCCGTGCCGTTGCGAAGCTGCGCCGCTACGGTCAGGTCGGCTGATCCGTCGTTGTGGACGCGCGAGAACACGGCAGGAGCGCGCACGGCAGCTGGCCCGGTAACGGAAATCCACGCACTGCGCCACAGACCCATGTTCTTGTCCGGAGGCGCGGGGTTCCAATCCACAAAAGTGATGGCTAAGTCGTTTTCATGTGGGGCCCATATCTGTACTGCCAGCACGTTGGTGCCGCCAGTTTTCGCAGCGGCGCTCACGTTGAACTCCCAGGTTCTCCAGGCGCCGGCCATCTGCTCCGCGGTCGCGATTCGCTTGCCGTTCAGCCAAACATTGGCGCGGTAATTGATGCCGCCAAAATTCAGCCAGATGATTTTCCCTTTCGCGCTGGTAGGCAGCGAAAACTCGGTGCGATACCACCACGAAACCGCAAACGGGCTGTCGGGCCGCATGGGTAGGTTGGAAAAATTACTGCCGATGGGGTAGCTGACGCCCGGCAGTGAGCGCAGATTCATTCCGAAAGAAGGGTCGGGAAGCACCTTGTGCTGTACCAAAGCGGCGACAACCGTGGTTGGCACCTTCACCGGATACCAGCCCTTGGCCAGAAATCCGGGAGTGGAAATCGTCTCGCCCCTGGCTCCAACTTTGCTGGAAGATTGCAGTTCCCACGCCGTCAGCACGATGGTGCTGGAGGTGGGGTGGGAGGGCGCCTCGGCCGCCGGTGCAGGCAGGGTCAACAGCAGCAGGATCGTCGAAAAAACTGCACGCCAAGGTTGCACACACACCAACTTTCCCATATTGAAACGATTTATTATGCCTTGGGCCTCTCTCCGCGGCCTAGTTTATAATTTCATCCTCTTCCCATCTCGTAGGGGTGACAAGCAAATGATACGTTTTCTTCAGACTCCTGGTCAGGCCAAGAAGTATTTTCTGGGTGGCATTCTTATGCTGATTTGCCTCTCCATGGTGTGGTACCTGGTGCCGAGCAGCGGCAATATCTCCATGTTCGGTGGGGCCGGCGGGCAACAGGGGATTGTCGCCACCGTCGACGGTGATCCGATTTCGACGCAGCAGGTGCTGCGCCAGGCACAGTTGATCGAACGGCAGCAGTTTCAGGGGAAGGACCTGGGAGCGCGCTTCCTCCCCTATTTTGCCAAGCAGGCGACGGAGACGCTGGTGACACAGCGCGCCTTGCTGGCGGCGGCGCAACAACTGGGTCTGCGCGTAACCGACGACGAACTGAGCGATGAACTGCAACATGGAGAACTGGCCTCCACGCTCTTTCCCGGAGGCAAGTTTATTGGCCAGGTGGCCTATGAGAATTTTGCCGCGAGCAACAATCTAACCGTGGCCCAGTTGGAGGAGATCGAGAAGAACGCGATCCTGATGCGCAAGCTGCGCAGCCTGATCTCCAGTTCCGCCTCGGTTGCCGATGCGGAAGTCGAAAAAGAATTTCGCCGGCGCAACACCAAGGTCAAATTTGACTATGCCCTGCTGAGTCCGGACACCATTCGCAAGGGAATTCATCCGACGGAAGTCGAGTTGAAAGCGTTCTACGAGCGGAACAAGCCGGCATACAACAACGCCATTCCGGAGAAAAGAAAGATTCGCTTTGCCGCCATTGAAAACGCGAAGGTCGTTGCGCAGGTGAAGGTTTCCGCCCAGGACCTGCAGTCCTACTACCAGCAGCGTCAGGATGATTACCGGGTGCCCGACCAGGTGAAAGCGCGGCACATCCTGGTGGCCACTCCGGCACCATCGCCGGGCGGCAAGGTGGACGAGAAAGTGGTGACTGCGGCACGCGCGAAAGCCGAGAGCATTTTGAAACAGGTCAAAGCCGGTGGGGACTTTGCCAAGCTGGCGGAAAAGAATTCCGATGATCCCGGCAGCGCCAAAAAGGGTGGCGATCTGGGTTGGTTCCAGCATGGCGCTATGGTGCCGGAATTCGACCGCGCGGCGTTCAGCATGGCCAAAGGGCAGACCAGCGACCTGGTGCAGAGTTCATTTGGTTTTCACATCATCCGGGTAGACGACAAGCAGGCCGCTCACTTGAAATCGCTGGACGAGGTGAAGCCGCAGATTGAGCCCATCCTGATGCAGCAGATTGCCGCCCGTCAGTCTGAGGCGCAGGGCAATGCGTTGCTGGGGGAGGCGCGCAAGTCGGGACTGGAGAAAGCCGCGGCCGCCCGCGGGCTGAATGTGGTGAGCACGGACTTTGTGGCGCAGGCCGACGCGGTGCCCGGAATCGGACCCGCGCCGGAGGTGATGAACGCCGTTTTCGGCGCGCGGGAAAAATCGCCGCCGGAGATGGCACAAGCGCCCAGCGGCTATGTGGTCTACGAAATCGTCGCCATCAAGCCGCCCGCCACACCGGGATTTGACGAGATTCGCAGCCGCGTGGAAAGTGAATTTCAGAACGAGCGGGTGAACACCTTGCTGGCGCAGAAAACCCAGGAAATTTCCGACCGCGCGCGGGCTGCCCACGATCTGAAAAAAGTTGCCAAAGAATTGGGGGCGGAACTCAAGACGAGCGAATTTGTTTTGCCCACCGGCCAGGTTCCGGGCATTGGCTCGCTGGCGGGCGCAGCGCAAGTGGTCTTCTCCATGAAGCCGGGTGAGATCAGCGGACCGATTAATGCCGGTAGCAACGGTGCGGTTATCTTTCTGCGGGAAGTGCAGCCGCCGGAGCCTTCCGAATTTGCGGCCAAGAAGAGCGAAGTCCGGGAGTCTCTGATGGAGTCGCGGCGCGAAGAAGTTTTTGCCGCCTTCGCGGAAAGCTATCGCGACAAGCTGAAAAAAGCCGGGAAGATCAAGATCAACGAAGACCAGTTGAAGACGCTAACGCGCGGCAGCCTTGAAGAGGGTCTCTGACCGCGCTGGGCCGGACGACGCTGGGACGATAAGACACATGCCTTTTCCTCGCACCAGCGGCATCCTGCTCCATCCCACTTCACTGCCCTCGCTCGGCGGGATTGGCGACCTGGGGCCGGCCGCGTACGCGTTCGTTGATTTCCTGGCGTCCGCAAGCCAGGGCCTTTGGCAGGTCTTGCCGCTCAATCCGCCCGGTCTGGGCAATTCTCCCTATTCTGCGATTTCGGCGTTTGCCGGCAACCCGCTGCTCATCAGCCTGGAACGTCTGAGCCAGCGCGGCTGGATTGCGCCGGAGCGGGTGGTAGAGTTGCGCCATTCGGCTGGCCCGGTGGATTTTGATTTCGTCAGCGCCAACAAGGTGCCACTGCTGCGGGAGGCGGCACAGAATTTCCGGGCGCGGGTCTCCGGTGCGGCGCGCGCTCGCCTGGAGGAATTCTGCGAGCGGAACCGCTCTTGGCTGGAAGATTTCATCCTCTACGACGCCCTCCGCCGCCGTTTCGATGCCCTGCACTGGAACCACTGGCCGGCTGAGTTTGCCCGCCGTGATGCCGGCGCACTCGAACGCTTTCGCAGGCAGGCGGCCGACGAACTGGCAGGGGCCCGCGTCATCCAGTTCTTTTTCTTCGAACAATGGCATGCTTTGCGCCGTTATTGCGCAGAGCGCGCGGTGCGGCTCATCGGCGACATCGCTATCTTCGTCAACCTGGACAGTGTGGAGGTATGGTGCAATCCCGACCTTTTTCAGTTGGATGAAAATCTGGAGCCGGTGGTCGTGGCGGGTGTCCCGCCTGACTATTTCAGCGAGACTGGTCAGCGCTGGGGCAATCCGCTTTACCGTTGGGATGTGATGCGCGAGCGCGGATACGACTGGTGGATTCGCCGCCTGCGCGTCGCAGCCGATACGTTCGACTACATCCGCCTGGACCACTTTCGCGGATTCGAGCAGCACTGGGAAATTCCCGCGGGAGAGCCAACGGCAATGCGGGGCCGCTGGGTGGATGGTCCGCGCGACGATTTCTTCCTCACAGTGCGAGAAGCGCTCGGCGGTCTACCGTTTTTTGCTGAGGACCTCGGCTACATCACGCCCGAAGTGCATGCGCTGCGCGAACGGTTTGGCATTCCGCGTATGGCCGTCTTGCAGTTCGGCTTTCAGGATGCCGGCGCGCATACGTACCTGCCGCATCGATGCGCAGAAGATGTGGTCATCTATACCGGCACGCATGACACGGATACGGCCGTGGGCTGGTGGAATACCGCCAATGAAACCGTGCGCCGCCACGCGTATGCCTACCTCGGGCGCTGCGAAGACGGAATGCACTGGGCCATGGTGCGGTCGGCTATGGCTTCTCCCGCCAGCCTGTGTGTGGTGCCCATGCAGGATGTGCTGGGTCTGGGCAGTGAAGCCCGCATGAATGTTCCCAGTTTGCGCGATGGCAACTGGAGGTGGCGGATGGGCGCGGAAGTCATGCAGGCCGGCTTGGCCGCCAAACTGGCGGCGCTGGCGGAAGTCTGCGATCGGCAGCCGAGAGGATTCGTCACTGGCGAGGCGGATGATTTCGTCGCCTGACCGGGCCGCGAGCTTACTACTTCTGCGTCGCCTTCAAATACTCGTCCAGCTTGGCGTAGAGTTTCTTGCTGAAGGACGCGGGCACTTCGAAGGTCTGGTCATCTCCAACCAGACGAATCACGTTGCGCGTGCCGTCCAGGACAGCGGTGCAGTGGCGGCAGGTGCGAAAGTGTTTCTCCATACGTGCGCGCAGAGCGGGGTCTACGGCATCGTCCACGTAGTTGGAGATCAGGTGGAACATTTCCCCGCAGTTGATGAGGACCTCCTCCGGTTTCAAAATGGCCTCACTTTCTTATAGCCTTCGCCGCTGCTCCAGGCTCCGTCGTAGCCCGGAGCCAGCGCATCGCGCATCATGAGCCGCGCCCGCGAAAGCCTGGTTTTGGCGCTGGCTTCGGAAATGCCAAGTGCCTCCGCCGCTTCCGCCGTGCTCAGTTGTTCCATATCGCGCAGCACCAGAATCTCACGGTACATCGGCGCCAACGTTTGGAGTGCTTTGGCCAACGCCTGCCGCAACTCCGTCTTGGCCAGGGCCTCCGAAGGAATTTCACGCCAGTCGGCATAGTCCTTGGGGATGTAGTCCCCGTCGTCGCTTTCCTGGCCGGCGTCAAGCGATTCATACAGGCCAGCGCGATACTTGCGCAGCCGCATGCGCGCTTCATTCAGCGTGATCTGCACCAGCCAGGTGCTGAACTTGGCTTCTCGTCGGAATGACGCCAGGTTCTTGAACGCCTTGAGCACCGCCTCCTGGGCCACTTCTTCGGCATCGGCTTCGTTGTTCAGCACCGAGACCGCGGTGCGGAAGACCATGCGTTCGTAGGGTCGAATGAGGTCGTAGAAAGCGGCATGATCGCCGGCGAGCACCCGCTCGACCAGGTTTAACTCCGTGGGACGCGGGATTTCCAGGGTTTTCATCCGCAGTTAGGAAGCGCTGGTTGAGGCCAGCAGTGGAATAATTATAGGGGCATGCGTCAGAAATCTGAAAGTGCTTAGCTCGCCGGCAGCAGCGCTGGCGGGTGGTTTGGATTGTCCATCAGTATGGCCAGACGCCACTGCCCGCCGGCCTCGTCCATGACCGGAATAGGATAACTCCGGAAATAGAAAATCACGTAGCGACGGCGACAACAAGTCACGTGGCAACGGCGCTCATGGAGTCTGCCGATCCGATGTAGACTCTTGCTCTAAGCTGGGGAAGCGCCATGGCAACGCAAATCGAGATTGCGGCCCGCAGCATCGTTTCGCGGAATCCCGCGACCGGGGAAACGCTGGGCACCCTCTCCTGTGCGGACGATGCCGAGGTTCGCGCGGCGGTGACCCGTGCCGCTGCCGCGCAGCCGAAGTGGGCGGCCCTGCCCATGCGCGAACGGGCCGCCTGCTTGCGACGATTTCAACACTTGCTGGTCCAGCGCAAAGTTGAGGTGGCCCGCGCCATTACTCTGGAAGCAGGCAAACCCTACGCCGAGTCGCTCACCACGGAGGTCCTGGTTGTCCTGGACGCGGCGCGCTTCTGCGTGGAAACGGCTTACCACCTGTTGCGGCCTCAGGCCGTGCCGCACGGCAACCCGGTAGTGAAAGCCAAATCAGGATGGCAGGTGCGCGAACCCTATGGCGTCATCGGCATCATCGCGCCGTGGAACTATCCCTTCTCCACTCCCGCTAGCGAAACACTCGCCGGGCTGATCACGGGAAATGCGGTCGTCCTAAAACCTTCGGAGTTGACTCCGCTGGTGGCCCTCCAACTTGCCGAGTTGCTGCACGAGGCCGGTGTGCCGCGCGATATTTTTCAGGTGGTGGTGGGCGATGGCGCCACCGGCGCCGCTCTGGTCAACGCGGAGGTCAACAAAATCATTTTCACCGGCAGCGTGGCCACTGGACGCCAGATCGCGCAGGCTGCGGCGGCCCGCCTCCTGCCCGTGGTGCTTGAGCTCGGCGGCAAGGATGCCATGATCGTCTTGGCCGACGCGGACGTTGACGTCGCTTCCAGCGGCGCTGTCTGGGGCGCATTCATGAACGCCGGCCAGACCTGCCTTTCCGTCGAGCGCTGTTACGTCCACCGCAGCTTGTACGACCGTTTTCTCGCCGCCTGCGTGGAAAAGACGAAGGCATTGCAGGTGGGCAACGGCCTGGATCCTGATACCGATGTTGGGCCCATGATCCATGAGCGTCAGTTGCGCGTCGTGGAAGCACACGTGGAAGAGGCGCGCCGGCAGGGAGCGCAGATTCTCTGCGGGGGCAGTCGCTTACGGGAACTGGGAGCAAATTTCTACGCGCCTACGGTCCTCGCTGGGGTCACACCACAGATGCGAATTCTGCGTGAAGAGACTTTCGGTTCGGTGCTGCCGATCGTGCCGTTCGATTCGGAAGACGAAGCCATCCGCCTGGCCAACGATTCGGAGTACGGCCTTGCCGCCAGCATCTGGACCCGCGACCGCAAGCGCGGCCAGGTCCTGGCCCGCCGCATTCAGGCGGGTACGGTGATGATCAACGATGTGCTCACCTGCTTCGGCATCAGCGAAGCGCCGCATGGTGGAGTGAAAAACAGCGGCCTGGGGCGCACCCATGGACGCCTCGGCATGGAAGAAATGGTCTGGCCAAAGTATGTGGACTCGGACGGCCTCCCCAGAATGAAGAAGCTGTGGTGGTACGGTTACGGCGGCCGCTTTGCCGGCCAGATGGAAGCGTTTGTGGACATGCTCTTTGCGCGCCCGCTGTGGGTGCGGATTTCCGGCGCGTTACGGTCCGCGGGCGCTCTTGTCAGGCGCCGCCGTTGAACGTTTTCGTAAAGTAGAATGTGACAGGAAGGAACGACATGCCCGAGACCCAGACCGCAGAGAATGCGCCCACTCAGTTTGCCAACCACAGAGTCAAAGTCAAGAAATCCGGCCAGCGTGCCTGCAACCAGACCAACGAAAAAGGAAAGCTGTGCGGCGGCCACCTGAAACGCTGGTTCTACACGGCGGATGTGGTGGAGCAGGAGTGCGGCGATCTGGAAAAGGCCTGGGGAACGGACCGCGAAGTCTATCGCTGCGAAATTTGCCGGGCGCTCTATTTGCCGTGTGGCGACGATCCCAAGCTCAACGTTGCCGGGCATGGGCAAATTTCCATTTTTGGTCTGACCATCCCGCCGAAAGAAGGCGCGTGAAGCGCGGGCGCGTGGGGCGCTCCATTCGGGGAATGCAAAAACTGCTGTGAACACTGCGGAACTGATCTACGACTGGAATCGTATCCACCCGGCCTCGCTGAAGCCGACCGGACCGGTGTTGCTGGCCGATGAAACGCTGCGTGACGGCCTGCAATCGCCTTCCGTCACCGACCCTCCCATCGAGCAGAAAATCGAAATCCTTCACCTGATGGAGAATCTCGGCATCAACTGGCTCGACATCGGCCTGCCCGGCGCTGGGCCGCGCGCGGTCGAGCATGTGGAAGCGTTGGCGCGGGAGATTGCGGGCCAGAAGATGAAAATCCGGGCCTACTGCGCCGCCCGCACTCATGAAAACGACATCCGCCCGATTGCGGATGCCATCCAGCACACCGGCCTTCCCATTGCCGCCGCTACCTTCATTGGTTCCAGTCCTATTCGCCGCTATACCGAAGGTTGGAGCGACGATTTCCTGCTGCAGACAACCGAGAAAGCCGTGAAATTCGCGGTCGACCACGGCGTGGAAGTGATGTACGTGACCGAGGACACGACCCGCTGCGATCCGGAGACGGTGAAGCGCCTGTACAGCGCCGCCATCTCCTGCGGGGCGCGGGCCATCGTGGTTTGTGACACCGCCGGACATGCTACCCCCATGGGTGTGTTCGCCCTGATGCGTTTTGTGATCGACGAGGTGGTGAAGCCCTCCGGCGCCGCCGTGCGCGTGGACTGGCATGGTCACTGCGATCGCGGACTCGCGATTCCCAACTCACTCGCCGCCCTCGTAGCGGGCGCGCAGTGTGTGCACGCCACCGCGCTCGGCGTCGGGGAGCGCTCCGGCAATACGCAGATCGATCAGATGCTGGTGAATCTGAAGCTGATGGGCGTTCCGCCCTGGGCCCAGCAGGACCTCACCCGGCTCAAGCAATACTGCCAGACCGTGTCGCGTGCCCTCGGCGTAGCCATTCCCTATAACTATCCGGTCTTTGGCGAAGACGCGTTTCGTACCGCCACCGGGGTACATGCCGCCGCCGTCATCAAGGCCTACAAGAAAAACGATGTGGAGCTCGCCAACACGGTCTACTCCGGTGTGCCTTCGCACATTTTCGGCCTGGAGCAGATCATTGATGTCGGTCCGATGAGCGGAAAATCCAATGTTATCTTTTGGCTGGAGCGTCATGGCCTTGCGGCAACCGAAGACCTGGTGGAACGCATCTTTCAGTGTGCCAAGTCTTCCGACCATACCCTTACCGATGCTGAGGTCTACCAGTGCGTGCAGGCTGCGGAAGCCGGGAGTTGAGGGCCGCTTCCCGCCTCATCCCCGCTAACCTTTGCGGCCGCGTGTCCGTTGTAAGATGACTCTCAACAAGTTCATGATTCCACCATCCAGTTCCGGGGCTGACGTGTCTCTCACGCCGCAGCAGGAGGTCTCGCGCATGGCCGCCCTGCCTGAGGTGCAAGCCGCAGAAGTTTGGTTTCGCGAGCACAAAGCGGACTTGCTGCGCTGGCAGATCGAGTTGGCTTCCATCGCCGCGCCACCCTTTGGTGAGGCTCCGCGTTCGGCTTGGCTGACGCAACGCTTTCGAGAGATCGGTCTTGATGATGTGCACGCCGACGAACTGGGCAATGTCTTCGGCACGCATCCCGGCGAACAGGCGGAGTGCGTCAGCGTAAGTGCGCATCTGGATACCGTCTTTCCGGCGGGCACGGAATTGGAGATCCGGCGCGAGGGCGAGAAGCTTTTTGGCCCGGGAGTTTCCGACAACGCTGCTGGAGTGACGGCCATGCTGGCGATTGCCGCTGCTTTGGTGGTGGGCTCGGTGCGTCCCGTGCAGTCGATCCTCTTCGTTGGCAACGTAGGCGAAGAAGGCGAAGGCGACCTGCGCGGCATGCGCCACATTTTTTCGCAACCGCGATGGCGCGACGCCATCCAGTGCAGTCTGGTGCTGGATGGTGCGGGTGTCGACACCATCGTGAGCGAAGGGTTGGGCAGCCGCCGCTTTGAAGTCACGGTGCGCGGCGCCGGCGGTCACTCCTGGAGCGATTTTGGTGTTCCCAACCCGATCGTGGCGCTGGCGCGGGCCATCGAGATTTTCAGCCGCACTCCGGTTTCCTCGGATCCGAAGACCACGTTCAACATCGGCGTGATTCATGGCGGCACTTCCGTGAATTCCATTCCGGAGTTGGTCAGCATGCGCGTGGATGTGCGCTCCGCTTCGTTGGCCGAAATTGACCGGCTGGAGCGCGCGCTGCGTTCTGCCTTAGCGGCGGCGATCGAGGGTTCGTCGTCGCCGGCCAATGGAAGTTCGCGCCGCCAGGTCCAGCTTTCGGCTGAAGTGGTGATCATTGGCGACCGTCCTGCTGCGGAGCTTCCAGCGGACGCGCGCATGCTGCAGGTGGTGCGCGCGGTGGATCAGCATTTAAGTTTGAGTGCGCAGATTCAGCGCGCTTCTACCGATGCCAACATTCCGTTGTTTCTCGGCCGCGAGGCGGTGGCCATCGGTGGCGGCGGGCGCGGTGGTGGAGCCCACACACTGCAAGAATGGTTCGATGCGGAAGGCCGCGAACAGGGCCTGCTGCGGATTTTGCTGACAACATTAGTTCTGGCGGGGGTGGGGGAGTGAACATTCGGGCCCTGGGTGTTTTCTTGCTTGCTGCAACCGCAGTGCATGCACAAACCCAAAATGCGTTGCCGAAAGGCGATGTCATCTATGTCCACGGCAACATCTACACCGGTGTTCCGGGGACATCGGCGTTTC
The DNA here is from genome assembly GCA_041495845.1 of Terriglobia bacterium. GTDB lineage: Bacteria > Acidobacteriota > Terriglobia > Terriglobales > Acidobacteriaceae > JBGQDM01. The sequence goes on along the minus strand of JBGQDM010000011.1, from coordinate 3,399 downwards.
ACGAGGTGCAACGCGCGGAAGCGATGGCGGTCAAAGGGGACCGCATCGTCGCCATCGGTAAGACGGACGACGTGCTCAAATACAAAGGGCCGCAAACTCAAGTCGTCGATCTCGGCGGACGCTTTACCATGCCCGGCTTCAACGATGCCCACGTTCATCTCGCTTCGGGGGGATTCCGCCAGCTCGAAGTGGACCTGACCGGCGCAAAGTCGCTGGAGGAATTCCGTCAGCGAATCCGCGCGTTCGTGGAAAAGTCAGTGCCCGGTGCGTGGATCACCGGCTCTGGCTGGGACCACACGCTGTGGCCGGTGAAGGAACTGCCCAGCCGTTGGGACTTGGACGAGATCACCGGCGACCATCCGGCATTTTTTGTGCGCATTGATGGCCACATCGCGGTGGCCAACACACGCGCACTCAAACTCGCGAGCATCACCATCGCCAGCCGCGACCCGGAAGGCGGCAAGGTGGACCGCTTTGGAACCGGCGAGCCCACCGGCATCCTGCGCGAAACGGCCCAGGAAGTTGTGCGGGCGGTGATGCCGAAACCGGACCATGACAGCCGCCGTCGCGCCCTCGAATTCGCGCTCCAAGATGCCGCTGAGCACGGAATCACATCGGCGCAGGACAATTCGGCATGGGACGATTTCCGCATCTACGAAGAATTGGAAAAGGAAGGCAAGCTAACGTTGCGCATCACCGAGTGGTTGCCGCTCGATGATCCTCTGGAGACTTTGGAGGCGCATCGCAAAGCGCATCCCCGCGACGATCTGATGTTGCACACCGGCTTGCTCAAGGGCTTCATGGATGGATCGTTGGGCTCGCGCACCGCCGCGCTGCTCGCACCCTATGTCGACGACCCAAAGAATTCCGGCTTGCCCCAGTACGAGCAGGAAAAACTCAATGCCAGGGTGGCGGAGCGAGTGCTGGCGGGTTTCCAGATTGGCCTGCACGCGATTGGAGACCGGGGAGTGGAGATGGCGCTGACCGCGTTTGGCGCGGCGGAGAAGGTAGCGACGGAGAAGCTGCCGAAGGATCGGAAGCCGGATTTCCGCCTGCGCATCGAACACGCGCAAGTTCTGGCGCCACCGCAATTCGCGCGTTTCCGCGACCTGAAAGTGATTGCCTCGATGCAACCCAACCATGTGCTCACGGATATGAACTGGGCGCAGGCCCGATTGGGCGACGCCCGTGCAGCCCACTCCTACCCATGGCAGGAGTTTCTCCATTCCGGCGTGCGCCTGGCCTTCGGGACGGACTATCCGGTCGAGCCGATCACACCGTTTCGCGGACTCTACGCCGCCATCACCCGGCGCAGCGAAGACGGTAAACGTGAATATTTTCCGGCGCAGCGGCTGACCATGGACGAAGCACTGGCTGCCTACACGCAGGCCGCTGCCTACGCGGAGTTCGCCGAAAAAGACAAAGGGAGACTTGCTCCCGGACTGCTGGCGGATTTCGTGGTTCTGGATCGAGACCTGACTTCGGTGCCGGCGCCGCAAGTGCTGCAGACGCGCGTGCTGCGCACCGTGGTGGGTGGTCGGACTGTCTTCGAGCAAAAGTAAGGACGAAACCGTTGTTCATGGCTCATCCACCCTTTGAAGTATCCTTATTTTTTCTCGCTGGGGGCTCCGTGAAATGATCCAGGCTTCGCGGCGCCACGCACCAACGCAGAAGGACGGCGTACCAAGCGGTGCCGGACTACAAACCCAATCCCGCAAAGACAACCGAACAACGCCAGCCCCACCCCAAGCGTTGTGTGGTGCGGCAGGCTCGATCCAACATGCAGCACTGCCCGAACTGGCTCGCGAATGTCCCAGAATATGACCGCCATCTCGAACAGAATCAGGAACGCCGCTGCATAGAACACCTGCGGCTTGGCTTCCATGAAGGCGAGGAGTGGCCGCGCGATGCTGGTGCGAAGGGCTTCGATCTGGAGCGCCGCCCAGACTGCCACAACTCCGATTCCAGCGCCCGCCAGGACATCGGAGGCAAAATGGATGCCCAAATACATTCGAGGCAGGCAAATCAAGACCGCGAGATAGAGCGTGACCGGAATCGCCAAGCGGCGGTAGAGCCGGATCAGTCCAAATCCCAGGGAGGCCAGGTAGGCTGCGTGGTCGCTGGGAAATGCACTCCAATCCACGAAATTGGGAGACATCGGGATTGAGAACGGATGCTGCAGCAGGTTTGTGTCGTACATCGGCCGAACTCGGAAGGGCGCAAACGTCGCCACCATCCGGGTGACGACGAGACCCACCAGCGTCCCGACAAGAATCGTCAGGATACGGCTGCGCCGTTCTCTCTGACCTCGCTCTTCCCGGAACCAGAAGTACCAATACATCGCAAGGAACACACCGCTCTTGAGGAGATTGTTTGACTCAAGATGGGAGGCGAGCCGGTCAAGGAACCAATTTCCATGAAATCGGCTCAGCCAGTAGTAGACGTTAATATCCACGCCTTGGATCAGGCGGAACAGAGTGTCCATAATTTTCTGGGACGCGCTCCACAAAAAGGAATGTCAAGAGAAAACACTTTTCGCCATCCGCAGTGAGGGGATGACCCTCTGACATCTAGCCCTGGGTGCGGCTGCGAGACTCGGTGCCGGAGCGTCATTGGCATTACCCCGTCAGTCAGATCCCAAGATATTGGAATCGAAATCGCCCCTTTTTGACGCCAAGATCGGCACCAGTCTATACCCAGCGCGCTCGTTCGCAAGCTGGCGAAACGGTTTCCATGTGGAGGGCGGCGCGGCTCGGCGTCTCAGGAATTGTTCAGCATGAATCCAGTCGGGGGAACAGACCCCACCGCGTTACACTGCCATCATGACCTGGCAGGAGCGGCAGCGTGCGCTGTTTTTCGGCGCTCCCCTGGCGGTACTGCCCGCCCTGAGTTTTCTTCCGCTATTCATGGCTGCCCTGATCGCCCCGCACCCCCGTGTCGTCGTCACGGTGGCCGTCTTTTCCAGCACCACGTTGTGCCAGTTGCTGGGCACAGGCCTGCTGGCCTTCGCTGCGCGCATTTCTGAAATCGATCTTATTACTTTCTTCGGGCTCGCAGTGTGGTTGACGCTGATGGTCATCGCCGCCTACACCGGCCTTTTCTTTGCCGCCTTTGCTGCCCGTATGTGATGGCCCTCCGATTCCGTCGTCGTTCTTCCGTTGACTTGCCTTCTTCCCGCGTCCTACCATGCCCAACGCTTCTCTTCGGGCGCGGGGTGATGGGTGCAAGGAACAATGATGGCATCGCCGTTGACGCTGACCGCGCTGCTGGAGCGCGCGGGCAAGCTGTTTCCGGAAGTGGAGATTGTCTCGCGCCGCCCCGATGGCTCCATCCACCGCACCTGCTACCGTGAACTCCATCGCCGCGCTCGTGCTCTCGCTTCCGCGCTGCAGGCCGCCG
>JBGQDM010000010.1:0-49937 GCA_041495845.1 Terriglobia bacterium | reverse complement strand
GCTGCGCACCACCTGGCGGCGGTCTTTCAGCGACTGCGCTGCTTCAATGCGAATTTCCAGCGTGAGGAAGGCAATCGGCATGGAACTCAGGGACCGCAACCCGAAAACAGCGGAGACAGGAACGCCGTTGATCCGGCGGCCTACCGCACCCCCGGCGCTATGCGATCACTTCTGCGGCAATCTTCTCGGTGACGAAACACTCGATCACGTCACCGATCTTGATGTCGCCGTAATTCACGATGCTGATGCCGCACTCTAAACCGTTGCGTACTTCGCTGGCATCGTCCTTGAAGCGTCGCAGCGACCCGATCTTGCCTTTAAAGACCACCACGTTATCGCGCAAAAGGCGGACCTCCGCGTCCCGCTTGATAATGCCATCCTGCACCAGGCAACCGGCAATGGTCCCGGCCTTGGGCACCCGGAAGGTGTCCCGCACATCGGCGCGACCAAGGTAGTTTTCCTTGTACGTGGGCTCCAGCAGGCCGCTCATGGCGCGCTTGATCTCGTCCTGCAGTTCGTAAATGATCGAGTGCAGACGGATGTCCACTTTCTCCTGGTCCGCCAGTTCCTGCGCCTTGCGCTCCGGACGCACACTGAACCCGATGACAATCGCATTGGAAGCCGAAGCCAGCAGGATGTCCGTTTCCGTGATCGCGCCTACTCCGGTGTGCAACAGCTTGAGCCGCACCTTGTCGGTGGAGAGTTTGCCCAACAGGTCGGAGAGCACTTCCACCGAACCTTGCACGTCGCCCTTCAGAATGATGGCCAGTTCCTTCATGCCCGCATTCCTGATCTGGTCCGCCAGACTATCGAGCGAAACGCGGGAACTCTTGGCCAGCATCGCTTCGCGCGCCTTCTGTTCGCGATACTCAGAAATCGTCCGGGCCTTGTCGCGGTCCGCCACCACCACGAATTGATCGCCCGCTTGCGGCAGACCTTCCAATCCAAGGATCTCCACCGGCGTGGAGGGCGGAGCACTGTCCAGTTGCGCGCCGCGATCGTCAAACATGGCGCGCACTTTGCCATAAATGTTGCCTGCTACAAAGTTGTCGCTGGCGCGCAGGGTACCGTTCTGCACCAGTACTGTCGCCACCGGACCACGCCCGCGATCCAGCTTGGCTTCGAGAACGACACCGCTAGCCGGACGCGTCGCTACACCTTTCACTTCCTGCAGGTCCGCCGTCAGGCAAATCATTTCCATCAGCAGATTGAGGTTGGTTTTCTTCTTGGCGGAAACATCCACAAAAACCGTCTTGCCGCCCCAGTCTTCCGGCATCAGGCCGCGATCCGCCAGCTGTTTCTTCACCCGGTCGGGCATGGCTTCGGCTTTGTCAATCTTGTTGACGGCGACGATGATGGGCACTTCGGCAGCGTGCGCGTGATCCATGGCTTCCAGCGTTTGCGGCATCACGCCGTCATCCGCTGCCACCACCAGCACCACAATATCGGTCACCTTGGCGCCGCGGGCGCGCATCCGGGTAAAGGCTTCGTGACCCGGCGTGTCCAGGAACACAATCTCGCGACCGTAGGCCGGCGACTCCGTGTCGCTAATTTTGACCTTATAAGCGCCGATGTGTTGCGTGATCCCGCCCGCTTCGCCATCCGCCACGTGGGTCGTGCGGATGGAATCCAGCAGCGTGGTTTTGCCGTGGTCTACGTGGCCCATGATGGTGACCACGGGCGGGCGCGGCAATTCTTCAGCAGCGGCATCTTCGCCACCGGCTGCGGCCTCACCCATATCCTTTGCCGCCTGCTCCTCAAAGCTGATCACATTGGTGTCGGCGCCAAAGAAGCGCGCCATTTCGGAAGCCAGCTCCGAATCCAGGTTCTGGTTGATGCTGGCAAAGACACCCTTCGCCAGCAAACCGGCAATCAGGTCCTTGGCACGAATGCTGAGTTTCTCCGCCAGGTCCTTGACGCTGATCCCCTCAGCAATCGTGATACTCCGGGTAATCGGCATGGGCTCCGTGGGCAGCACGAACCGCGGTGGCGGCGTGTATCCCTTCATGGGCCCTTCCTGCACCTTGGGGATGTAACGTTGCCCCGGCCGGCGTGGAGGCGACGGACGTCCGCCCGGACGCGTGCCCGGCGGCGGAGCGGTTGACGCTAACCCTCCGCCCATCCCCGGCCGCGGGCCGGTAGGCGCGGTGCGGGTGGGGTGCATGGGGCGACGCTCGCCGGGACGCAACGGGAGCCGCGCTCCAGGAGCGGTGGGACGAGGACGCTGAAAGATGGGCTGACCCGGCACGGGACGCCCGGGCGCGGGGCGCGGGGCGGCACTGGCAGCGGGTGCGGGTGGACGCTGCGGCGCGAGGTATACCGGCCGCGGTCCGGTTTGCGGCATGATCATTCGCGGCAGCGGCGGCCGCATGGGCGTTGCGGGCGCCGGCATCACGGATTTGGCTTCCACCGCTGGCAGCACGGCCGCAGACGGTGCCGGCGGTCTTACCACCACCGCAGGCGGTGGCACCACAGGTGGCTTTGTTACGACGGGTGCCGCTGCGGATGCAACCGGCGCGGCGGTCATCGGCGGCGCCGCTTGCGCCGCAGGTTGAGGCGCGGAAACAGGTGCGGACGGCGGCATCGGAGCTGGCGCGACCCTCGGCTTAGCTGCCGCGGGCGCAGGCGCCTTCATCGCGGGGGCGGGAGCGACCGGTGCCACCGGCGCAGGTGCCGTGGAAATTGCAGGTTTAGCGGAAGCTGCCGGCGCAACCGGGTGGCTCTTCTGGCTAATCGCCTTCAGCACATCGCCCGGACGGGAAATATTCGAGAGATCAATCTTGGTTTTGATCTCGTCGCCTTCCGCGCGGCTGGATGCGCCCGGCCTGGCGGCGGCAGTGTTCCCCTTTGCCTCCGCCCGCAAGTGCTTTCTTACTTTCTCCGCCTCGTCCGCCTCCAGGGAACTGGAGTGGGTTTTCTTTTCCGTGACCCCGACGACGGTCAGGACATCAAGAATGGCTTTACTCTTGACTTCCAGTTCCCGCGCCAGATCGTTGATTCGAACCTTGCTCATCCGCCCTCTGCTTCCTCTGTAATCCGTTAAGCCTTCATCGCAACCTCACGGTATGGGACGCAACCCGCCGGAAACCGGCGCAGCATCTTTCAGACTTTCTCTTCGGAATCCGCCGCGGTCTCGCCTACTTCCGCCTGGGCAGCAATGGTCTCCGCCTCGGGCGCCGCTTCTGCGGAAACTTCCCCCGGCTCTTCCACCGCAACTTCGACGGCAGCTTCGGCCGACGCTTCTTCTACTGGCGCTTCCGTCGCTGTGGCATCGCCGGCCACAGTCTCGCCGGCCACCGCTTCCTCGGCCACGGGAACGTCTTCCGCCACTACCGCCCCGCTGGCTTCCAGGCTGGAAAAGTAATTATTCACCGCAATACTGATTTTTTCCACCGTCTTCGGGCCGATACCGTCGATCGCCTCCAACTGCTCGGGGGTCATGTCGGCCAGCGCTTCCACGGTGGTGATGCCGGCGCCGTTCAGCTTTTCCAGCACACCCTCACCCAGACCCTCCACCCCATCCAGCGGCGTGGACGGCTGCGGTACCATGGCCGACATCTGCTGCTCCACTTCCTGGCGCTTTTCTTCTTCGCTCTTGATATCAATCTTCCAGCCCAGGAGTTTCGCCGCCAGACGCACATTCTGGCCCTTCTTGCCAATCGCCAGCGAAAGCTGGCTGTCATCCACGACCACTTCCAGATGCTTCTCGGTGGGATCGATCACGCTGACGCGGCTGACCTTGGCGGGCTGCAACGCTTTCTCGGCAAAGGTGACCGGGTCTTCGTGATATTCGATAATGTCAATCTTCTCGCCACGTAGTTCGCGGATGATGGACTGCACGCGCATCCCCTTCATGCCCACACAGGCGCCCACCGCGTCTACATCTTTGTCTTTGGACATGACCGCGATCTTGGTGCGCTCGCCGGCTTCGCGGGCAATGGCGCGGATGACCACGGTGCCATCGTAAATTTCCGGCACTTCCGTCTGGAACAGGTGCTGCACCAGTTCCGGCGCGGCGCGTGATACCACCACTTGCGGCCCTTTGGAAGCGCGTTCCACGCGCGCGATAATCACCCGGATGCGCTCGCCAATGGCAAATGATTCCAGCCGCGATTGTTCCTTGCGTCCCATCCGCGACTCGCCCTTGCCCATGTCGAGAATCACGTCGGGCCCTTCCACGCGCTTCACCGTGGCGGTCACAATCTCGCCGACGCGTGTGTGGTATTCGTTGAAGACGGTGTCGCGTTCGGCTTCGCGCACTTTCTGGAAGATCACCTGCTTGGCCAGCTGGGCTGCAATCCGCCCCAGAATTCCTTCGGTGACCTTGGCAAAGCGCACTTCTCCGCCCACCTCGACGTTGGCATCGAGCTTGCGCGCCTCCTCCAGCGTGATCTGGAGCAGCGGGTCTTCCACTTGCTCGGGAGTCTCGACGACGGTCTTTACCGCGAAGGCGTGGATCTTGCCGGTCTCTTTATCTAGTTCGGCGCGCAGGTTCTCCTGCGTCTTGTAATATTTGCGGGTGGCGACGACGATAGCGTCCTCGACCGCGCTGACCACGATCCGAGGGTCAATGCCCTTCTCCTTGCTGATCGCGTCAATCGTGTTATAGAGCTCGCTGGCCATGAATGCAGTCCGTTCCCTACTTCAGTTCCGCTCCGCCTTGGGCGTCGCGCGTTCAAATCTCCGGCACCAGGTTGGCCCGTTCCACATTGGCCAACTCAATTTCCACCCGCCGGTCTTCGCCGAGTTCCCGCTTGCGATGGCGGCCGCGATCTGACGTATTCAGTCGCAGGCGGCCGTCGGCAAACTGCTCCAACCGCCCTTCAAAGTGCCGGTTGCCTTCGACCGGTTCAAACGTCATGAGCTTGATCAACCGCCCGGCAAAACGCTCGTAATCCGCGGCCCGATACAACTTCCGATCCAGCCCGGGCGACGAAACCTCAAGCGTATAAGTCGTGCCTGGCATCACGTCTTCCACGTCCAGCACCGTACCCAGCTCGCGGCTCACGCTGGCGCAATCCTCGTGCGTCACTTTGCCGTCCACGCGATCCAGGAACACCCGCAGCACCCGCGACTTGCCCCCACCCCGGTGCTCGACTTCAAGCACATCCAATCCGAAACCGGAGGCCACGCGCTGCGCAATTTCACGCACGCGATCAAAATCTAAAACCATGAAAGCAAATGACTTTCCCCTGGGAAATCCCGCGCCAACGAAAAAGTGGGCTTGCGCCCACTGGTGTGTTTCGTCAAGTGCCGGAACTACACAACAGTTTCGTTAATCAATATACGCCGCCGTCCTGCAAAAAACAAACCGGGCCGTAGCGCCGGCCTTATAATTCGGGCCGGGGTAACGGTGAAAGGCTGACAGGTATGCGCCGGACTCTGCTTGTGCTGTTGTTCTCTGCTTTTCTCCCGTGGTTGCCGCTGACGACTTGGGCTCAGAAGCCCGTCGCCAGACCACCCACACCACTGCCCGCCGCCAGACCCACACGCACTATTAGCCTGCCTGGATCGAGCGGGATGGGAACGCTCACCCCGCAAACGTTTTCGGCCGAGAGCGAGCCCAGGGTCAACTTCAAGTCGCAGGCAACTCTTGTTCAAGTTCCAGTCGTCGTGACCGACAAGCACGGGGTCCATATCCGTGGGCTTACGCGGGAAGATTTTGAAGTGTTCGAAAACGGTAAGCAGCAAAAGGTCGCGGCCTTTGAAGAAGTCGTGGCCAGTAACGCCAGACTTTCCCCGCCGCCAACCGCACCCGGTGAGTTTCGCAACCTCGTCCTTGACAGCACGGAACCGCACACCGTCATGGTGATTGTGATGGACATGGTGAATACGCCGTTTCTCGATCAGGCCTACGGGCGACAGCAACTGATCAAGTACCTGGCGAACAACGTCGAACCAGACCGTGTGCTGGCATTGGTCGCGCTCACCAGCCGCGGGCTCAAAGTGATTCATGGACTGACCAGCGATCCCACGCAACTCAAGCAGGCATTCAAGAAAGTCAGCGGCGAACTGCCGCAACTCCATGGAGTCAGCGAGGACGCGCAGGCGGCCGCGGCCAGTGGCAGCGTACCGGAGTTGATGGGTCTTGGGCCGGGCGCAACTTCGGCCCAGATAGAAGATCGGGTCCGAGATTTTGTAGACCGCGGCGATGCGGAGATTGCCGCTTTCCAGCAGGAGCGCGCCATCGAAACCACCATGCGCGGCTTCCTCGGCATTGCCTGGTCTCTCTCCGGAATTCCTGGGCGCAAGTCTGTGGTGTGGGCGACCGGCGGCTTTCCGTTCTCTCTCGATTCTCCCGCTTCTGTCCCAGGCGGATATCTTTCGGCGCTTTACGAACGCGCCATGCAGGCGCTGAACGAGGCGCAGATTTCCGTCTATCCGATCGATGTGCGCGGGCTGATTGGTCCTGCTGGCGATATCTCTCAACGGCGCCCCACCACGCTGCAGCAACTGAGCAACCGGAACTGGCTGCTGCATTCCACGCAGGACACGCTGCGCGATTTCGCCGCGATGACCGGGGGCCGGGCTTTCTACAACACCAATGATTTGGTTGGCAGCTTCCAAAGAGTGGCCGCCGACTCTTCGGCCTACTATGTGCTCGCCTATTACCTGGACACAGCCAATGACCGGCCCGGTTGGCGCAGCCTTAAGGTGAAGGTAAGGCGCAGTGGCACAGAGGTCAGGGCGCGGAACGGGTTCCTGGTCACCAATGCCACGATCGATCCGGACGCGACGCGCAAGACTGATCTCGCGTATGCCGTTGACTCGCCCTTCGACAGCACCGGGCTCCCCATAACGCTGCGTTGGCGGGGAGTGTCTGGAACCGGGCAATTGAAGAAGGTCGAATTCGCCCTGAATCTGCCGGGCACGAGCCTCGCTTTTGGCGCCCCCGAGAACAACAAGCAGAGGGTGAGCCTTGATTTCTACGCCGTGGCGACCAAGGAGGGAAAGATTGCCGACCAGGTGACGCAGACCGTGGAAGGGGCGCTGTCTCCTGAGTCGATGGCCAAGATCAAGACCAGCATGAACTACCAGAATGATCTGGAACTGCCGCCCGGGCAGTACAAGCTGCGCGTGGTGGTGCGGGACAACCTAAGCGGCAAGATCGGTAGCGTTTCTGCGCCGCTGACGGTGAACTAGGCCGGGCGCCCTCCGGTATTGGACCCGCCAACCAGTCTCTCGATGGCAGCGCCAATTCCCTAACCGATACGATGGGAAATTGCGGGGGTTACCGCGTCACTGCTTTTGTAGCTCGTGGTAAATCGTTTCGGCGTTATCTGCGAAGGTCGCCTCGTATTTGGGGTACTGGCGGAAGTCGCTGTACTTCTCCATGTGGAGATTCCGGCGTACCTCCTCCACGGTCTCACGCTGCTCATACCGACTCTTCACCTGGGCATACAAGTCACTCAGGTAGTCGCGGAAGCGCTTCACTTCCGGTTTGCCGGCCAACTCAAAATGTCCAGGAACAACCGAGTCCAAGGGAAGCTCAAGCACCTGATCGAGCGCGTGAATCCAGCTCTGGACGCTGCCTTGGTCCATCGCCGGGCTGGACCGGGTCAGAAACAGGTCGCCGGTGGCCAGAGCACGCTGCTCCGGAAAATAAACCAGGAGATCGCCCGAAGTATGAGCCTTGCCGGGGAAGGAAATCTTGGCGGTATAGGGCTCCAGGTGGAGGGTGAGCTGCTCCGATGTCAGTTCGGCCGGCTGCAGCCGAGAGCGGTTGCCTGCGGCCTGAGACTGACTGAGAAAGATTGTGTGCTCTCGCGTCCAGTCCGTGCTGATTACGACCGCGGCGGGGCCGACGGCCGAGTTCCCTCCCTGGTGATCGGGGTGATAGTGGGTGTTCACGATGTATTTCACTGGCAGATTCGAAACGCTGCGAATTGCCGCCAGTAATTTGCCGCCCTCTTTCGCGTCGACTCCGGTGTCAACGACGAGAATTCCGTCTTTCCCCACCAGGACCGTCGAATTCGCACTGCCGTCGTTGTCGGAAATGTAGGCGTACAGACCGGGCCCGATCGGCTGAAGAACGGGAGCAGCACGCCCCACGGTACACAAGGCAAGTAAAACCAGAAGCGTGCCGCTCGCGCCCTTGCCCATTGCTTTCATTTCTCAAAAACTCAGCTTCACCGCAAATTGAATCAGCCGAGGTCCGCCTGAACCGAGGCCGACGTTGTTCTGGGCCGCGTCTGGGGTCTGGAACAAGGTCCCGAAATTCGGCGCCGCCAGAATGTTGGCCGGCAAGGCATAGTTCGGATGATTGGTGATGTTGAAGAACTCGGCGCGGAACTGCAGACTGGCGTACTCACCAATCTTCGTGCTCTTGAGAATTGAAAAATCGAAGTTGTGGAACCCCGGCCCCGTGACGATATTGCGCCCCGCATTGCCAAAGGTCAGTGGCGCGTTCTGTGTGAATGCGTCGACGTTGAACCAGCGATTCACGTTGTGCGGTCCCGAGTTGGGATCGCCGATGACGTTGGGGCGATCATTCCCGAGACCCGTGCTGCTGTTGTCCTGCCCGGAGAGTACAGAAAAGGGCTGTCCGGTCTGCAGGCTCAAAATGCCGCCCAGTTGCCAGCCCGTTCCCAGCGCCTTGGGGATCTTGTGCGGCGCGGGAATCTCGTACAGGAAGCTCCAACTCAAGCGGTGACGAATGTCAAAGTCGGATTTTCCTCGTTCAGCTTGCAGGTTGTAGTTGTCTTGCGGAAAGATCGTGGTGCCGTTCGCCCCCGAACCGAAAAAGACCGAGGCGCCGTCGATGGAATGGGACCACGTATACGCCACCAAGGACGAGAACCCGTGCGAGAAGCGCTTGTCCAGTTTCACTTGCAGGCTGTTGTAATTCGAGCTGATGGTGTCCTCAGCCTGAAAGAGTTGGGCGTAGCCGAAGAACGGCGTTCTGGCGATGCTGGGGATGAATGGAATGGTGCTGGGGTCGCTAGCGATGTTGTCGGCAAGAAATTTCGCAGCGCCCGGCGGTAGACCCATGATAAGGAGACGCTGTTCCAGATCCGGGGAAAGCGCCAGAAGTTGCGGCACCGTGATGAACGCCTGATTCATCTGCCGGAAGCGCGGCAACTTGGTACCGGTAGTTCCGACATAGCCAACCTCCAGCAGCGTGCGCGACGGCAATTCCTGTTGCAGCAGAAGGTTGTAGTGCTGTGCGTATGGCGTCATCAGATGCTGCTGGGTGACGGTGAGCACGGGAAAAGCAGAGGGCCCGAAAATCTGGTCCGGGAAGTTCAGATCGGGGAAGGGGTTGAAGAAGTCGGGCAGGAACGGCGGGTTGAGCATGACGTTGCCCGGAATGTTCCCGATGATGGTCTCGTAGAACATGCCGTATCCCGTCCGCAGTACCGTCTTGCCGTTGCTGAACATGTCCCAGGCCAGACCGACGCGGGGCGCAAAGTTGTTGTGGTCGGGATCGTAGATCGAACCCACATCCGACTGCAACACGACACCCGAGGCGCGCAAGGCATCGAGGTTGCTTTGGATGGTGGGGTCCCTGGGATCGAGAAACTGGGTGAAGTTTTGCGGCCGGAAACTGCTCAACCGGCCGTGCGCTTCATGCAATACGGTATTCAATTCGTAGCGCAAGCCATAGTTCAGTGTCAGGTTGTGCCGCAGCTTAAAGGTGTCCTGCCCGAAGAACCCGTAGCTGGTGCTGCGGAAGTTGCGGTGCGAGTCACCGACGAATTGCAGGGCTCCGCTGGAAATGCCCAGAGCAAAATCAACCAGCGCGTTGGGAACATTTTCGCCGTCGGGGCCGGCGGCGTTGCCGGCGCCGCTGAACGCGAGTTGCCCGCTGAACGCCAGATCGTAGAGCCGGTTCAGCTGGGTGTAGCGAATATCAGCTCCCACTTTGAAGTTGTGGCGGGCCGTGGTGTGCGAAAGATTTTCCACCCACTGATACGTGTTGTTGGCGGTCCGATTGGGCTGATCAATCGCTCCGCCCAGATTGGTCACCGCCGCGCTCCCCGAGACAAAGCCTCCAGAGAAGGCCAGCTGCGGAATGTTGCCCAGGCTCAGTGGAGAGCCTGCGGGCCAGCCCGTATTGAAGTTGAAGGTTTCGGCTTGCGGGCCGAGCTCGGTCACTACCCTGACGTTCGTACGCGTAAATCCGAAGCGGGCCTCGTTGAGCGTTCTCGGAGTGAGCACCCGCGTGTACGAAATTGCCACCAGATGGTTGGTCCCGTTGTTATTCACTCCGTAGCCGGGAACGTTGGTTCCACTTTGCCCCGGCGTGAAGGGAAAGAAAATGTCAGCCCGCGTCCGGCTGTAACGCGCCGAGAAATTGTCGGACGTACGGAGCCGATGGTCCACCTTCACCAAAAACTGGTCGGTACCATCACTCTGCGACGGCGAGGAAATGAAGTTTCCCTGCGGGTCGGTCAGATTGGGTTCCGGGAACAAGGTGGCGAAGATCTGAGCGGAAACCGGAGTCACGGGAACGGTAATCGGAGTCTGCTGCTGGGTCTCCGGATCCGTAAAAATAAAATTGCCCTGGCGCTGTACGTCGGTGGGCACGTTGGTGATGCGGGTAATTCCGGCACTGCGGCGGAAGCCTTCGTAGTTCATGAAGAAGAACGTCTTGTTCTTCACAATCGGCCCGCCAAAGGTGCCGCCAAACTGATTGAGGTGCAACCCGGACTTTGGAAACGGTTCCTTGTTGAAATAGTTGCGCGCATCCAGCACGTCGTTGCGGAAAAACTCGTACAGCGAGCCGTGCAATTGATTGGTGCCCGACTTCGTCACCAGATTGACGACCGAACCGGTATTGCGTCCGTACTCGGCGGCGAAGGTGTTGGTCTGGACCTCGAACTCCTGGATGGAATCAATGGAAGGCAACTGGGCCGCTTCCCCGGCAAAATAATTGTTGTTGTCGACCCCATCCACCAGGAAGTTGTTCGACGTGGCCCGCTGCCCGTTGGACGAAAAGCCAGAGACGTTGCCTTCGCCACCCTGCTGGCCTCCACCCCCACCGGAAACTGCAACTCCCGGATTGAGCCGCGCCAGCTGGGCAAAGTCGCGGCCGTTCAGCGGCAAATCTTGCACCTTGCGGTTGTCAATGATCTCGCCCACGCGCGAGCTTTCCGTCTGCGTCAAGGCTGCGTCCGCCTGCACCTCGATGACCTCCATCTGGCCGCTGACCCGCAGCACAAGATCGAGGGTGCGAACCTGATCGACGCCGACTTCGAGGGCCTTCAGCGAGGCAGTCGCAAATCCCTGGGCTTCGGCCTTGACTTCGTAAACCCCGCTGGGGAGAGCCAGGATGCGGAACAACCCATTCCCAGCCGTCGTAATGTCGCGCTGTAAGCCGGTGGCGGGGTTGGTCACCGTGATCTTGGCTCCCGCAATCTCGGCACCCTTCTGGTCCCGCACCGTGCCTACGATTCCACCCTGCGTCGTCTGCGCGACCGTGAAAACCACGGATGTGAGCACCACCAGAATGCACAACCCCAGCCGACCGATTCTCTCTCCCCGCATAAGCCCCCCTATAAGCGCATCGTGTCCCAATGCGGCATTCGCCTGCGATTACTTCGCCCCAACCGCCGCTGCTGAAATCTCGTCTTTGTAGACCACTCCGTCTTTCATCACGAACTGAACATGTTGCAGCAAACGTACATCGCTTACCGGATTCCCTTTCACGGCGACGATGTCAGCCAGCATCCCCTTGCGGATCTCGCCCACCCGATCCGACCATCCCATTAATTCAGCCGCATTCGTCGTGCCTGCCTGCAGAGCCTGTACCGGCGGTAGTCCGAGCTCCACCATCGACCAGAATTCTCCGCCGTTCTGCCCGTGCGGATACACGCCCGCGTCGGTCCCCAGCGCGACTCGAACTCCACTGCGAAAGGCCACCGCCATGTTTTTCTTGGCGGCCGGAATGATGATCGCGGCCTTTTCCATCACCCAGGGTGGCATGTGCAGCGCCGGGGCGTTCTCTTCAAACCAGAAGAGCGGATAAGAAGTTGGCACCAGGAATGTGCCGTGCGCTTTCATCAGCGCGATCCCCTCCTCGTCCAGGAAGATTCCATGCTCGATGGAATCGACGCCCGCCCGCACCGCATCCTTAATGGCCAGAGCGGAGTGAGCATGGGTCGCAACTTTTCTCCCCAGACGGTGTGCCTCGGTGATCAGAGCCTGCATTTCCGCCGGGCTGTACTGCTCAAGCAATGGGTTATCGCCTTTGGAGAAGACGCCTCCCGAGGCGCAGAACTTGATCACATCCGCCCCGTACTTGATCTCCTCCCGCACCCGGTGCATCACCGCTTCGACGCCGTCGGCGACTCCTTCGGCGGCGAAGTGGAACTCGGGAGCCAGCAGACTGCTGTCACAGTGTCCGCCGCTGATGCCCAGGGGAGGGCCGGAAACCTGCATGCGCGGGCCGATAATGTCGCCCGCGTTGATGGCGTCGCGCAAAGCCACATCGGAATAACCCTCCGCTCCCACGTTGCGGACGGTGGTGAAGCCGGCCAGCAGCGTGATGCGCGCATTCTTGGCGCCGGTCAGCGCGGAGCGTGGAATCGACACGCCGAGTGATTCGTACCCGCTGCTGCCCGGGTCTCCCGTGAGGTGCGTATGCACATCGATGAACCCCGGCAACAGTGTCGCGCCGGGCAACTCAATCACGCGCGCCCCGGCCGGCGGTTCCAGATTGCCGGTGCCGACGGACTCGACATGATTTCCGGCAATCACAACGACTGGATGGTCCAGCAGCCGGCCCGAGACCGAGTCAAACAGCTTGTCCGCATGGATCACCGTGACGGAGTTCGCCGTGGGCGCCTGCGCCAGCAGCGCTGGAGCGGCGAAGATCAGGGTCAGAGCAGCCAGGCGCGGCCAAAAGGCCAGAACTCGAGCGCGCGGCGGGCCAACGCTGCCGTTGATCTTTTCCGGGAAAACCGGAGGCAGGCTACGATTTGCGGGTACCCGTGCTTCTGCCACGATCGCATCCCCTACTCTGGCGTCGGCAGAGAAGTTATCCCAACCCTTTCGGCATGTCAACGGCAGACTGCATTGTGTACCGATGGTATATCACAAGATTATTCTTGACATACCAAACAGCTCTGCGGTAGCTTGCACCTCGCAATCCCCAAGGGAGGTCGCCGTGATCCTCGCGCAGACCCGCAACAATTTTCTCCGCCTGATTGGGCTGGTTCTGGTTCTTTGCAGTGCCCCCAGTTCCTTCGCCCAGTTCTATCCCGGCCGCGTCACTGGCCGCGTCAGCGATACGCAGGGAGCCGCAGTTGCGGGCGCGACGGCCAAGCTGACCAACCCATCGACCGGATTCGAACGAATTGTAACGACCGACGAGAATGGTGATTTCAACTTTCCCGAACTGGCCGTGGGTTCCTTCGAGTTGACCGTAAGCAAGGCGGGGTTTCAGACCACCGTTCTGAAGGACATCCGGGCTTCAGAAGGGAGGGTGAACACGCTCAACCCGGTCCTGAAGGTGGGGGCTGTGAATACTGAGATCGTGGTGAACTCGGATCCCCCTCTGATTCAGACGGAGACAAATTCAGCGGGAGGCCTGCTTTCCGAAGAGCAGGTGCAAGCACTCCCGATTGGGAACAGCGACTTCACGCGCCTAGCGCTGACGCTGCCGGGGGTAGTCCAGAACAGCAATTTCGCATTTGCCCAGTACACCATCAATGGGTCGCGCGCCCGTTCCAATGGTTTCAATATCGATGGCGCGTCCAACACTGACCCCTCTACGTATTTGCCGTCCATCAACGAAGGCGGTAATTCTGCAACCGCAGCCACGCGGCTGCCCCTCGATGCGGTCCAAGAGGTCACTGTGACCAGCGCCGGCTCGGGAGCCGACTTGGGGCAGAACTCCGGCAGCGTGATGAATGCCACCATCAAAAGCGGAACCAATCAGTTTCATGGATCGCTATATGAGATCCATCGCGACGCGGCGCTCGACGCGGCGAACTTCTTTGAAAACTTGGCTGGCAAGCCGAAGGCGCCTTTCGTGTGGAACGAGTTTGGCGGTTCGGCGGGTGGCCCCCTCCATATCCCTCATGTCTACGACGGCAGAAACCGCACGTTCCTCTTTGGAGGCTATGACGGCAGCCGACTCCGGTTGGGAACCACGTTGAGAGGTACTGCCCCGACGCCAGCTGACATTCAAACCGCGGAAGACTTTCTCGCCACCCAAAACATCCAGCCCAACCAACTGGCGCTAAACATTCTGGGCATCTACTCGGGCCTGGGTCTTTCGGGGCCCTTTGTGGTGGATAACCGAGGGCGGCAATCCCCCAATAGTTTCGTGATCAAGCTGGATCACAGAGTTTCGGGGACGGATTCTCTCTCCACCCGGTATCTGTACGGCAGGGGAGAAGACGAGTTTCCAGGCGGCGGCACGGGTCCCGGTGGCGGTTCTCAACTGAATCCGTGGTTCGGCGTTACGCCTACGCGCGTAGCGAACTACGCAATCAGCGAGGTGCACATCTTTTCACCGAACTTCATCAACACGCTTCGCCTGGGATACAACCGGTTCAGTCAGTTTCAAAAGGGCCGCGACTTTAACGTGGATCCAGCCACCGTCGGGCTTAATACCGGTGTCGGCCCCGAAAGCTTTGGCATTCCCGAGATTGACATCGGTTCAGGACGAAACGACGACCCCAACTTCCCGGATCCCGGCCGCTTCGCCAACCTGGGCCTGCAAGGCGGGGCTGGGGGACGCGTGGCAACTTCCTTCCAGGTTGCGGATGACGTGAGCGTTACTCGTGGCTCGCACGCGATGAAGTTCGGTTTTAACTATCTGCATAACTATTCGAATTACACAACCGTCGGTAGCCGTGGTCTGTTGACGTTCGACGGGTCCCAGCTGGGAGGGCCCGATGCCAACGGCCCATTTTTCCATCGGGGTGCGATTGCCGGTCTGGTCGACTTGCTCGCCGGGCTCCCCACTCCTGGCTCCAACAAGACAACCATCTCTCGTGTTCTGAGCGATCGCTCCAATATCGAACAGAATGTGATCAGCGGCTTCTTCATGGACACCTATAAGGTGACCAACAGCCTGACCTTGATTGGCGGCCTTCGCTACGATTACCTGAGCCCGGTGAAGGAGTCGCGTGGGCGGTTCTCGGCTTTCGACCCCACGGTGGGGCTAGCCTTGGTATCGCAACTGCCGGGCCATCGTATCTACGACTCTCCCAAGACGAGTTTCGGCCCCAGAATCGGGTTGGCATGGAAACCTCCGGTGGCGCTGTTGCCGGGGCGCCAAACCGTCGTACGCGCCGGATATGGAATCTATTACGACACTTCACCACTGAACAACTTCGTGGGGTTGTCACAAAACCCGATTGGTTCAGTTGGAGGGTTCACGATCACGCCTCCGGCGCCCATTCCGTTTGACGTGGATGTGCCGATCTTTCCCGGGTCCCCGCAACCACCGTTCGATATCAACAGCATCGACCGGCATCAAAAAACACCGAACACACAAACCTGGAACCTCAACGTGCAACAGGAACTCAGCAGCAAGTTTGTCCTGCAAGTGGGGTACGTCGGGAACAAGAGCACGCACCTGCTCCAAGTGCTCGATATCAATCAACCGACGCCGGGCGACGCCAATACTGCCCAGTCGCGGCGCCCATTCAATGCGCGGTTCCCAACGTTGCAGCAGATCAACACCATCGCCTCGGTGGGCTGGGCGAACTATCATTCCTTGCAGACGTCCTTGCGCTCCACCGATTTTCATGGCCTGACCACGCAGATTTCCTTCACCTGGTCCCACAACATCGATACCGCTTCCGAGGTGAACGATTTCTTCGGCACCAGCGGATATGTGCCGCAGGATTCGCGCAACCTCAAAGGCAGCGTCGGCAATTCAGAATTCGACCAACGGCGCTCGCTGGTGATCACCTACATCTATGCAATCCCCGCGCTTTCCCAGGGCAAGGTGCTGGGCGCGCTATCGCGGCACTGGCAGGTTTCGGGAACCACATCGTTACGCGACGGCCTGTCCACCCCGGTATTAACCTTTGCCGACCAAAGCGGGACGAATAGTTTCCACGAGCGCCCAGATTGCGTTGGCCCCATTCGCTACCAACTGAATAACTTGACGCAGCCGTATGTGTTGCCGGGAGCGTTCGCTTTGCCCGCCCAAGGCACCTTCGGAAATTGCCCGCGCAACCCCATCGTCGCGCCCGGCCTCAATGCCTGGGACATCAATGTTCAACGCACATTCAGGCTGACCGAGCGGTTTGCTTTCGAGTTCCGTACGGGATTCTTCAACGCGTTCAATCACCCGAACTTCGGCGAGCCCTCACCGGATCTCAGCACAACCATTACCGCCACCGCGGATGACGGCAGCTTTGATTCGCATTTTGGTGTGGGTGGGCCAAGGAACATCCAGTTCTCCGGAAAACTCACCTGGTGAGCTTTCCCCCGCTCCACTAGTACGCGGGCGTCGAAGCAGGGGGCGTAATGAGCAGAACGAGAAGCCAGAAGGAGAGGTGGTGGCTCTTCGGCATGGTGTTGAGCGCAGCTTTTGCCCACGCTCAACTAGCCCCGGTTCGCCCCATTAAGATTTCCGTTGACGCGACCCAGGCCGCGCGCCGAGTGCTCCATTCGCATTTGGAAATTCCGGCGGCCCCCGGACCGCTAAAGCTCTACTACCCCAAGTGGCTGCCGGCGGACCACTCGCCCGACGGCCCCATTTCAAATCTTGCCGGGCTGAAGTTCTCGGCCAACGGCAAACGCATTCCCTGGCGGCAGGATGCAGTCGACATGTACGCCTTTCACGTTGACGTGCCCCCGGGCGCAGACTCTCTGACCGTTGATTTTGACTTCCTGCTCTCGGCGCCTGGACCGGCGATTGATTTCAGCGCCTCCGGCGCAGCCAAGCTCCTGATCCTGATGTGGAGCGAAGTGCTGCTCTATCCTTCGGGATTCGCAGCTTCCGAGCTCACCTTCAGCCCGACCTTGAAACTTCCCGCGGATTGGAAATTCAGCACGGCGCTTCCCCTCGACCACCGGAACGAGAACACGATTTCGTTCGCGCCCTTGCCGCTCGATTTGCTGATTGACTCTCCGGTGCAGTCCGGCCCCTACATGAAGGTGTTCCAGTTGACGCCGGAGAGTAAGTTGCGGCACGAACTTGACGTGCTGGCGGAGACTCCGTCCCTGCTCGACCTGTCACCGGATCTGATGGCCAGCTACAAGCGACTGGTGGCGGAGGCGACCGCACTCTACCGTTCCCACCACTACCGTGAATACCATTTTCTGCTTACGATCAGCGATAACGTGATGGGGCTTGGGCAAGAGCATCACGAGAGCAGCGACGACCGCGTTGGCGCCCGCACTTTCATCGACCCGGGCAAGCGTTTGCTCGAAGCCGGGCTTTTTCCGCATGAGTTTACCCACTCGTGGAATGGGCAGTTTCGGCGTCCGGTCGGTCTGGCCACTCCGGACTTTCAGCAACCGATGAAGAGCGACCTGCTGTGGGTCTATGAAGGACTTACTTCCTACCTGGGCACCGTCCTCACCGCCCGCAGCGGTCTTTGGACTCCCGCCCAGACTCGGGAGAGCCTGGCCACCCTCGCTTCCACCCTGGAGCACCGGGCCGGGCGCAACTGGCGATCCCTCCAGAACACCTCCCTCGCGGCCCAGGTACTTTATTTCTCCCCGTCCGAATGGACCTCGTATCGAAGGGGTACGGATTTCTATATCGAGAGCGTCCTGCTGTGGCTTGAAGTTGACGTAACCATTCGCAAGCTCACCCAGGGCCGGCGCTCCCTCGATACTTTTTGCCGCGATTTCTTTGGCGGACCTGACGGGAAGCCTGTCATCTCAACCTATACATTTGACGATCTCATCTTGGCCTTGAATCAAGTCGCACCCTACGACTGGCGCGCGTTCTTCCGCGAGCGCCTCGATCCGACGGACCCTCCTCCGGCCTTTCGTGGGCTCACCGAGGGAGGCTGGCGCTTGGTTTATAACGACGAACCGAACGAAATGGTGGTCGCCGGCCAAGAAGGCGGAGCGGGCGATTTCACTTCTTCTCTTGGCCTGATCGTAAAGAACGACGGCTACATCCAGGACGCCACTCCGGGAATGCCCGCGTCTGACAGCGGCTTGAGCCCGTACATGAAGATCGTAGCCGTCAACGG
Source organism: Terriglobia bacterium (assembly GCA_041495845.1). GTDB lineage: Bacteria > Acidobacteriota > Terriglobia > Terriglobales > Acidobacteriaceae > JBGQDM01. Next base: position 31,815 of record JBGQDM010000010.1, on the reverse strand, counting down.
CCGTCAGTTTTCGCTGGATGACTTGACTCGAGCCGTTCAGAATTCGAAAGCAAACCCTGCGCCCATCTCTGTCCTTGCTTCAAATAGTGGCGTGCTGGAAAATTATGAGCTCCAGTATCACGGCGGAGCGGCTTACCCCCACCTGGAGCGAGAGCAATCCGTCGCCGATTACCTGGATGATATCCTGACGCCTCTGACCGGGCCCACGGCGACTCAGCCGCGGTAAGTAAGGCATAATGGTTGGGTTGCGGAGCAGAGCAGATAGTTCGTTCGCACGACCCCCGGAGGTTCAGTGGCTAAGTCGATCAGCAAGACCGAGCGCAAGAGACCCGCTTCAGGTTCTGCTCATCTGCCCCCATCCCGATATTTTGTTACGGTTCGCGATTCTCTGAGCGAAAAGGTTTATAAGGCCTTCAAGCGGGACATCATCCGCGGGGTCTATCAGCCGGGCGAGCCGCTGACGGAAAAGGTCCTAGCGAAGCGCTACAAGGCCAGTCGGACTCCGGTGCGGGAGTCGGCGTTGCGCCTGCAACAGGAACGGCTTTTGCGCATCGTGCCCAACCGTGGCTACTTTGTCAGTCACATCACCTTGCAGGAACTCAACGAGATTTACGAATTCCGCACCGCCGTCGAGTGTACGGCAGCGGAGTTGGCTGCTACCAAGGGCGGGGAGCCGGAATTGTTGGCGCGCCTGATCGAACTGGCCCAGACCTCGTACCGGACCGACTCCCGCGAGAGCTACATGCGGTTCGTTGAAGCCGACACTTCCCTCCACCTGGGAATCGCACGGCTTTCCCGTAACCAGATGCTGGTTCGTGCGGTCAGCGAAGCACGCTCCCAGATGGAACGGATCATGTACGCCGCCATTGACATCCATTACTACGGCGAGGTGCCTTCACTCGAGCATCAGGAGATCATGAAGGCAATTCAGGAGCGCAATCCGGAACTGGCCCGCCGGCGCATGTACGAGCACATCACCCAGTCGAAGGATAAGGTTGTCAGGCTGGCCAGCTCGGTTCCCAGCCGGGGCTAGAAGTCACATTCCTCATGGCGGCCCTAGAACGCACTCCCGCCACCGCCGCCGAAGCCGCCACCACTGAATCCGCCGCCACCGCCGCTGAATCCCGAGCCGCTGGAACTGGCGCGGGGAGCGGAGACGAACACTTCGTGCACATCGCTGGCCATGCTGCTCATGCTGTTGGAGAAGTAAACAGGATTGAAGCTGGACATCGGATTGGGGGAGACATACCAGGTGGGCGGGTTCTTGATGAGACCCTGAAACGCCTGGGCCCAGTGATGTTCAACGCCCAGCGCCATGGCGAAGGGCAGGTATTTTTCAAAGGTGTCGGGTGGCATGCGCTGCAAACGGTCAGCGTCCACGCGATTCATGAATTCCTGGAAGCCGAGAATGGCGACGCGGGTGCGTGCGCCTTCCCTGGTCTGACAGGTCATCTTGCGGCCAAAAAGAAAGACCGGCAACGCGGCCAGCACGCCGCAAATCAGCACCAGCACGGGCGAGTTGAACACCGCGACGCCGCCGAGAAAATGTGCCAGGGCAAAGGGCGCGACGGTGAGGGCAATTCCGCCCAGCGTGTACAGTCCCGCCGACTCCGGATCCACCGCATACAGGCCTTTGCCGCGCAGCGCGCTAAACACGTCCTGCTTGATCGTAGGGATCGCAGTGTAGAAGCGGTTCTTCAGACTCGAGAGCGTGGTCAGTTCGCCGCTGGAAAACATGTTGTCCAGCAGGACGCTCTCATGCGGCGCCAGACCTTTCCATTCCGAACGCGGCTTCACCAGATGAAACAGGTAATCCTTGTGTGTAAACAGGAAAACTTTCTCCTGTGTCTCTTCAATCTTCACGTAGCCGCGCACGGCGAGATCAATCAGCGTGCAGGTAATGTCACGCGGGTCAAGTGAATCATCCACCAGCGTTCCCGCTTCGGCGGGGGTCATGCCTTTCGGCGGTTCGTACACGGGCGCAACCGAAATACCGGGGTCGGGATCGCGTCCGCGATAAAACCACAACGTTCCCATCACGCCGAAAGCCCAGAAAGGCAGAAGCACAATTACGTTGCTCTCCAAAAACCAGAACAGGCGGGTCAGTGAGTTCGGCTCGTGCAGAATGCCTTTCGGCAGATAGACGTCAATGGTCATCCCACCGCGCATGGAGAGCGGGTTCGAGGTTTCGAACTCGACGGAGGATCCGTTGATGTTAGCAGTGGCGTCGGCTTTGCTGGAACCGTAAACGCCGGTGAAGGCTTGCGCGCGCAGCGAACCCGAAGCCGGCGGGGGGAAATTGACGAACGCGGAAGCGTGATCAATCGGCACCGGCCAATCGTTGCCGGTCACGTTCCAGTAAAACTCGTCGTGGTCTTCGAAAAAGCGGACCGGATTCTTAACAACGTAACTGATGAGGACGGTGCGGTCCGCGTCTACCGCGTCGGGGATGTAAATCTTCAGATCGCGAAAACCGTCTTTGTAGGAGTTCTCGTACTTGAGGGCGCGTCCGCTGCCGTCCGTCACACCGGTGACGGAGAGGAACAGGGTGTAGTTGGAACCGCGCGGGCCGGGATATTCCACGGGAATGATGCGATGAATGCCGTGATACTCGCCGGCGAAGACAAGCTCGAGGCGTTCGCTGATGACGGCGCTTCCGTCGGTGGCAATGCCAATGGTGTCGCGGTAGTCGGCAATGCGCCAGTTACGCGCCCACGCGGCAGGAGCGAATGCCGAAGAAGCGAACGCCAGCAGCAGGCACAGAAGGCGCGTGCGTTTCATCCTGGCTAGAACTTCACCGCAACCGCTTCACGGTCGGCGGCAGCGGTCTCAAAGAACTGGCGCTGAACGAAGCCGAACATGCCGGCGATGAGGTTGGTGGGGAACGACTGAATTTTTGTATTCAGGTCGCGGACCACGGCATTGTAGTAGCGGCGCGAATTTTGGATGGTTTCTTCGGTCTCGCCGAGCTGGCCTTGCAACTGCTGGAAGTTGTCCGAGGCGCGCAATTGCGGATAGTTTTCCGCCACCGCAAACAAACTCTTCAACGCACCCGAGAGCTGGTTCTCGGCTGCCATGCGATCGGCGGGTCCGGTGGCCTGCATGGCCATCGAACGAAACTTGGCAATGTTTTCGAACGTGCCCTTCTCGTGGGAAGCGTAACCTTTTACCGTCTCGACCAGGTTGGGGATGAGGTCGTGACGCCGCTTAAGCTGCACATCAATGTCGCTCCAGGCGTTGTCGCCACGGACGCGCAATTGCACCAAGCTGTTGTACATGGCAATGACGACGAAGCCGATGAGAACGACAATGGCAAGGAAAACGATTCCGGCCAACATGGGTCCCTCCCAGAACGGAGCTTTGGGGATCAAGAGGAGGGTAGCAGAGCGGAAACGGGGGCGCAATTTGGGAAAACTGGGAGTGGGTCAGTTTGAAATTGGCCGCCCTCGCATCCGCCCCGAATCCGTGCCATCACGGAGCCATGCCGAAACGCTCCGGTGAGAAGCAGGACTTCATGCAGGTCGCCCGCGAGATCGTTGAGAAGGCCATCGGTGAGCAGGGGGTGGCTCACCGCTCCTAGGGGATGACCACCAGGAATTTGCGGATGGCGGAGCGTGGCCACACGGGCGGCAAAATTGGGGGTAGCGCACGAGCGGAAGAACTATCGGCTGCTCGACGCAAAGAAATAGCCCAGAAGGCCGCAAGGGCGCGCTTGGCTAGAAGAAAACAGCAGGGGACACATTAAACCTTGTGCTCAAGCGGCGAATGTGTTCTTTCGTGAGGTCTCGCTTGCCATTTAGCACGTCGGAGACGATGCTTTCGGTTCCGAAAACATCAACCAAGTCCTTCTGCCGAAGCCCATGTACGTCCATCAGGTGTCGGATTATATCCAACGGGCCTGCATTGGGAACTCCATATTGCTTGTTTTCAAACTGCTCCACAAGTACCGTGAGAAGCGCGATCAGCTTCTCCTCAGCAACGGATACATGCTCCTTCCCGGTCAGAAGCTCAAGCTTTTCAATGCACTTTTGATTTTCCTGCTCCCCTTGAATTACCTCCGGCTGGTTCTCGGCGAGAAGATTCCCGTATTCGACGGCTAGTGCGGCGTTCATTGTTTCCACCCCCCTTTGTCGTATTCAGCGTGGGTCAGCAAATGCTTGATGAAAATCATTTGCCACCGATATTCAATCTTTACGATGAGGCGATATGTATCGCCCTTCATGTTGAAAACCGTATAGGGCTTAACGAAATCGGCGTGGGGATATGTTTTTCGGACTTCAACCAAACTATTCCAGGTACTCGTACTCGCAACTTTGTACCACTCGCTGATCGGCCCCTCCAAGGAATGATCAGCAGCCACCGCCACCCGCCAAGCGCTCTTGCTAATGACATGCACTCAATTAGATTCTTCGCAATCTGCGAAGTGCCTCAACTTTACTTCGCAATACGCGAAGAGTCAATGTAACTTTAGACTCTTCCCCTCTAGATTCGTCGCCGACGCACTTATCCGATAGACGGAAATGGGCTTAACGATGCTTCGCATAATGCGAGGGTCCCATCTGGACTAGAAGTCGGATCGGGGCCTAAGGATCAGAGATGCCAAACGGGAACAATCTTACGATTATGGAAATACGCGACATTTCAAACTGACCCACTACCAAAAACCGTTGGGTGGGCGGGCCCGGTTTCCTGTCCGTCCCCAGCAGAGTACAGAGGCTCTTCGCTTCGCTCAGGGTGACATTCTCTTGTTCCCGTACGCGCCACGTTCCCGGTTCCGGCGCATCTATTGGGTATGAGCTCTCCTTCTCTAAGTGCGTTGGCGGCGCTGGTGCTGTGGGCGGCGGTGGTTCCTGTCTCTCCGGCAGCGAATCCGAGTGCCAGTCCTGTCGTGGTTGAGTTATTTACCTCGGAAGGGTGTTCGAGTTGTCCGCCGGCGGATGCGCTGCTGGCGAAGCTGGACGCGTCGCGAAATGGCCAAGGGCCTGCAATCCTGATTCTTGGCGAGCATGTGGACTACTGGAATCACCTGGGCTGGAAGGACCGTTTTTCATCGGCCGAATTGAGCCGGCGGCAGAGCCAATACGCCCAGCGGTTCCGGCTGGATTCCGTGTATACGCCGCAAATGGTGATTGACGGCCGCTACGAGTTGGTGGGCAACGATGAAAGCGCAGTGCGGCAGAAGATCGCGGCGGCGGCGCTAAAGTCCAAGGAGACGTCGATCGTTCTTTCCTGGCATGGGGACAAGCTGACGGTGGAAGCCCACGGTTCCGGGAGCCGGGCGGCGGAGGTCTTGCTGGCCGTCACCGAAAACGGCCTGTCGAGTGCGGTGGCACACGGAGAGAACGGCGGGCGCACTCTGCGGCATAGTGGAGTGGTACGGGAATTGCGCCGGATCGGTTCGTTGAACCACGGCCAATTCTCGACGGCTGTCACGGTGAAACCGCAAACGGATTGGAAACTGGAGCAGCTTCGCGTCGTTGTTTTTGCTCAAGACGTGGCCAGCGGCGAAGTCACTGGCGCCGCCGCCCTGGACTTCCAACCGGTGTGACGGCTGCGATTCAGCGGTAGGGCCAGCGGTAGTCTGCGATTCCCGTCCGCGATTCGAACGTCGAACATTGCGGAGCTGCGCTCCGCTTGGACGGCCGGGGGCGGCCGTCCCTACGCAGCCCGTCACGCCAGCGCCTGGCGCAGGTCCGCAATTAAATCGTCGGGGTGTTCCAGGCCGACCGACAGACGCAGGAGGTCCTGCGGCGCGGTGGAACTGGGGCCTTCACTGGAGGCGCGGTGTTCGAGCAGGCTCTCGACGCCGCCTAAGCTGGTAGCGTTGAGAAAAAGTTGGACGCGGGAGGCGACTCGGAGCGCACCCTCACGGCCGCCTTTGACGCGGACGGAAAGCATCCCGCCAAAGGCGCTCATCTGCTTCTGCGCGACCGCATGACCAGGGTGGGACGCGAGGCCGGGATAGTGAACCGCTGCCAGCTGTGGGTGATGCTCGAGGGCTGCAGCCACCGCCAACGCGTTGGCAGCGTGGGTGCGCATGCGACAAGCCAACGAACGCAAACCGCGCAGCACCAGCCAGGAATTGAACGGTGATCCGACCGCGCCGAGAAGTTTACGGGTGTGTTCGACGCGCTCGGCGAGTTGGTCCTTGTGGGCAAAAATCAGCGCTCCACCCTGGACGTCGCTGTGGCCGCCGAAATACTTGGTGGTGGAGTGGAGCACAATGTCGGCACCGAATTCAAGCGGCCGTTGCAGCACCGGAGTGGCAAAGGTGTTGTCCACCAGGCAGCGCGCCCCGGCGTTCCGCGCCAGCTGGACCACGACGCCGATGTCGGTAATCTTCATCAACGGATTCGAGGGGCTTTCGAGCCAGACCAGGCGTGTATTCGGGCGCAACGCAGCTTGCACTTGAGCCGGTTGTGACGTGTCCACAATGCTGTGTTCGAGCTGCCACTGGGGAAAGAAATCCTTGGCCAGGGTGCGAAAGTCCACGTAGACATCGTCGGGGAAGATGACGTGCGAGCCCGGGTCAAGGGCCTGGAGCAGCGACGCGCCTGCTCCCATGCCGGAAGAAAAGGCGAGGGCGTATTCGCCGCCTTCGATTTGCGCCAGGGCCGTTTCGAGGCGGGCCTGAGTGGGGTTGGCTTCCCGGATGTACAGGTAGCCGAAAGTCTGCTCGCAGGCCGGCCCGTGCTGGTAGGTGGTGGAGAGAGTGATGGGCGGCGCAACGGCGCCGGTAGCGGAATCCGGTTCTGCACCGGCATGAACGGCGATGGTTTCGAGCTGCACGATGTCTCCTCTGGACTGGGGTGAGCTTCAGTCTACCGAAACCGATTCGTGAGCGCAGGGCCTGCCCCATGCGGGCCGGTTTGCTCCGAGTCGAGGTACATGTAACAATTAGAGGTTCGCGCGTTGGTTCGTTCGCTGCCTGTAACGGCGTTGATCGTTCGATTTGGCATTATGGCTTCTTCCTTTCCATCGTCCTCCAGTCCAAGCCCCCGGCCTGATCTGGGAGGTCTGCGCATTGCCGATTCGGCGCGCGGCGGCCGGCGTCTGGGATGGCTGCGCTGGTTCTTTGTGATCCTGGGCGCGGCCCTGCTGATTTCCGGCGCCCTGTACGCGTTTCGGCAGCAGACACCGGTGGTGGAGGTGGCGGCAGTGCGCGCCGCTACGGAGAGCCGGGCGGCGCTGCTCAATGCCAGCGGCTATGTCACACCCCGGCGACGGGCCACAGTGGCCGCCAAGATTACGGCACGCGTCGAGCAAGTGTTGACCGACGAAGGCATGCACGTCCAGGAGGGCCAGATCCTGGCTCGGCTGGATTCCTCAGATGCAGAGAGGCGCATGACTTCCGCCAGAGCCGACCGGGGGGCCACGTCGGCGCAACTGGCCGACCTGAGGGTGAACCTGGCCAATGCGGACCGGCAACTGGTGCGGACAAAAAGTCTGCGCGAGGGCGGGGTTGCGAGTCAGGAGGCGCTCGACCGCGACCAAACCGCCGCCGACAGCTTGCGGGCGCGGATTGCGCTGACCCAGGAGCAAGTACGGGCGGCCGATGCGCGGATTCAGATGGCGCAACAAGATCTGGACAACTGCATTGTGCGTGCGCCGTTTACCGGCATCGTGGTTTCCAAGGATGCGCAGCGCGGAGAGATGGTTTCGCCCATCTCCGCCGGCGGCGGGTTTACACGCACCGGGATCGCCACCCTGGTGGACATGACCTCGCTCGAAGTGGAAGTGGACGTGGCCGAGGCCTACATCGCGCGCGTGAAGACAGCCCAGCCGGTGACGGCGATTCTGGACGCGTATCCAGACTGGCAAATTCCCTCGAAGGTGCGTACGGTCATTCCCACCGCGGACCGGCAGAAGGCGACGGTGAAAGTGCGCATCAGCTTTGACCATCTTGATCCGCGCATCCTGCCGGACATGGGCGTAAAGGTCACGTTCCTGGGCGACGAACCGGCCAAACAGCAGCAGAACGGTATTGTGCTGGTGCCCGCAGAGGCAGTGCGCGACGAGCAAGGCAAGAAAATTGTGTTCCGCTATCACGACGGGCGAGTGGAGCGGCGGGCCGTTGGACTGGGCGGCTTGCGCGGCTCGGACCAGGAAATTGTGGCCGGGCTGAGCGCCGGCGACCGCGTGGTGGTAAAAGGCTTCGACGGGCTGCGGGACGGCGCCGCGGCTGCGGTGAAGGAGTAACGGGTTTCGCAAGTGGAGGAAAGTGTATGGTTCGCGTTGACGGCAAAGGAACGAACAGCCTGGTATCCATTCGCAATCTGGACAAGAAGTACACCCGCGCAGCCGAGGAGATTCATGTGCTCGACGGGCTGAATCTGGATGTGGATACCGGCGATTTTGTGGCGTTCATGGGGCCGAGCGGTTCCGGTAAGACCACGCTGCTGAATCTGCTGGGCGGACTCGATGTGCCCACGCGCGGGAGCATCACGGTGGCAGGAGACGAGATCACGAGCATGTCCGCCGCCAGGCTCACGAGTTGGCGCGCCCGGCACGTCGGCTTTGTGTTTCAGATGTACAACCTGATCCCCGTATTGAGCGCGTTTGAGAATGTGGAGTTGCCGCTGTTGCTGACGAATCTCTCCAGCGCGGAGCGGCGCAAGCACGTGGAGACCGCGCTCTCGATCGTGGGCCTGACGGACCGAATGAAGCACCGGCCGAACGAGCTTTCCGGCGGACAGGAGCAGCGGGTAGGAATTGCGCGAGCGATTGTAGCGGACCCGACGTTCTTGCTTTGCGACGAGCCTACCGGCGATCTGGACCGCAAGAGCGCGGATGAAGTGCTCGACTTGCTGCATCGGTTATCACGAGAGTTCAAGAAAACGATTTTGATGGTGACCCACGATCCGCTGGCGGCGGACCGCGCCGACGTCACGCTACACCTGGACAAGGGCGTGCTGCGCGAAGGCGTCCTGGTGGAGGCGGCGTCGTGAAATATCTTCGCTTGCTCACTTCCAACTTGTTTCGCAAGAAGATCCGGACCACGCTGACGGTGGGGTCGTTTGCCGTAGCGTTTTTCTTGTTTGGAATTTTGGCAGTGGTGCGAGGCGCGTTCAGCCAGGGCGTGGAGGTGGCGGGCGCCGACCGGCTGGTGGTGGTAAACAAGACTTCGATCATCCAGCCCTTGCCTGTTTCCTATCGCGACCGGCTGCTGCAGACGCCGGGGGTTACGGGCGCTACCTATGCCAACTGGTTCGGCGGCGTGTATCAGGACGAGCGCAATTTCTTTCCGCAGTTTGCGATTGATGTGCCCACTTACCGGCAAATGTTCACGGAATTCGTGCTGCCTCCCGAAGAGTGGAAAGCCTTTGCGGAAGACCGCGAGGGCGCGGTGGTGGGACAGGGCCTGGCCGACCGCTTCAAATGGAAGATTGGCGATCGCGTCCCCATCAAGGGCACGATCTTTATGGGAAATTGGGAGTTCAACATTCGCGGCATCTACAAGGGCAGCCGGCCGCAAGACGACCTCACCCAATTCTGGTTCCATGGCGATTATCTGGAAGAGCGTCGAGTCTGGGGCAAAGGACTGGTGGGCTGGTACACCATCCGGGTGGACAACCCTGACAGTGCGGTGCGGATTGCCAAGGCAATCGATAGCCAGTTTGCCAACTCGCCCTTTGAGACGAAGACCGACACGGAGAAAGCCTTTGCGGCCGGCTTCATCAAACAGATGGGAAATATTCAACTGCTGATCATGAGCATTGGCGCGGTGGTGTTTTTTACTTTGCTGCTGGTGACGGGCAACACCATGGCGACGGCGGTGCGAGAGCGGATTCGGGAGTTGGCCGTGCTGAAGGCAGTCGGCTTTACCGACCGCTTCGTGCTGGGACTGGTATTCGCCGAAGGTGTTCTGATTGCCGTGCTGGGCGGCGGCGTTGGACTGTTGCTTGCGAAACTGTTCACCCTGGGTGGCGATCCCACGCACGGATTGCTGCCGTTCTTCTACCTGCCCGGCAGAGATATCGCGCTGGGAGTATTCCTCACGGTGCTGATCGGACTGCTGTCCACCATCCTGCCGGCCACCGGAGCAATGCGGCTGCGTGTGGTGGATGCGTTGCGGAGAGTGTGATGGCCATTCCTCTGAGCTACAACCTGCGCAGTCTGCGGGTGCGCTGGGCCTCGACCGTGGTGGCGGTGCTGGGCATTGCCGGCACGGTCGGAGTGTTCGTCGCAGTATTGTCGCTGGCGCGCGGGTTTCGGGCGACTCTGGTGGCTTCGGGCTCGCCGCGCAATGTGCTGGTGAGGCGCGCCGGCGCGACCTCGGAAATGGACAGCATCGTCCATCTGGACCAGGTGCGCATTGTGCAGGACATTCCCGGCGTCGATCGCAACGCCAACACTCCGCTGCTGAGTCAGGAAGTGGTTGTGGTCGCGGCTTTTCCCCTCAAAGCCACCGGGACGGACGCGAATGTGCAGGTGCGCGGCGTTTCGCCGGCCGCCTTGCAGGTGCGCGATCAGATCAAGATCGTGGCCGGGCGTTTCTTCCAGCCCGGGCTCAACGAGCTCACCGTCGGACGCAACGTGGCCAAGGAGTATGCCGGTTTCGATCTGGGCAGCGTGGTCAAGTTTGGCGGGGGCACGTGGACGGTGGTGGGGGTGTTTGACGCGGGCGGAAGCGCATTTGACTCCGAACTGTGGGTGGACAGCAACATCCTCTCCGAGGTGTACGGCCGCCCGAAAAATGTCTACCAGTCCGTCACCGTGCGCCTGACTTCGCCGGCTGCGATGGCGGGATTCAAAGACGCGCTCTCGGCCGATCCTCGCGTCAACGTACAAGCAGAGCGCGAGGTCGACTACTACGAAAAGCAATCGCGCGCGCTGACTACGCTGATCACCGTATTGGGCACGCTGGTGGCATCGGTCATGGGCATCGGTGCGATTTTCGGTGCGCTGAATACGATGTACTCGGCGGTGGCGGAACGCGGCCGCGAGATTGCCACCATGCGGGCCCTCGGCTTTGGAGCAGGCGCGGTGATTACGTCCTTTGTGTTTGAAGCGGTGTGCATCGCGCTGATCGGCGGGGTCATCGGCGCCGTCGGAGTGCTGCCACTCAATGGCCTGACCACGGGCACCATGAACTGGCAAACGTTTTCCCATCTCGCGTTCGCCTTCAAGATCACGCCCGGATTGCTGGCATTCGGTGTGATGTTTGCGTTGTTCATGGGACTGCTCGGAGGGGTGCCGCCGGCGGTGCGCGCCGCCCGTGCCAACGTATCCACCGCACTGCGCGAACTGTAATCGGGGCGCACCGCGCGGTTGGATTACGTAGGAACGGCCGCCCTTGGCCGTTGAGGCGGAGCGTAGCTCTCCAAATGCGGCGTCGCCTACAAAACCTGCGAAGCTCTACTGGCGCGGAGCGAAGTAGCCCTTGCGGGCGCGCACGTGTAGGTCCTTTTTCAGGGTGCTGATTTCAATCGAGCGGTAACGACCGTCAGCGTCAAAAGCCGCGGGTTTGTAGGAAACCACGTACTGGCTGCGCAGTTCGTCCTCGATAGAATCGAAGGAGTGGGTAACGTCTTTGGCTTTCAGCGGAAAGAAGGCGCGACCACCCGTGGCTTCCGCCAACTGTGTGAGCATGTGGTCGCCGCGTTGCATCGTGGAACTGTCGTCGGTGGAAATGGTATAGAGGATCACCTCGGCGCGCTGTGCCATTTCAATGGCAGCTTCGCGAGAGACCTCGCTCTGATTGTCTTCTCCGTCGGAAAGAATGATCAGCGCGCGGCGTACCGGATGATCGGTCTTGGTCTGGAGAAGCTTGTCGCGGCACGCATGATAGATGGCGTCGTAGAGGGCGGTGCCACCCCCGGCGCGCATGTGATGGATTCCGGCGGAGAGCGCGCCGAGGTTGTCGGTAAAGTCCTGCATCAACTGCGTGTGACCGTTGAAGCCGATGACGAAGGCCTGATCAAAGCCGGGGCGCAGCGTGCGCTGCAGAAACGCCACTGCGGATTCCTGCTCGAAGGTAAAACGGCTGCGGATGGAACCGCTGACGTCCACCATCAGGCCGACGAGTAGCGGCAGATCGGTTTCGCGGCGGAAGTTGAGAATGGATTGAGGTGGCTGGTGGTCGTCCAGAATATTGAAATCAGCCTGGCCCAGGTTGCGGACGAAGCGGCCGTGCTTGTCGGTCGCAATGAAAAGCAGATTGACTTCGTCGACACGCTTCTTGATGGTCAGCAGCGGCTGCTGGTCTTCGGAGGCGCTAGCCGCGAGAGTGGCGGCGGAGCTGGAAGTGGCAAGATACGGCGCAGACTGGGCCGAAGCCGCAGTAGCGGCAAGTGCAGCGACAAAAAGACCCCACTTCGCGTAGTTCATTCCCAAACCATCCAGAAATTGCACGGTGGCGCACGGTACATGGCACCCCTGAACCCTTAGATGCACGCCGCGGGCCGAACGCAACCGTATCCGGCACTCCTGAGACTCTATCGGTGCCTCCACCCACCCGCCAAGTTACAAAAGGAGCACAATCTTCGGGGTAGGCTAAGTGCTGGTTTTTGATCTGGGTCTGAGCCAGGGAGCACGAGCGGGATGGTCGCCGGCTCGAGGGAAAACCTGAGGCCGAGTCTGGTAGTCTGAGTACAGATTTTGTAGGCCACTTCGCGGGGAGAAAACATGCGAAAGCTACTGATGGTGCTTCTGGGCGCGGCGCTGGCATTGCCGGCCTGGGCGGCAGACAGCGAAAAGGAAAGCGACCGGGTCAAGGAGGCGGGCACCGTGTTGAAGGAGATCCTCAACATTCCCGACGACATTCCGAAAGACCTGCTGGACAAAGCAGAGTGCGTAATCGTTCTGCCGTCGGTGAAGAAGTTTGCCATTGGCATTGGGGGGAGCTACGGGCGTGGAGTGATGACGTGCCGGACGGGCACGCATTTCACGGGACGCTGGAGCGCGCCCGCCATGTTTGCGCTGGAAGGCGGGAACATTGGCTTTCAGCTGGGGGGGACGTTGACCGATTTCGTGCTGCTGGTGATCAACCCGCGCGGTGCAGAGTCACTCATGACCAGCAGCGTGAAGCTCGGCGCGGATGCAGCGGCTGCCGCTGGACCCAAGGGACGGACCGCAACCGGCGCAACCGACGTAGTCATGCAGGCAGAAATCCTCTCTTACTCGCGATCCAAGGGTTTGTTTGCCGGCATTTCGCTGGAGGGATCGACGTTGCGTTCCGATGGACGCGCGAACGAGAAGCTGTACAAGCGTAAAGTGTCGGCCAAGGAGATCATCCGGCTAGGGAAGGTGGGCGCGCCGGCGGCAGCGTCACAACTCCTGTCGTTGCTGAATTCGAAATCGCCCAAGAACTTGTCCGAGCCCAAGTCGCTGCAATAGAACCATGGCAGAGAAGATCCGCTGCGGGTGGGCGAAGAATGACTTGGCCATTCGTTACCACGATGAAGAATGGGGCGTACCGCAGCACGATGACGGCACGCTCTTTGAATTCTTGATACTCGAAGGCGCACAAGCAGGGCTCAGTTGGGACACCATCCTGAAGAAGCGTGAGAACTACCGCGCCGCCTTTGCGGGTTTTGATCCGGCCAAGGTAGCGCGGTTTGACCAGCGGAAGCAGCAACGGTTGTTGCGTGATCCCGGAATTGTGCGCAACCGGCTGAAGGTGGCGGCAGCGGTGGAGAATGCACGGGCCTTCTTGCGGGTGCAGAAAGAGTTTGGCAGCTTTGCCGAGTATGCGTGGCGGTTTGTGGATGGGCAACCCAAGGTAAATGCACGTAAATTGCTGAAGCAGGTTCCGGCACGGACGCCCGAGTCGGATGCGCTGAGCAAAGACTTGCAGCAGCGCGGGTTTCGCTTTGTGGGTTCGACCATCTGCTACGCCTTCATGCAAGCCGTGGGCATGGTCAATGATCACGCAGTGGAGTGTTTCCGGTATGGCGCAGTGCAGAGGCGATGAGGCGCTGCCGAGCGGAGGGAACCATGTACTTCGAACAGTTCTATCTCGGATGCCTGGCACATGCGTCGTACCTGCTGGGTTCAGGCGGCGAAGCGGTCGTGGTCGATCCCCAACGGGACGTGGAAATCTATTTGACCGCGGCTTCCGAACACGGCCTCACGATTCGCCACATTTTCGAGACCCACCTGCACGCGGATTTTGTTTCCGGGCACAAAGAATTGGCGGAGCGGGCGGGTGCGACCATCTACATTGGGGCCGCGGCCGGAGCGAAGTTCGCGCACGTGGCGGTGCGTGATGGTTTCCGGCTGAAGTTTGGCGAGGCCGAAATTGGCGTCCTGGAAACGCCGGGGCACACACCGGAAGGCATTTGCCTGACGGTAACCGACCCGGAGCAGGCGACGCGGCCCTGGGCGGTCATGACGGGCGACACGTTGTTTATCGGGGATGTGGGGCGGCCCGATCTTTCACCAACGCACACGCCGCCACAGTTGGCTGGGCTGCTCTACGACAGCCTGCATGGCAAGCTGCTGAAGCTGCCAGATGCGACGCAGGTGTTTCCGGCGCATGGCGCGGGCTCGCTGTGTGGCCGCAACATGCGGGCGGAGCGGAGTTCGACGATCGGTACGGAACGCCTGACCAACTACGCGCTGCAGATTCCGAACCGCGAAGAGTTTGTGCGGCAGATGACGGCGAACCTGCCCGCGCGTCCGGACTATTTCCTGCAGGATGCGGAGATCAACCGGCAAGGAGCGGCGGCGTTGGACAAGCTGCCCCCGCTGTCGGCAATTCCGGCGGCACGGCTCCACGCCCTGGTCAAAGACGGTGCGCTGGTGCTCGACGTGCGGCCCATGGACCAGTTTGCGGCAGGCCACGTGCCGGGGTCGGTGAACATCAGTCTGGGCGGGCAGTTTGCCTCGTGGGCGGGAACAGTGCTCGGGTTGGCGGCGCGTCCGGTGCTGGTGGCGGAATCGCAGGAGAAGATCGAAGAAGCGCACCTGCGGCTGGCGCGCGTGGGGATTGACGCCGAGGGTGGATATCTCGAAGGCGGCATCGATGGCTGGAAGTCTGCCGGGTTGGAACTAGCGACGACAGCGCAAGTAACCGTCCAGGAATTGCAGGTGCGTCGACCGAGTTTGCCAGTGCTCGACGTGCGGCGCGAAAGCGAATGGAAGACCGGACATCTGCAGGGTGCGAGCTGGCATCCGCTCGATGATTTTGGGCGGCAGATGCCGGCGCTCGATCCCAAACAGCCGGTAGCAGTGCACTGTAAAGGCGGATATCGCAGCATGATCGCGTGCAGCTTGCTGGAGCGAGCAGGATACAGGAACGTGGTGAATGTCGTGGGCGGGTTTGACGCGTGGCAGAATGCGCAGCTTCCAGTGGTGGTGGAGGCGGATGCGGTGTGCCCCTCTTGAAGCCGGAGTCACTGATGGATTGACTCGCGGCGTGGAGCGATTGGAAGTGCAGAGGTCCTTCGCTCCGCTCAGGATGACAGCTTTTAGAACAAACGAAAGGCCGGAGGAGAGCCTCCGGCCTTCAATTCTTTCTGGACTGGTTAAACGATCTTCTCTCCCACCGACTTGCCCTGGCTGAACAGATACAGATAATCCGGGCCCCCGGACTTCGAGTCGGTGCCGGACATGTTGAAGCCGCCGAAGGGATGGGCGCCTGCGATGGCGCCGGTGCACTTGCGGTTGATGTAGAGGTTGCCGACGTGGAAGTCGCGGTAGGCGCGCGCGATCTTCTCTTTCGATCGCGTGTATACCGCGCCCGTCAAGCCGAACTCGGTGTCGTTGGCGATCTCGAGCGCGTGGTCGTAGTTCTTTGCCTTGATCACCGCGAGCACGGGGCCGAAGATCTCTTCCTGCTCCAACTTCGACTTGGGCAGAAGGTCGGCAATGACGGTGGGCTGGATGAAGTAGCCCTCGGTGTTGGGCACGCGCCCACCGCCGGTGAGGAGACGGCCGTCTTTCTTGCCATACTCGATGTATTCGAGAATGGTCTTCATGGCGCCTTCGTTGATGACGGCGGCCATCTGCGCGTTCTCGACGGGATCGCCGACCTGAATCTTTTCCACCCGCGCCTTGAGCTTGGTCAGGAACTGGTCGTAGATTTTCTCGTCAATGATGGCGCGGGAACAGGCCGAGCACTTCTGGCCCTGGAAGCCGAAAGCGGCCTGGGCCACGCCTTCTACGGCAGCGTCAACGTCGGCATCGGCATCCACCACAATGGCGTCTTTCCCGCCCATTTCGAGCACGGTGCGCTTGATCCAAACCTGGCCAGGCTGCTGTTCGGCGGCGCGGCGGTTGATATGGAGACCTACTTCTTTCGAACCGGTAAACGCGATGTAGCGGGTTTTGGCGTGGCCGACCACGGCGTCGCCAAACGTGCTGCCCGATCCCGGACAGAAATTCACCACGCCCGCCGGCAAACCTGCTTCTTCCAACAGGGCAAAGAATTTCGCGGCGATGGTGGGTGCGTCATGGGATGGCTTGAGGATGACGGTGTTGCCCATCACGATGGAGGCGAGCGTCATGCCGGCCATGATGGCGCAGGGGAAATTCCACGGGGGAATGACCGCGCCAACGCCGAGGGGGATGTAGAAGAGCGATCCGTGCTCACCGGGAATCTGCGTGTGGGGCGCGGCTTTGGTCAGCCGCAGCGCCTCGCGGGCGTAGAGCTCACAGAAATCAATGGTCTCGGCGACATCGCCGTCGGCTTCCGCCCAGTTCTTGCTGACTTCGTACACCATCCAGGCGCTGAACTCGAGCTTGCGCTCGCGAAGCAGGTCGGCGGTGCGGAAGAGCAGGCTGGCGCGTTCTTCCGGCGTGGTCTTGCGCCAGCTGTCGAATGCCTTGAGCGCGGCTTGCATGGCTGGCTCCACGTGCTCGGGCCCGGCGGACTGATGGAGACCAACGAGTTGCGACGGCTTGGCGGGGTTGATGGAGCGGATCTTCTTTTCCGTCTTGATGCGCTTGCCACCGATGACCAAGTCATATTCGCGACCGAGTTCGGCGCGGACTTTCTCCAGCGCGGTGCGCATTTTCTTCGCATTTTCTTCTTTGCTGAAGTCAACGGACGGCTCGTTGACAAAGGGGCCATCGTGCAAACGAACCGGCATCGGGGGAGCTTCGAGAGTAGCCATAAGAGCACCTCGGTAAGGAGCTTGGTCCCGCAGGGGACGATGTGAAAACTCTATATTTTAACACCGCGGCGACCCGGTTGCAGGCGCGGTATACTGGGCGAAACCCTGTCCGTTTAGAGGCCTGAAGAGGAGACAATCCATGCTGAAAACGTTCCTTCGCATTGCAGTCGCGGCGGGCTTCCTGCTGGCGGTGAGTCTGAGCTCACCCGCTCAGAAATCCCAGCAGCCACCACCGCCGAATCCCACCCCCAGCACCGACCAAAATCCTCCCGCCGCCAATCCTGAAGACAACAGCAAGGACAAGGATGGCGCGAAGAACGCGAATCCGGTGGAGAGCGGTGTCGTCAAGGGCGGAAAGGCCACGGGTAAGGGCGCGAAGTACACGGGGCAGGCGGCCGCGGATGGCTCCAAACACGCCGCGAAGGGCGTAACCAAAGGCGCCAAGTGGGTAGCCAAGCCCTGGAGCAAGAAAGACAAGAATAGTCAGCCGAGTGCGCAGCCCGCGCCCGCCCCAAGCAACCAGCAACCAGCACCTGCGGCGGGCAAAGACGAGAAGAAACCGCAGGACAAGGACATGCCGCCGCCGCAGTAGAAAGGCGGCTATTTTGCAGGAACTGGTTGTTCGATCGGCTCCAGGCGCGCGGTGAAGTGGCGAAGGAAGGGCGCTTCGTAGCTGAGCTTGAGGCCACGAATGCGCTCCCTTTTTTGCCACACTTCGAGGATGACCTCGACGACGTAGTCGATGTGACTCTGGGTGTAGACACGGCGAGGAATGGCGAGGCGTACCAAGTCCATTTTCGCCGCCGGTCCGAACATCAGCGTCCCAATTTCCACGGACCGGATTCCTCCTTCGAGATAAAGCTCGCTCGCCAGCGCCACACCCGGAAACTGCTCGGGCGGAATGTGCGGCAGGAAGGCGCGCGCGTCGATATAAATGGCATGGCCGCCGGGGGGCTGCACGATGGGCACGCCCTGCGCGGCAATGTGATTGCCCAGGTAAGCAGTGGAAGCAATGCGGTACTCGAGGTAGTCCTCGTGCAAGGCTTCCTGCAGGCCGACGGCCACGGCTTCGAGGTCACGACCGGCCAGTCCGCCGTAGGTGGGGTAGCCCTCAGTCAGAATAAGCAGGTTTTTCTCTTGCTGTGCCAGGACGTCATTGTTGGTGCAAAGGAACCCGCCGATATTGGCCATGCCGTCTTTCTTGGCAGACATGGTGCAGCCGTCGCCATAGCGAAACATTTCCTGGGCGATCTCCTTGGGCGTTTTGGCGTCGTATCCTTTCTCACGCAGCTTGATGAAATAGGCGTTTTCGGCAAAACGGCAAGCGTCAAAGTAAAGAGGAATGCCGTGACGGCGGCAGAGGGCGCTGACCTGGCGAACATTTTCCATGGAAACAGGCTGGCCGCCGCCGGAATTGTTGGTAACGGTGAGCATGACGAGCGGAATGCGGTGATGGCCGACGCGTTCAATCGTGGCTGCCAGAGCGGCCACATCCATATTGCCTTTGAAGGGATGGACCAAGCCCGGTTGTTTGCCTTCCGGAATCAGCAGATCGAGGGCTTCGGCGCCGACAAATTCAACATTGGCGCGGGTGGTGTCGAAGTGAGTGTTGTTGGGAACAACGTCGCCCGGCTTGCACATCACGCTGAAGAGGATGCGTTCGGCGGCGCGGCCCTGGTGGGTGGGGATGACGTGGCGATAGCCGAAGATATTCTGAATAGAGTTGCGGAAATTGTCGAAGCTGCGAGAACCGGCGTAGCTCTCGTCCCCTTCCATCATGGCCGCCCATTGCGCGGTGGACATGGCGCCCGTGCCCGAGTCAGTGAGCAGGTCAATGAGCACGTCGCCGGCGGGAAGCAAAAACAAATTGTAGAAAGCGGCGCGCAGCAATTCTTCGCGTTCCGCGCGGGTGGTCCGGCGCAAGGGTTCGACACTCTTGATGCGAAATGGCTCAATGACGGTTTTTCCGGTCATGATGGCTCCAGACTTAAGCACATACGGAAGGGCCACGACTGTCTGTGACCGGCGTCAATCCGGGATGTGACGGCTAGGCCGGAGTGCGGACGGCCGCAGTGCGTTCGAGTTTATCCCAGGCGAAGGGTTTACCTTCAATCGCGCGCTTGACTGTCCTCAGCAGCACAATCGAAAACAGTTGGCGATAGGCGAAACGTTGCAACCAGACCTGGCTGAGCAGAAACGTGTCCTCGCGCCCGAGGAGGCTGCGGCGTTCCAGGGCGAAGGCGATGCTGGAGGCGACAAAATCAATCAGCAGAAAAGCCACAAAGTAGACCAGCAGCTTTTGGAAATCGGCAGGGTTGGCAGATTCGGGATGGAAATACTTATTGATGCCATAGGAAAGCGTGCCATAGAGAAACATCAAATCAATGAGGGGCGAGACCAGGGGCAGAAGAATCTGGAAGATGAGAATGTTGGGCAGCGCAATAAAGCCGAGAACGCCCTTGCGGCCAAAGACGGCGCGGTGTTTGAAGACAGCCTGCAGGATGCCGAAAGACCAGCGAAAGCGCTGGCGCATGAGGCCGCTGGCATTGACCGGGGCCTCCGTATAGGCGAGCGCGCGGTCTTCATACTCCACGCGAAAGCCCAGGCGCAGCAGCGCCATAGTGAGGTCGGCATCCTCAGCAACCGTATTGGTGTGGTACCCGCCAGCCTGCTCCACCGCGGATTTTCGCCATGCACCGATGGCGCCGGGAACCACGCTCACCGCCCCCAGCAGGTTCAGAGCGCGGCGTTCGAAGTTCTGGCTGGTGATGTACTCGAGTGCCTGCCACCGAGTCCAGAGGTTGACGCGATTGCCGACTTTGGCGTTGCCGGCGATGGCGCCAACGCGCGCATCGAGAAAGGACGGCACGAGGTGGGACACCGCATCCGGCGCAATGACCGTGTCGGCGTCAATGCCGACGAAAATGGGCTCATCGTCGCGCAGATGCTTCAGACCGAAGTTGAGAGCGTCGGCCTTCCCGGAGTTAGGCTTGGTGAGGATGAGTACCTTGCCGGCGGCGACCTCGGCGGCAAAGGCCTTACGCGCAACCTCCAGAGTGCGGTCGCGCGAGCCATCGTCAATCACGATCACGCGGAAGTTGGGATAGTCAGACGCCAACACCGCCCGCACCGTGCGCTCGATGACCATTTCCTCGTTATAGGCCGGAACCAGAACGGCGACGTTGGGGCGAAACGCCGCGGCCTGAGCGGGCGTAGGCAGGCGCCGGCGGCGCAGCCGATCCACGATGGCGAGCAGTCCGACGAGAAGCAAGCGGCCGGTCATCAGAATGTCGCCAAGAAAAAAGATGGCGGGAATGCCCTGCCCAGCCAGCTCTCCCAGCCAAAAAGCAATCAGGTTCAAGCGGGCAAACCAACGCTCACTGGGCTTAAGGACGGGCATGATCTCGGCGCGGGTCTTGCCGAGTAGGGCGCTGACCGGAACGAACTGATAGCCGCGGGCCTTGGCTCCCTGAATAATGAGCGGCAGGGCCTCAACGGTAGCGCTGCGATCGCCGCCGCCATCGTGCATCAGGATGATGTTGCCGCAGCGCAGGTCGGTAGGAGCGCACGGCGGCAGGTGGTCGAGCACGTCGGCCACGATCTCGGTCGCAGAGCGATGCGGGACCGCGCGCCAGTCGTTGGGGTCAATCTTGTTGCCGATGGTGATGTACCCGAGGTCTTGCGTCAATTCGAGTGGGCGGACCTGGTCGGCGGTGTCCGGCTCCTGATCAATCGAATATGGCGGACGGAAAAGCAGCGTCTTCACGCCCAGCCGGCTGGCGAAGAGACGCTCGGTGAGATTCAGTTCCAGGCGCATCAGTGCCGGCGAAATGTTGCTGATGTCAGGATGGGTGAAGGTATGGTTGCCGATCTCGTGCCCTTCGTGAAAAAGGCGGCGAACTACCCAGGGGAACTTTTCGGCTTCCAGACCGATGACAAAAAAAGTTGCCGGCGCCTGTTCTTGCTGGAGCACATCGAGGATTTTCGGCGTCCACCTAGGATCGGGGCCGTCGTCAAAGGTGAGGGCAAGTTGCTTGCGGCTGGCGCCATAGCGCGCCACGCGATAGGGATCAGGAAGCGTGGCGTAGGTTTCATCCACAATCACGTGGGTACTGGAATCGAAATTCAGTTCGCGGCGGCCGTGCTCGGGAGTGGCTTCGATGCGGAGAATTTCGCCCTGGCCCTCCATGTCCACGTCGTAACCGGGCGGAACGTCTTTCAGTTTTTCGGGCGCCGCCGCATCGCCGGGGATGTCCCAGACACGCCAGAGCGACCGGTCTTCCGAACCCAGCCGCCAGAGGGCAAAGGTGTCGATGCCAAGATCCTGCGCGATGCGCATCTGGTTGAGTGCGGTGACGGCATCCAGAAACCAGAGATCGTGCCGCAGGTTGTGTTCGTCGAGGTAACTGAAGTGAGGAGTGAGGCTGTCACTGTCGAATTCGATTTCCTCGTCGGAGTCGCGCGCGGTGAGCCAGGCTTCCTGCAGTGTCTGATTGCGGTCCCGCTGGTCGGGAGGCAGCTTTCCGTGCTTCGGCTTGTGCACCCAGTCGTAACCGTAGTTGGCAATGGCGCAAATGAGTTTGTCTTGCGGAATCACTTTTTTCGCGGCGGCAAGATTGGCAGCGAACCACTGCTGGGAAGCCACCGGACCGGGAGTACCGCCAGGAAAGTGCTCGTCGTAGTTCATCAGTACGACGCCGTCAGCCCGAGCAGAAACGGCGGCGTAGTCAAAATCTTCGTTGCGTGCGGGCACGCTGACGTACAGTTTGAGGCCCCGCGCGTGCAGGTCCGCGTACAACTCGGCCAGCAAGCTCAGATAGCCGGGCTGGGCCCGAGTCGGGAAGGATTCAAAATCCACCATCAGGCCTCGGTAACGGTCCGAGGCGAGGAAAGTGCCAATCTCCTGGCGAAACCGGGCGCGGGCAGCGGGATCGAGCAGAAAGCCAGCGACGGCCGGGTCCCAGTCAAGACCGTTGAAATTGTTGACCAGCGGAAAGACTTCCATTTCCGCATCCGAGGACTTGAGAAAAGGCATGACGGCATCGTCCACCGGATGTTGCGTACCGTCCTGAAAAACGTCAAAGAAGCGGTTTTCGGTGGTCACGCCCTGCAAGCGGCCGTCGGCGGAAAGCACATGCAGCCACTCCGGGAAAAGCAAATCGATCTGGCGCGCGTACTGACGCAGCGAGGACAAGCTGGCCGCGTCCCAGGCAACATAAAACGCGGCGCGGATGCCCTCGTCGGAGTTGAGTTTGACTTCCGAGCCACGACGCTTGCTGCGCCGGCGCTGGGCAGCATGCCCGGCCAGACGACGCCGATCTTTTTCCTTGTCGTGCAGGGCGTGGATCGGACGCTTTTCGTCGGGCAAGTAGAGCGCAGGCAGCGTTTCGTTGCGGAGCGCGGCATACGCGAAGAAAAGAACGAGCAGTGTGATGGCTGCGCCAACCACGTCAAACAGGCGACGAATCAGGCGCCAGCGCGCCTGGCGGGGATCGTAGAAGACGGGCTTGGACATGAGGGACGGTCACTTCTATCGTAAGCTGGCACTGCTGGAGGGTCAAACTTGGGAACGGCGGCCAAAGACAGGGCTTGGGTGGCGGCGCACGGCGCGCTATATTCGCACGGTGCGCCAACTGATGCGGCAGCAGTGGAGATGGTTCCTGAGTTTCGCAACGGCGGGCGGGTTGCTGCGCTGGTTCTTTGCGCACGCCTTCCCGAGAGTAACAGTGGATTCGCAGGTCTACGCCGACATTGCCAAAAACTGGCTGCAGCACGGAGTGTATGGGCTGACCGAGTTTGGGCAGATTGTGCCGACCTATACGCGGATGCCGGGCTATCCGGCATTCTTAGCGGTAATGTTCGCGGCGTTCGGGCTGGATAATTTCCGTGCCGTGCTCGCCGTGCAGATTCTGATTGATCTGGCCACCTGCGTCGTCGTCGCTGATTTGGCCAGACGCGTGACCGGATCAACGCGCGCGGCACAGGCAGCGTTCGCGCTGGCGGCACTCTGTCCGTTTCTGGCGAATTACTCAGCGGTGGCGTTGACGGAAACGCTGTCAGTATTCGCAGCAGCGGTAGCGCTGGATCTTGCGGTGGCAGGGCTGGCGCGGTGGGAAGCCGACAAAACCGGTTGGCATGCGTTGGCGCCCTGGGCGGGATGCGGCGCGTTCACCGCGGCTGCAATCCTGCTGCGCCCCGACGGCGGGCTGTTATTGATCGGCATGGGCCTGTATTTGACGGTGCGAATTGTGCGGGAGCGGCGTTGGCAACCGGTTTCGGCCCTGCTGGTGCTGGGCCTTATTTCGCTGGCGCCGCTCGCCCCTTGGGCCATGCGCAACCTGCATACCATGCATCACTTCCGGCCGCTGGCGCCGCGCTATGCCAACGATCCGGAGGACTTCGTGCCGGCTGGCTTCAATCGCTGGGTGACGACCTGGATCGCCGACTACGTGTCGACGGAAGAAGTGTACTGGCAGGTGCCGGGTGCGCCGCTTGACCTGGCAAAACTGCCGGCGCGGGCGTTTGATTCGGCAGCGCAGCGGGCCACCACGGCCGCCTTGTTTGAAGCTTACAACCAGGATGACGACGACCTGGATCCCGCGCTGGACGGGCAGTTTGCCGCCCTCGCGGAGCAACGCGTGCGGGCAGCGCCCCTGCGCTATTACGTGACGTTGCCGGCGCTGCGGGTCGCGAGCATGTGGCTCCGCCCGCGAACCGAAATGCTATCCAGCGATGCGCGCTGGTGGGAATTCAACGATGACGAACTCGGCTCCGCGTGGGCAGTCGCGCTCGGGTTGCTGGGCCTGGTGTATGTGGGTCTGGCGGTGGCGGGCGCGCGTCGCGTGCGTTTTCTTGGGATGCTGCTGGCGTTTGTCGTCGTGCGATCGCTGTTTCTGGGAACCCTGGAAAATCCGGAGCCGCGGTACACCCTGGAATGCTATCCCGCGATCTTGGTGATGGCGGCGGCGTGGTGGAGTGGAACTCAGCGTTGCGGCGGGGGCAGCTTGGCAGCGACCGCACGCAGGCGCGCCGCTTCCAGCGAGCGGCCCATCTGATCGTAAGCGTCGGCCAGAAACAAGTGCGCTTCGCGCGAATCGAGCTGGACCTTTACCGCTTTTTCCAGAAACGGAACGCTTTCCGCCGCATGACCCTGCAGCGAAAGAATGCGCCCGTTGAGCAGGTTGGCACGGTAATGGTCAGGCGTGAGCGTGAGCGCGATTTTGAGATGGTCAAGCGCTTCCGGCACGCGATCAATGCGGGCACAGACCGCGGCCAGTGAAAATTGCGCCTCCGTCCATTTGGGTGCACGCGCCACCGCGGCTTCGAATTCCGGCGCGGCGCCCTGCCAGTCACCGGTCTCAAACAACGCCAGGCCAAGCTGGTAGCGGCCCATCATGTTGTCGGGTAGCAACTCGACGGCGCGGCGCAGCGCGGGCAGCGCTTTGTCATACTGGCGCAGGTGGGTGAGCGCCGACCCCAACTGCATCTGCGCAATGGAAATCTTGGGTTCCGTCTCCAGGACTTTCTCGAAGCGCACAACCGCTTCTTCGTAGTGGCCTTCCTCGTTGAGCAGGATGGCATCATGCATCAAGTTGGCGATGGCGATTTTTTCTTTGGGATCGGTGGCCGCAGCCCCGCCGGGATTCGGAGCCGCCGACGTTTCCGAAGCGACGTAGCCCAGCGCGCTCAGCTTCTGCGCCTGCTCAGGATCCAGCATGGCAGCAGCGGCGGCCGCCGTAGCCGAGGTGCGATGCCGGAAGTCTTCGAGTTGGGAAGCCAGCGTGTCAGACACGGCGGTAGAAGTCGCTGCCAGGTTGCGCTCCGCCTGCGGATCGGCCGCCTGGTCATAGAGTTCGCGCTGTGGCGCCTGCACGTAGAGATACTTTCCTGCCCGCAGCGCGCGCAGGGGACTCCAGCCAAACGCGCGCTGCGGATAGTCGGTTTCGGCGTAGGCGGGACGGTCATCGTCAACCGGAGCGGCGCGAGCTGGTGCCGGGGAATTTTTCGCGGCCGCAGCCGGCGCGTGGGCTTTGATGTTTGCCAGCAGCGAAACCCCTTGCAGCTCCTTGGGTACAGGCATCGCGGCGGCTTGCAGGATGGTCGGCATCACGTCTACCAACCCGGCGCGTGACTCAACGCGGGCCCCGGCGTAGCGGTTACGCGGCAGCTTGAAGAGCAGCGGCACGTGGATCGTGGGATCGTAAAGGAAAATGCCGTGCGTGTATTCACCGTGCTCGCCGAAAGCCTCGCCGTGGTCGGCCATGACGGCGACGAGCGAGCCGGCATAGAGGCCGCGGGTGCGCAGGGCGGCCAGCAGCTTGCCGACGGCATCGTCGGTGTAGGCGATCTCGCCGTCGTAGGGCTCGGCTTTGAAGCGCTCAGCAAAAGGCGGTGGCGGCTCGTAGGGATCGTGCGCGTCGTAGAGGTGCACCCAGAGGAAAAAAGGCTGGCGCGGGGCGTTCTGCAGCCAAGCCAGAGCGTGGGCGACGACTTCGCCGGCGCGGCGCTCCATGCTTTTGTAACGGTCTTCTTTGCCGCGGCGCAGGCGGAAACCGGCGTCGTAAACGTCAAAGCCGCGCTCGAAGCCCGGCGCCAGACCATTGGCGGGATCGAGGATGAGCGATCCGACAAACGCCGCCGTCCGATAACCCCGGCGCCGCAGTAGGTCGGGAAGATAGGGCAGGCCGGGCGGCAACGGCTTCCCCAGATCGTTGACGTGGTTGAACTGGGGATAGGTGCCGGTGAGAAGCGTGGCGTGGGAAGGCGTGGTCAGCGGCACCTGAGCGTAAGCGCGGGTAAAGACGATGCCATCACCCGCCAGAGCGTCAAGATGCGGCGTCAGTCCGCGCGTGGAGCCGAGAAAGCCCATGCGGTCGGCGCGAGTAGTGTCGAGCGTGATCAGGATGATGTTGGGCGGTGGCGCGGGCGCAGCCGGGCCCGGGGCAGCCGGTGCGAGAGCAGGAAGTAACAGCGCGAGAAGCAACAGAAACGAGCGGCGGCCCGGCATAGGGAGAAAAGGAAAGGGAGAGTCTAGCACGAGGCTGACTCTCCCTGGAAAGTGCTCCGGTTGTCGTTCGCCTAGAAGATGATCTTCAAAGCGAAGTTCATATTGCGCGGACCGCCTTGAGCGACCACGGGGTTGCCCGAGGCCACATCGGAAGTCTTGCTGATCGTTGAAAACGAGCCTTGGCTCAGCGTGTTGTCCGGGAAGTAGTGGAAGTTTGCGCGATTGAAAATGTTGAACACCTCCCAGCGGAACTGCACCGTGAACCGCTCGGTAATTTTAGTGTCCTTGATCACGGTAATGTCCCACTGGCTCAGGCCCGGACCAATCAGCATGTTCCGCCGAGAATTCCCAACCGTACCCGTGCACGGGGTAAAGAATGGAGTGACTGGAAGCGAACTGCCTACGTCGCCATCAAAGGCCGGGTTGGGTGGGTTGTCGTTCGGGTCGTTGGGGGTGTTGTCTGGAAGTGTCGCGAACGGGCTCCGGCCGCACGGGTCGAGCAAATTCGCGTCGAATGCGCCGCTGTCGTCAATGAAGCCCTGAACGACATAGTGATTCGGGTCGCGGGTGTTGTACTTGATGGGTGTTCCGTCCCAGGACGGACGAAGCGAGCTGGCGATCAGCCCCTGGCCCGAAACGTCGGACGAACCGAGGACCGGTGTAAAAGGCCGACCGCTGATTGCGGTATAGATGGTGCTGAGCTGCCAGCCTTGGCCGATTACCTTAGGGACGCCGTGAAACGTCGGGATCGAGTAAAGTCCGCTAACGTTAAAGTTGTGCCTCACGTCGTGGTCGCACAGCCCGCGGTTGTCGGCCACATTGGGAATCGGGCTGCCGTCGGCGCGGAAATGCACGCCGTCGTTGTTGATCTGGGGATAGCCACCTACGCCCGCGCCACCGCGATTCACGGAGTTGGTGTCAAGGCACTTACTGAAGGTGTAGTTGTAAGTCAGGTTGATGTTGTGCCAGTTGCGCTGGTTGAACGAGGCTTGCAAGCTGTCGTAGCGGGAGTAGCCCAGGTTGGTAGCCTGGATGATGTGATTGAACTGACCCGGGAACGCCGCTTCAAACGGCTGGTCCCCACCCCCTAAGGGGCTGGCATTGATGTCGCTCAGGATGACCAGGTTCTGCCCGTAAGACCCGGAATAACCGACGGTCAGCACCTGATTGTGCGTCACCTCGCGCTGGATGCTCAGATTGTAATTGTGAGTGCGTGGCGTCTTGAAGTTGCGCACCACTGAGAACGCGTTGAAGGGTGGCGTGCCGCTGGTGTCGTTTCCGAACGCCGGGCCGAAAGTAGCGTTGTCAATGCACATGAAATCGCCGGGGGACGTGCTGGGGTTATTCGGATCACTGCACACCCCGGTGAATGGGTCGGGATTCAAGTCAGGGAAAGATGGATCGCAGCTCGGATCGCTAGCAGGGCAAGTGCCGTTGTTCGGAGAGAGAGAGACTCCGTTGGAGGAAACACCCCCCTGGAAGGGCTGCGTAAAAGAGCCGGCTCGCGCCCTGGCAAAACTGTAAGGCGCCGCGAGCGTCCCAAAATTAGGCACATCGTAGGTTAGGGAGTACCCGCCGCGCAGCGCCGTCTTGCCGTTGCCAAAAATGTCCCAGGCGAACCCTACGCGAGGCCCAAAGTCGGCCACGTCCCGGTTGTAGAGAGAACTAATCCCCTGGCCGAGCGTGATCAGGCCACGGCCTGGAATAAAGTTCGCCCCGAGGCTGTTCTGCTCGCTCAGGGGTGCGTTGAGCTCCCAGCGCAGGCCGTAGGTCAAGGTGAGACGTGGCTTGATTTTCCACTCATCCTGCGCATAGAGTCCAAACGCTTTCTGCCGGATGTGGCGGTGGGTATCGCCAAAGTTTCGGTTGACGTTGTCGACTTTCCCCAGCAGCAACTGCTCAAGAATCGAAACCGTGTCGCTGTTGGTATAACCCAGCGCAATGCCGGTCCGCGCTCGGTTGCGGAGGCTGTTGGTATAAGCCGTCTGATAATTCCCACCGAACTTGATGGTGTGGTTTCCCTTCACCCAGCTGAAATGCTCCGACCAGTCATAAGTCTGATCGGGCCGGGTGGTAATGGGATAGCCCTGTACGCCACCGATGTAGCCGCCGTAACCCAGGTTCGACAGGTATAGGTACGGCACCCCGAAATCTGCGGAAGACAGTTGACCGGTATCGATTCCCAGGGCCCTGGGGTCGATTGAATTGTTGACTGTGATGATCTGGGCAAAACGGTTCCAGCCGAAACGGCTCTCCAACACCTTATTGTTGCCAATATTCCAGACGTGACTCAAGCCGGCCAATTGCGTGCGACTCGGCGCCACGGAGTTGAACAGGTCCTGAGAATTCGGAGCAGCCGCCGGCAGGCCGATGTTGGGAGCGGACTGCAGGCTGTCCCCGAAGATGTACTTACCTGAGATCGAGTGGCTGGCGCTGAAGCGATGATCAATCTTGATTCCGAACGCGTTCATGCTGTCGGTCGTAGGGACGTTGGTCACCAGCCGGCCCACGTCAAGGAACTCACCTTCATGGCCTGGCTCTAGGTTAGGCAAATGCGTAGCCGTCGGGAAAAGCTTGAAAAGATTGCTGCCGACTACCGTCGCCAAGCTCCCCGGAG
The DNA here is from genome assembly GCA_041495845.1 of Terriglobia bacterium. Taxonomy (GTDB): domain Bacteria; phylum Acidobacteriota; class Terriglobia; order Terriglobales; family Acidobacteriaceae; genus JBGQDM01. The sequence goes on along the minus strand of JBGQDM010000010.1, from coordinate 3,131 downwards.
TGCCCGCAAAGCCTCCCACGGCTGCGAGGGCGAGAGCAGCGTCTTCTGACGCAGGGACGATCTGACCCTTGGTGGCTAGTGTGACCGCGCGCTGGCCTTCGTAGAAACCGAAGAAGAACGTCTTGTCCTTGAAGATAGGGCCGCCGATGGTGGCGCCGAACTGCTGGTTGCGGATCGGGGTGGGGTGACACGGGCTGGGAACATCGGTGCAACCGGTAAACTTGGAGAAGAAATTCGCCGCGTCCGCAAAATCAGTGTGCCGGGTATATTGCGCCGTCCCATGAAGAGTGTTCGTGCCACCCTTCATCACCATATTGATGGGCGCGCCACCCTTGACGCCGAATTCCGCCGAGGGCGTTTCCTGAACGTTCAATTCCGCAATCGCCTCCGGAGGAAAGATGGCGGCCGGGATACCCAGCACGCCAGTCTGACCGAGTGAAGCGTCTCCGTAGTAGCGGTCGTTATTGTAGAGGCCATCAATCAGGTAGTTGTTTGAGGTGGTCCGCGAACCGTTGATGCTGATAGCGAGGAAGCCGCCACCAGGAGCTCTCTGCACGCCGGGCGTGATGGCCAGCAGCGAGTTGAAGTCGCGACCATTCAGCGGAACGGTTTCAATCTTGGCATTGTCCACATAGTTGTTGTTGTTGGGAGCGAACTCGACCAGTGGCGCCGCGCCTTCGACGGTCACGGTCTCGCTGCGCTGGCCGACTTCGAGCGCGAAATCAGCGTGGGTCAAGCCCGACGCTGAAACCTCCATGGTGCGCTGCGTGGTCTTGAAGCCTTCCTTCGCTACCGAAACCTTATAGGTGCCGATGGGCAGATCGTTGATGCGGAAGCTGCCGGTATTGCTGGTGGCGGCGTTACGGGTCAGATTGGTACCGACACTGACGGCCGTGGCCGTGGCGCCGGGAACCACTGCGCCAGACTTATCGGTCACGTCGCCGGCGATATCGCCGGTGATCTTCTGGGCGAGCGCAGGAACAGACAGCGCCAAAGCAGCTAAAACCACTACCAACCACCGCAGACGGGAGCTACGCATCATGGGGACCTTCTCCTCGAACAGTTGCATGTGACGACGATCACACGTTTATGTGACTAGCGCAAAATTCTATCTTCATCACCGGTGATGTCAAGGGGAAAGTGATGGGGAATCAAAAGTTTAGCGGGATTTTTCCTACCAGAAAACGGAGGGCTTGAGCTGCGAAAAAATGAAGAATGGAAGATGTCTCCGGGTCACAAGAGACTGAGCCAACCGCAGAGGGCGCAGAGAACGCAGAGACGAACAAGTTCGCTGGGACTTCGTTGAGTTTCGCAGCAGTGAGGGCTAACCCAGGGGCGAGTCGCTCATGCGGAAGCGGGTGCGGAAATGTTCAGAGAGCAGTTCGACGGCAGACTTGTTGCCGACGGGGTCGGCCTGGGCCAGATACTTCATGGCTTCCACGATGATGCGCTGCCCTTCCACGTAGCGCGGATCGCCGCCGTCCTTGCGCTGACGGCGGTTGACGCGCGGAACCACTGGAATGGTGAAAACCTTGGCCATTACGGGGTTTGGGGCATCATCCGATTGTTGGCCAGTATAGCGCGGGAGGCGGGATTTCAGGAACGGAAAATCGCGAGGGGTATGCCCTGCGGCTCGAGGGCAGGCTACCTGCGCCACACTTGCTATCCCTGCGGCGACACGATGCGGGTCTTGGGGCCGGTCTTGAGTTTGAAGGCGTTGTCTGGAAGCTTCTGGTTGAGCTTGATTTCCGTGTAATGGGCCAGGCGGTAGTTGCCGTAGGGCTCGAACAGTTGCTGCTGCAGGGAGATGCCGCGGGCCGGGTCAATCCAGAGCAGGATATGGGAAAACGTATCGCGAAGCTTGACTGACTTGGGAACAAGATCGAGTCTCGCGGTGTCCACCCCATCAATTTTTTCCCCGCCGAGATACTTCAGGTCGTAGGACTTGAGCAGATCGTGGCCGCGGCCACCGAAACCGAGCACCAGGAAACTCTCGATTTCCGAGCGGTTCTTGCCCGCGTTGTAGACCGTCACCTGATCCGTAATGGGCTCGAACATCTGAATTTTGCCTTCGCTGAAGAGCACAGTCTTACTGGATTTGCCGGCCGCATCGGTGATGTCAGCCGCCATCTGGATTTCCGCGCCCTGGCGGCGGTAGAAAATTCTTCCCTTTTGCGTGTCGGTGTCGTTGACCACTTTTTCGTAGCGGTCCCAAACGAAGCTGGCTTCGAGGCTGCGAAAACTAGCGGCGGCGGAGTCCATCTGCGTGAGCACGTGCTCGAGCGGAGCAGCGTCCGACTGCGCGGGCGCGGCGAGGGGCGAGGCCAGCGCAAGGAACGCCGCAGCAGCCAGCACGTGTTTCCGCCAGATCAACATGAAGCCCATCCTCCGGGCGCGAGCGCTCAGCGCTCTACCCAAACCTTGTATTGTTGGATGCGCCCGGCGTGGTCTTTGACCGCCTCATAACGGGTAATCGTGACTTCGCCGGCGATGGGCTCAATGATGCGGAGGAGAGAGCGGCGAAGGTCACCGTCGTTCGCGCCTTGCACTGCGGACGCCTCAATGCTGTAAACGAAACCGCCCTTGCCGTCAGCGGCGACAACCACGCCGGTGGATTGCGGATTGTGCTCGATGGGGCGGTCTTTGAAATTGATGATGTACGGGGAAAAGAAAACGAAAATCAGGATGAGCGTGACGAGGATATCGTAGTGCAGGCTGCCACGCTCGTACGACCACCAGATGTAGCCGCGAATTGTGCGCCAGATGGATTTCACGGGCGGCGGTCCGGATGCCGACTGCCAGTGTAGTAGTTCCCTTCCGCCGCTGGCAATTGGAGCCATGGCTCACGACCTCCTTGGAGTGATGCGCTCGGCGCCCACGTAGGCACGGAGCGCTTCTGGAATGATGACACTACCATCGGCCTGCTGGTAGTTTTCGACAATCGCCACCCAGGTGCGGCCGACGGCCAGACCGCTGCCATTCAGGGTATGCACAAACTCGGTCTTGTTCTTCCCTTCCGGGCGGAAACGAATATTGGCGCGACGCGCCTGAAACGATTCAAAGTTCGAGCAGGAGGAAATTTCGCGAAACAGTTGTTGCCCGGGCAGCCACACTTCAATGTCGTAGGTCTT